>CAZPMA010000020.1:0-35221 GCA_964587535.1 uncultured Bacteroidales bacterium
TCATTTTAAATAAACCTAATCATTAATTAAATCTTAAAACTATGTTTGACAGTGGCTCAATGACATTTATGATTTTATGCACAAGCTTGGTAATGTTAATGACACCGGGCCTGGCATTCTTTTACGGTGGTTTAGCAGGTAAAAGAAATATTCTTGGTATTATGGTACAAACATTCGTATCATTAGGTATAACAACAATTTTATGGGTAACAGTTGGATACTCACTATGTTTTAGTGGTGGCGAAGGAGGTATAATTGGTAACCTTGATTTAGCATTTTTAAAGGGAATTCCTTTTGATCAGGCTTTTGATAATGGGAAATACCCAGTTTATATTTTTGTAGCTTACCAAATGATGTTTGCGATTATTACACCTGCGCTTATTACGGGTGCATTTATTAATCGTGTAACTTTTAAAGCATATTTAATTTTCCTTGTTTTATGGCAAATCTTTGTTTATTATCCATTCGTACACATGGTATGGGGCGGTGGATTATTAGCTGAGTGGGGAGTGTTAGACTTTGCAGGTGGTATAGTAGTTCACGCAACTGCTGGTTTTGCTGCTTTAGCTTCTGTACTTTATGTTGGTAAACGTCGCGATACAAATTCTCCTCCGAATAGTATTCCATTGGTAGCGATTGGTACTGGTTTATTATGGTTCGGTTGGTATGGTTTTAATGCCGGAAGTGAATTAGATGTTGATGCTATTTCTACACTTGCATTTTTAAATACTGATGTAGCAGCATCGTTTGCGGCCATTACATGGTTAATTATTGAATGGATTAAAGAAGGACAACCTAAATTTGTAGGTTTATTAACTGGTGCTGTGGCAGGTTTGGCAACAATAACTCCTGCAGCAGGTTTTGTTCCTTTATGGGCTGCTATGTTAATAGGCATTGCTGCTGGTGCAGTTTGTTTCTTAGCAGTACAAATGAAAAATAAACTTGGATGGGATGATGCATTAGATGTATGGGGAGTTCACGGTATTGGTGGAACTTTAGGTACTATCTTATTAGGTGTTTTTGCATTCTCATATGTTAACGGACAAAGTGGTTTGCTTGAAGGAAACGTTAGCTTCTTTGTTAAAGAAGTTGTTGCAGTAGCTATTGGTGCTGCATATGCTTTTATATTTACATATTTAATGTTAGTTTTAATAAATTTAATTACTCCGGTTAAAACAACAGAACAAGAAGAAGAAATAGGAATAGATCAGGCGTTGCATGGTGAAAAAGCTTATGATGAAGGAGCTTTGTAACTTTTCCTGATAGGGTTTAGTAATCTAAACTATCTGTTGAATAGGGTTGGTAATTTTTTATCGACCTTATTCGTTTTTATTTGATAATCTATTACTTACTTATTTTTGTAATGTCTGTTGAGATTTTTAATATTTTAACTGTTCTTCCGTCTTCATCAATAATGGGTGAATAGGTTGCAACAAATACATATTCTTTTTTATTGAGCTCTATAGTTTCTGTTTCTTTTTTAGCTATTCCATTTCTTAAATCATTCCAAAACTGCTCATTATCTTCCTTTTGTTTTTTAGAAAGTTTCATATTATCTGTCTGGTGTGTTCCTATTAGCTCATCTCTACTAATATTAATTAACTTTATATAATTGTCATTAATAGAAATAATATGTCCATCCAGATCATACTCTATTACATAATTTTCATTATTTAATGCATTTAACAAGCTTTGCATTTCAGAACTTCTACGAGCAGCTTCTTCCTGTGTCGCCTGTAATTCTTCCATATTCTGACGCATTTCTTCTTCCTGGGCTGCCATTTCCTCGCTTTGTTGCTGCGATTGCTCCAACAATTGACTTGTTCTGATATTTATTTTTGTTGTGGATATGGTAGAAGCTATACTTTCACCAATTTCTTCAACAAATTTTATAACATGATCGTCAAACTTTTCAAAACCAGCTAATTCTACTGCTCCATATATTTCATCATTAACTTTTAAAGGAACCACAAGTAATGCATTTGGCACAGCATGTCCTAATCCTGATGTAATGGTTATATAATTTCTCGGAAGGTCTGTAATATAGATAGTTTCTTCTTCTTTAATACAACGACCTATTAGTCCAACACCAACATCAATTCTTTTGTTTATATATTTTCTTTTTTCATAAGCATAAAAAGCAAGTAATTCATAAAAGATGTCATTTTTATCATCATCATTAATGATGAAAATACCTGCCTGGTTTGCATTGGTATATTTGGCCAGATTACTAATGATATGATAACCGAATTCGTGCATATCATCATTGTTTTGCCTTAAAATTTCACCAAATTTAGCAATGCCTTGTGTTGCCCAATTTTGCTTCTGATCTTCTTCTTTTCTTATTCTTTCAAATTTCTTAGCTTCAATCAGGCTTTTTCTCATTTCTAATAATGATTTGCCCAGCACATCATTTTCACTTAATAAGTCGAATTTTGTATCAAGATTACCTTTGCCTATTTCTTGAGCAAATTTTGCCGTTATTTTTAGTTTGTCGATCAATTTATTAACCGATTGATTCATAATTCCTATTTCATCCTTAAAGTAATCTCGTAACTTTACATCAAGGTTTCCTTTAGCCATTTCATCGGTAGTTTGAATAGCTCTCTCCAAAGGTTTTACAATACTTCTTCTCACAATTATACTTACAGGCAATGCAATTAGTAAAAGAGTTAAAATAATTATTATTAATATCTTTTTTAATAATGTTAACGTTAATTCATTGATTTTCTTACCTATATTTTGTTGTGCTTCTTCTACATTATCAAGATAAATTCCTGTAGCAATCCAATAATTCGTTTCAGGGATTGGTTCAGCATAAACAATTTTTGGTTGATCTCCCTTTCCAGGCTTTTTGAAAATTAATTCGTTAAAACCACCACCATTTTGGCTGTTTCTATAGGCGTCCTGGATAAAATAAGTCTCATTTATATCTTTTAAGTGCGCTAAATCCTGACCGTGATATTGATGATCTGGGTGTGCAACATTAATAGTTCCTTCATATACAAAGTAATATCCAGAATTATCTTTCTCGTATTTTATTTCATCTATAGTTTTTCGAATTAACTCGATCCGTAAGTTTTCATCTTCAATACCTTTTATTAGATTACTAATGGTAATAGCAATGGTGTGAGTGCCTACCTTAATTTTATCTTTTTGAGTTAAAAAAAGTTCAGTGTTAAACTCATTAAGAAAGTATCTCTTAATCTTATTTAAACCAAAATAAAAACTAAGTATTGTAAAAAAAACAAGGATTACCATTAATGAAATCAGTAAAGCAAGTCTTACTGAAATTCTAACTTTCCGTATCATGCAATATAGCTTAAAAGGTTAAAGTCTAATAATACTATTTTTTTCTTAAATGAGATATATTTTAATGCCATTTTTTTTGTTCTTCTGTCAATTTTTCAGTGTCTTATCAAAAATATGAGTATGGTATAAATTATGTTATATAAAAATGTAAATATATAAATAATACAAAATAAAGATTATTTCAATGGTACAAAATGTTGTAGGATCTTTTAATGAATTAAAGGAAAAAATAAAAGGGAAGGATAAAAGCTTTTTAATGCTTTATAAATCAGGATCTGAACAAAGCGAATGTGCGCTCAGGAATTTAAGAAATTGTACAAGTGAAAGTAGTGACATTTATGTTGCAGACGTTTCTGTTGTAAGGGATATTCATGAAAAGTATGGTATAACATCTGTCCCGACATTAATTGAATTTAACCTGGAAAAACCGGGGCAAATAATAAAAGGTTGTCACGATACGGGAGTTTACAAATCAATTATTGAAAAATCTTTATATTCAGTCAATAATAAAGTGCTTGCAAAAAAAACAAAAAGAATTGTTGTTTATACAACACCAAGCTGTCCGCATTGTACAACTTTAAAGAATTATTTAAAAGAACATAAAATTCAGTTTAGAGATATAAATGTTGCACAGGATCAAAAAATGGCTGAAGCAATGGTAAAAAAGAGTGGACAACAAGGAGTTCCGCAAATAGAAATTAACGGAAGAATTGTTGTTGGATTAAATAAGCCAAAAATTGATGAATTATTAGAATTAAAATAAAGTTTAATATTAAAATTTAATAGCAATGAAAGAGTTACAACCTTTAAATGAACATATTTTATTGGACATTTCAGATGAAAAGGAAGAGCAAAAAACAGCATCAGGAATTATTATTCCTGAAACAGCAAAGGAAAAGAAGAAAATAGCAAAAGTTGTTGCTGTAAGTGCAATTGAGAATTCGGCTATATCGATAGGAGATATGGTTCTTTATAAGGAGTTTTCAGGAACGGAAGCTGAAATTGATGGAAAGAAATATTTATTAATACCTTATGCTGATATTTTAGCTAAGCTTGTAGAAACAGAATCTATTTAATTGTACAAACTTAAATTCTGATATATTAAATAGGGTGCTTACAGTGCACCCTATTGTTTTATCTTTTTTTTGTATTAAGGCTTTGAATTTTATTGTTTATTATTTAAATATGCTCATATTTTCATCATATATAGGGCTTTCTATTGCTAAAAAGTCTAAAATGCTATGAAAAACATTATGTTGAGATAATACATCATTATCCTTAAGTTCTTTAGAGCCTTCCGATGTCCAAACAATAAATGGAATTTCTAGCTGTTCTTGTGGGGCTATGCTATTCGGTAATCCATGCATATACAAGTTATTTTCTCCTAAAGATTCTCCATGATCTGAAACAAAAAGCATACAAGTATTATATTCTTCTAATTGCTTTAATTCTTCAATTAAGGTAGCTAAAATATAATCGGTATAAACAATTGTATTGTTATATGAATTTATTAATTCTTCTTGAGAACATTTTGATAGTTCAACACTTTTACATACTGGACTGAATTTATTAAACTCTGGTGGATATTTTTTATAATATGCAGGTCCATGACTAGTGCTTGTATGTAAAACTATTAATATTTTATTTTTATCACTAGCTAATATTTCTTCTTGTAAACCGCTAAGTAATATTTCATCATATTCACAGTTTTCTCCTTCGCACGATTTTGCCAGGTCCTTTCTTTTATGAAAATTCTTGATATTAACTGTTGGTTCTCCCCAATTGTTTGATCTCCAGATAACTTCTAATCCATTTCTGTATAAATAATTTGGTAAAATTTCATACAGTTTTCTGCTTTTTTTGTGTTCTAAGATGCATTTAACAGCTGTTGTTGTATATGTTGCACAGGCCTGAGCTTTGTATGCATGAACATTATTTATTTTTGAGAGAAGTGGGTTCGTGTTTTTTTCATAACCATATAAAGAAAAATTCTTGCTTCTTGCAGATTCTCCAATTACAAGGACTGCAATTGATTTTTCATTATCTTTAATAGTCGCATTTGGTAACAAAATCTGTTTCTTATTTTGCTTATTTTTATGATGATAAAATCTGCAGGTATTAACCACATACGACCATGGCATTACCAAAGCTCCTAATGTTTTTGAATGCTTATCAATCCATAACCAATTTGTAGCGTTAGCATAAGAAAGTGATAATAAAAAAACCAAAGTCAAGGAAATGTGTATTATAAACCTTTTAAACTTTACATAAACAATCTTAATTTTTGTAATTAGAATACTTGGTAATACTCCTAGCAAAATTATATATAGAATTAAACCAAAAGAGAAGAAGCTGCTAGACTCATCATAATTAGTGTTAAGGACATTGCCAATCATTGATTTGTCTATTATAACACCATATGTTGTTATAAAATAGATACAAATAGCATTGATATTGAAAAATAGTACCAATATCCATTTACCCACTTTACGCAATAAAAATAATCCAATATAAAATACAAAAGCATTTAAAGATATTGCTAAAATTGTTAGACTTATTAATAGCAAGATCCCACTTAAACCCCTAGTATCTAGATTATTATATACAAATTTATAGAAAGGAATATGATATAGTACAAGGTTTATAAGACTAACTATTAAAACAAAATAATAGAGCTTGCTTTCTTTTAATTTATTTAGATTTATTTTTTTTAACATAAGTACTTGTCATTAAATATAATGTAATAACTAATGAAATTAAGGAGAAATAAAATATGAATAAATTGATGGTTATTATCTTTTGAATAATAGCTACTGCCCACGCAATTATAACCAGAGCAAAAATAGGGTAATATTTTTTATTTTCAATCCAATGTAACCAGTTTACTTTATTGTTTGTTATGATACCCAACACAGTTACAATGTAACCAATCGTACTGCCAATGATTACATCAAGCGGATAGTGCGCTCCTACTCCAACTCTTGAAAATGCAATAAATATACCCAATGAAAATATAAAAGTAGTCCAGATTATTTTATAACTTTTCTTCTTAGGCATAAATGCAAAAAGCAAAATAGTAATTACAACAAAAGTAGATATGGAATGTCCAGAAGGCAGGGATGTTTTACCCTTAAGTGTTCTGCCAATAATCTCAAAACTCTCAGTGTCAAACATAGCTGCCGGTCTTGGCACTGCAAATATTTTTTTTAATCCAGCTGATGCTATTAATGAATAAATAGCTGATACTAATAACGCTCCCCATAGTCTTGGAGCATAAACAATAAATATTGTTATCAAAGCAAAAAATATCAATACATCGCCTAATTGTGTTAGGTTAGATTGTAAGTATGATAATTGTGATAACTTACTATTAAGATAAAAGAATAAATCTTTTTGAATATTAACATATGCGTTTACAAAATTAACTTCCTTGCTTAAGAATATAAAATATAAACACAAAAGAAGCAGTATTAGAAACGAAGGAATCAATAACCAGAATTTTACATTTGAAAAATTATTGATAACTATTTCGTTTAACTTGCTTGTTTGTTTGTAGTTAGTATTTATTTTAAATACTCTCTGGATATTTTTCATATTGTAAATATTGGCTGTTAAAATGCGGTAAAGTAAAACTTGTTAAAGGGAAAGATATAGAAGAAATGTTATTACAATGTATAAATATACAGTTTTCTCTTTTGTCAAGTTTTTCGACTAAAGACATAATTTTAGTTTTTAGTTTTTTTGATCGTGTGAAAATATAAAAAATATTTTTCTTAAGAAGGTTCCGGAAAAAAAACTTTAAAAATTAGAGATGCTTAAAAGGTTTGGGTTTTAGCATAAAAAAACCCGCTTGTAAGCGGGTTTAAGTTTTTTTAAGCTTGATTTATTCTGGATGAATTGCCTCAACAGGACATACATCTGCACAAGCACCACAGTCAGTACAAGTTTCAGGATCAATTTTATAGATATCACCTTCAGAAATTGCTTCAACTGGGCATTCGTCTATACAAGTACCACAAGCAGTGCAATCATCAGTTATTACGTAAGCCATGATTTTAATTTTTTAATTTATTAATGTTTAATTCACTTACAAAATTATTTGCTTAATTTTAATTGAAAAACAATTTGCATATTAAATCTGCCTTTTTGTTAAATTTAGAATCGTTCTAAATAGATTGTTTAATCCTTGGTTAATGTCTTTTAACATTATTTATCTGATAAGAATTTATATGCAATGTATGCCATTGTTCCCATTCCAATTTTTAATGATTTTTCATCAACATTAAAGTTAGGAGCATGTAAGGATACAATTTCTTTATCTATATCTGAAGAAGTGCCTAATCTATAGAATGTTGAAGGTATTTCTTGCGAATAATAAGCAAAATCTTCTGATGTCATCCTAATGTCAAGATCATCTACATTATCTTTACCTAAATATTCTGATGCAAATTTAATTGTACTTTCGGTAATCTTCTCGTTATTTACCAAAACAGGATAACCTTTCTTTATTTCCACAACTGCTTTTCCTTGCATTTTATGGGCAATATTGTTAGCAATAACATGAATTGTTTCATGTGCTTTTGTCCGCCATTCTTCATTCATTGTTCTAAACGTACCTTCAATATATACTTCGTTGGGGATTACGTTAGTAGCACCATTGGCAATAACTTTTCCAAAGCTTAATATAGTTGGAATACCTTTTGGTGCATTTTCAGGGATTGTTTTTTGCAGTTCAACAATGATTGTTGAAGCTATTAAAACTGTATTAGTTACTTTCTTAGGAATAGCAGCATGTCCACCTTTTCCTTTAATCGTTAAATAGATTTCATCGCTGGATGCCATGTAAGAACCCTTTTTAATTCCAATTTTTCCTACTGGTAATTCAGGGTATACATGTTGTCCGATTATTAATTCAGGAATTGGAACGGATGATAAAACTCCTTCTTCAATCATTTGTTTTGCTCCACCAGGCAGTTTTTCTTCGGCTGGTTGGAAAATAAACTTTATAGTTCCGTCAATGTCATTTTTAATTTGCTGTAATATTTTAATAACACCCAATAATGATGCTGTATGTACGTCATGTCCACAAGCATGCATTACTCCTTTGTTTTTTGATTTATATTCAACTTCATTAAGTTCTGTAACCGGTAAAGCATCTATATCTGCTCTTAATGCAATTACTTTTTTAGAAGGGTTCTTTCCCTTAATAATGGCAACAATACCATTGCCTGCTATTCCGGATTCAAACTCAACACCCCAATCTTTTAAAACTGATATTATAAATTTAGCAGTTTCAGTTTCTTGAAAAGAAAGCTCGGGATACTGATGTAAATGCCTTCTGATATTAATTATTTCATTTAAGTAATTCTTTGCTAGCTGCTTTATTCGATCTTTCATATTACTTTCCAATAATCATTTTTAGTGAAATTAATAATAAAAATACTCCAAACATTTTTTTTAGGATTTTATCAGGCAGATGAACTGAAATTACAGATCCCAGATAACTTCCTAAAACAAATGCGATTATTAATATTATTGCAAATTTATAATTAACATACCCGTTTTTTGCATAATTGATAACTCCTAGTATGCCAACAGGGAATAATAAAACGGCCAAACTGGTACCTTGCGCATCATGTTGTGTAAATCCTAAAATAAATACTAATGCTGGAACAATAATTATTCCTCCTCCCAAACCTAATGAGCCTCCAACAATTCCGGCAATAAATCCAACAGAAATTAAAATTACTAATTCATTTATGGTCATAATATTACATTTTAGAAATCAAGATTAAGTGAAAAATAAAAAATGTGTGGCAATATTTCACCATTTTCGATACCCCATGCCCAATCAAAGCGTGTAAAATAACCGAAAATCATAAATCTGGCACCAAAACCATAACCTGCAACTACCGGATCTCTCTGGGTGTCAATGGTTACAACTATTGATTCTTTGTTAATGACTTTTTTATCATAAGCATTTTCATTTGAATAAGGATTTAAACCCGACCATGCTGTTCCAATATCAAAAAATCCAACAAGCTGAATATTTGACCAGAAACTTGAGTTAACAGGGTAGTTAGAAAAATATTTTACTATTGGCAAACGTAATTCTGTATTAATAACAGCAAAATTACTTCCATTACGAATGTTTTGCGGAAAGCCACGCATATTAGTTGCTGCAGATTGATAAGCGTAATTCTCATTTTCATCAATAGGAACTTCATCTAATGGGATAAATGTTGGTGTTTGTTGTGAAAAATTGGTCCAGTTATCAACTCCACCTAAATAATAAATAAGCTTGCTATGACCGAAAGAACCACTTGCAGCAAATCTGGCCGCTAATATAAAATCTTTATGAATCTTTTGATAATGCCTAAAGTCAACACCAAATACATATAAGTCAGTTTTTGTTTTGTTTACTTGATTATAATATTCTCCAAAAAACTTGTACTTAGTTCCGTTATATAAGTTAATCCCTTTACTAATTGTATTATCAAATATATATTCAAGTTTCAATCCAGACCATAATTTATGAATATCAGGTTCTTGTAAGCTCATTCGATCAATCGATAACAAAATCTGTTTGTCATGTCTAAGTGTTAACGTACCTTTTAGAGCTACAACCTGGCTTAATGGTAAGGTTCTTGCATACATAATTTTATTTGTATGTGTCCTGGAAATAAAATCTATTCCTATACTTTCAAAGCTTTGTCGATGATATATGTATTGTTCGTCAATTCTCTTTTTTAGATTTTCAAAACTCAAAAGATATTCATTACTATTAAAATCAGCTGAAAACCTAACACCGGCAACAATTTTATAATCTTCAAATAAATCAAATGCTCCAATCTTTAATAAAGTGTTAAATCCAGGATTGAAATAAACAGCACCTCCGGTGAAAGCTTGATAAGATGAGTTTAGAAAACTAAAATCAACCTGGCTAACAACATGGTCGGTATAAAATGTTCTTTGATAAATCTTAACTTTTGGAAATTCAAATAGTTTTTTGGTACTATCCAACTTAATATTATGGTATTTGAAATTATAATAAGGTTTCTCAATCTCAAAAACATAATTATTTATATCAACATAATTATCATAAACAGAGAATATTCTTGAACTATCAAATCTAGCAGGATGAATTTGCAATAGATTTATACGATCCATTTCAATTTTATTTTTATCCAACTGTTTTTTAAATTTTGTCGTTGTCAAATTTTGCCTTTTCAACGTAAAAAAATCTGAAGTTTCTTGTTTAATAAGTTGATATTTACCTTTGTTGTAGTTAAGAATTGTTTGAAAACTTAAATCTTTAGTTATAGTATATTCTTCAATATTAATGTCATAATTTGTTACCGGACTTTGATTTAAAAAATACCTATAATGGATTGATGTATCTATGAAACTTATACTACTATCATATTTTCCTGTATATAAATTCTGAATACCATTTTTATCATTTAGATATATGTAATTATCAGAGCCAATATGCATTGGAGATTTTTCATTTTCTAAAAGAGTGCTGGTAAGTCTCTTAAATAGTTCTATACTTTTATCTTCATAATGATATACAAATAAATCAAATTGGCTGTTTGTGTAGTTTTGAGATGTATTAATAGAGTCCAGAATTCTATTAGAGCTAAATACAATATTTTTCGAATCTGCAATAAATTTTGGATCAAAATCATCAGCGATATCATTTGTTATTTGTTCGCTGGATGATGAAGCTATATCGTAAATATATATATCAGTCAAACTGTTCTTAACGGCTGAAAATGCCAGCTTGGCTCCATCATCCGAGTAATTAAAACTTAGTATCTTATCAAAATAGAGTAAATTTCTTTCCGAAAGAGTGTTTTTATCCAAAGAATACAATATTAACTTTAATCCACCATCCTTTTCGGTAATAATGCTTAAAAATTTACCGTTTGGATGCCATTCAAGTACCGGGAAAGTAAAGTCGTTTATTTGTTTTAGCTTATATCCTTGCTTATAAATTTTTAGTGTTTTATTTCTTTTTTCATCGTATATCCATACTTTTATTTGACCTAATTGATTGGTTACATAAGCTATTTTTTGACCATCTGTACTTATCTTTGCTTGATAAAAAACTTTTTCTGATTTGTTTTTAAGTGGAATTTGAAAACCTGCTAACGAGTCTGTTTTAAAAAAATCATCTTTGAAATAATCAGAATAATAGTTCATCCATTGTTTGGTAATTTCTTTATATGAAAGTCCTAAAACATTTACTAAGGCATTGTTTGCATTTTTATTAATTCGTGTAAGATTTAGGATATCAGAAATTGCATTTGACCCATAGTAATCATTTATATATTTCCAAAATGCATGGCCTGCAATAATGGCATCATCGCCAGTTAATCTATTAAGTTTTTTATACCTATTGTTAATGATATCATTTTTAACTTTATTCTCAATATTAATATTCCAGTCATCAGATAGGTAGGAGGCAAGTCCTTTTATATACCATTCAGGAAGGTCAAAAATGGATGAGCCAGCAAAATTTTCTGTAAAGGTATTTCCATAAAGTACCTCCAGAATAATTACTTCTGCTATTGCAGATCTCATTTGTTTTAAATATTCCTGATGATCGCCTTGAAAATATAAGTTTACCTTATTGTTACGGATTTTTGTAACACCACCTATGTTTGATTCTTCTTTACCAGTTTTTAAGCCAATATTACTTTGATTAAAATCAGTGTATTTATTGTATACTATGAAAATAAGACGTTTTTTTAATTTGTAGTTTAATAAGTTCTCGTAATAATTAATTTCTTTAAGTGCATGTTCTCCTGTATATCTGGCAATTGATTCCCCATCCTGATTAAAATAAGTGTCAAATTTGTCAAATCGATAATAAGACCAGTAAAAATCATTATACTGAACACGATTCTTACCAAATGTCATTTGATGTCCATTATAGAACTGAGCAGATGCACAATAACTAATTAGAATGAACCCAAAAAATAATTTGAATGTTTTTTTAATTAACATTTATGAAATTCAAATTAGGATAAAAACTGGATGAATTTACCACAATATTATTAAAAGTTAAAGTTTGTTAACGACTATATGATGCATATAATTTATTTTTACATTTGTTTGATTGTATGAAATTATGTAAAAACTAAAATATTAACATTATGAAAAAGATTGTTTTAGCTATTTTTTCAGCTTTTATTTTTATAAGTATTTTAAATGCTCAGCAAAAAGGGCCTAATATTTCTTTTGAGAAAGTAGTTCATGATTTTGGTCAAATAAAAGAAGTGGATGGGAAGGTAGAATATAAATTTATGTTTACAAATACCGGAGATTCCCCTTTAATTATTACTAATGTTAAAGCATCTTGTGGATGTACTTCCCCTACCTGGACTGAAAAACCTGTTATGCCAGGTCAAAAAGGTTATGTAAGTGCAGTTTTTGATCCTATTAACAGACCAGGAAAATTTAATAAAAGCATTTTTGTTGAAACAAATACTCCTAAAAGTAGAGATTTATTAAGGATAACCGGTGAAGTAATACCACGTCCTAAAACAGTTGTTGATTATTATCCTAAAAATGTAGAAGGACTAAGATTAGAAACTACTCATTTTGCTTTTGTGAAAGTTTATAATGATCAGGTAAAAATCGATACATTAAAAATATTTAATGAAACAGAATCGAATATGGAACTTACATTTGAACGCGTTCCTGAATATCTAGATTTAGAAGTAATTCCGAAAGTCCTAAAACCTGGTGAAAAAGGTGTTATTGTGGGAAAATATGATGGAGGAAAAGTAAACGATTGGGGATTTATTACTACTCGTTTAAATATTTTATTAAATGGTGAAAAAGTGAGAGATTATTTTACAGTTAGTGCACGTGTTGAAGAAAATTTTTCTAATTTAACGAAAGAAGATTTAGCAAATGCACCAAAAATTGTTTTTGAAAATCTAAATTTTGATTTTGGACAAACAAAATCAAAAGATCCCATTGAACATAACTTTACTTTTAAGAATGAAGGTAAAAATGATTTGATAATTCGTAAAATAAGAGCTACTTGTGGTTGTACAACTGTCGCTCCTGAGAAAACAGTGATTAAACCTGGCGAAACAACTTCTTTTAAAGCAGTGTTTAATCCAGGAAGCAGAAAAGGAAAACAAAGAAAATCAATTTATGTAATTACAAATGATCCTAAAAATTCAAATGTTCGATTAATGATTTCCGGAGATATTATTTCAGAATAAAATATATTTTAAAAAGTTTAGGGGATTTTAAATAAAAATCCCCTTTTTTTTTATTCTAAAACGAATAAGTTCTAATTTCGTAAAAAAGAATCTGATAAAAATGTCAACAGAAGGAAAAAAGGATAAAGAAGATTTTAAATCGGCATTAAATGTGCAGGAAGGTGTGCAACAACCCGAATCAATAAATCCTGATGTAATTAAGAAATTTAAAAAAAGAAAGAAAATAAAATATTCTGTTAATGAATTTGTGTCTGGAATTATTGAAGGTAACAGGACAATTCTTGGACAAGCTATTACTCTTGTTGAAAGTAATTTAAAAGAACATAATGATGTTGCACAAGAAATAATTGAACGTTGCCTGCCATATTGTGGGAAATCAATTCGAATAGGAATAACCGGGGTGCCCGGTGTTGGCAAGAGTACTTTTATTGAATCAATGGGGCGATATATTACCAAAAGGGGAGGAAAACTAGCTGTTTTAGCTGTCGATCCGAGTAGCGAAAGATCAAAAGGAAGTATCCTAGGAGATAAAACCAGAATGGAAGAATTATCTACAGATCCAAATGCATTTATCAGGCCTTCGCCATCTGCCGGATCTTTAGGAGGAGTAGCAAGGAAAACACGAGAAACTATAGTTTTATGCGAAGCTGCAGGATTTAATGTTATTTTTATTGAAACGGTTGGTGTTGGACAAAGTGAAACTGCAGTGCATTCTATGGTTGATTTCTTTTTGTTGCTAATGTTGGCAGGCGCAGGAGATGAGTTACAAGGCATTAAACGTGGTATAATGGAAATGGCAGATGCCATTGCTATTACAAAAGCAGATGGCGAAAATGTTCATAAGGCTGATATGGCAAAAGTCGAATATCAAAATGCTTTACATTTATTTCCACCAACAAAATCGGGATGGATACCAAAAGTACTTACTTGTTCTTCGCTGAAAAAGCAAGGAATCGATAAAATCTGGGATACAATAGAAAGTTTTATCACCTTATCAAAAGATAATAACTATTTTGAACTAAAAAGAAAAGAACAAGCTAAGTTTTGGATGTATGAATCTATAAATGAATCTATAAAGAATATTTTTTACAATCATCCTGGCATTAAGGACAAGCTTAAAGTGTTCGAGAAAAATGTATTAAATAGCCAGATGAATTCGTTTTTAGCTTCTAAAATGATTATTGAAGAATATTTAAAAAAAACAGATTAAAGAATATTAAAATATTTAAAATTCTGTTTATGTAGAATTTTTTGTATGTTTAGCCTTTTAAAAACTAAAAATAATATTGTAATGAAGAAATTAATTTATAGCTTGTTAGCTGTTTTGTTTATGTTCTCTTGTACAAATACACCAAAGTACAATATTGAGGGAACAATTGAAGGATTAAATTCAGGACCAGCTGTTTTAAAAAAGATAGCAGATGGTGAGTTGGTTACAGTTGATTCTGTAGAAATTAAAGATGGTACTTTCAAATTTAAAGGATCTGTTGAACAACCTGAATTATATATTATCATATTTAATGATACTTTAGATGCAGTGCAATTATTTGTTGATAATGTAGGTATTTCGATTAGTGGTAATATTAATGAAATTCCTAATGCAGAAATTGTAGGTTCCGAATTGACTATATTGTATAAGCAATTTACAGATGAACTAATGAACTATAGAATGAAATTCCGTAGTTTATATAACGATTATATGCAAGCGAATATGGATCAGGATGCAGAAAAGACAAAAGCTGTTGAATTAGAATACGAAAAAACAGAAAATGAACAACAAGCATTTATCAAGCAATATGTCGCTGATCAATCAAATAATATAATAGCGCCATTTATTACTCTTAATTATTTGTTGCCTTATGTTGAGTTAAATGAACTTGATAGTATTGTTTCTAACTTTAGCCAGGAAATTGAAACATCAGTTTATGCTAAAGAGTTAAATGACAAGATAGTTACTCTTAAGAAAGTTGCAATAGGTCAACCTTATGTTGATTTTACTTTAAATGATATAAACGGAAACCCTGTTTCATTATCATCTGTAGCAGAAGGTAAATATCTATTGATTGATTTTTGGGCTGGATGGTGTACTCCTTGTCGTCAGGAAAACCCAAATTTAGTTGCAAATTATGCAAAATATAAAGAAAAAGGATTTGAAATATTTGGTGTATCTTTAGATAAAACAAAAGAATCATGGGCGAATGCTATTGAAACTGATGGAATTACATGGCCTCAGGTTTCAGATCTAAAATATTGGGATTGTGCAGCAAGAGAAATATATGGTTTTAATTCTATTCCACATAGTGTATTAATCGATAAAGATGGAATTATTATTGCTAAAAATTTAAGAGGCGAAGAGTTAGGAGCTAAATTATCAGAATTGCTGGATTAAGCTATTTAATTATATAGTGAAAGAGTGGTTAATGTAACCGCTCTTTTTTTTATTTTATAAATTTAACAGTTCATTACTCTAAAATTACAGTTCATTTCATTTTACTTTTTTTTGCTAAGAATACTCCTGAATATTGTATTATGAAAATAATCTGAATTATTAATTAAAATAAATAATTATGAAATCACGAGTACTTTTAGTTTTAAGTTTAATCTTATTGGTTACTTTTTCTGGCTATGCAAAAGAAAATAAAAGAACTGATAAGCAAGGTTGGGATAGCAGGGAACATTTTTATAAATCAAAAGATTCATTCTCAGCATACGAAATTGAATACAAAGGAAAGATAGTTGTCTCTGACGATGATAAACAAATCAAAAGCATAAGTCCCGACGGATATCTGCGTATTGCAAAATCATCTTTTGGAAATAGTCGCAAAATAGAAATTGAAAGCGATAGTAAAGGAAACCTGACTAAAAAATATTATGATGGAAGAAAAGAAGAAGCTTTTAGTCCTAATGGTGAAGAATGGCTTGAAGAAATCCTGATTGATGTTATTAGAAAAACAGGAATTGGCGGTAAAGAAAGAATAATGCGAATCTATAATAAAGGTGGTGTGTCTGCAGTGTTAAACGAAATTGATAATTTTGAAAATACAGGCGGGTATTCTTATTATAAGTCTTCAAGTCATGCTTTATTCTATTTTGAATCTGTCGAATACAGCGTTTACAATGTTAAGTATTTGTATTACAAAACATTAGTAAATGAAATTAAACTAAATAAAGAAGAATTAATAAAAGTTTTAAAAGCGATAACTGAAATTTCTTCAAATAGTACAAAGGGAACATTGATTAGAGAAATCTTAAATAATTATGATTTAGATTCATATGCAAAAGAAAAATTATTGGATGCAACTGAAACACTAAGTTATAATACTGAACGCGGCAATGTACTAAGGGCTTTCCAAAAGAAATATAAAATTGATAAAGAAATTTCAGATGAATATTTTGATGTAATTGATGGGATGTCAATTAATACAGAAAAATCTAATGTTATTAAAGTTTTACTTCAAGATCAAAAGTTAGATAAAGAAGTTTTATCAGATTTAATTAATACGGTTGATGATTTTAGTTATAATACAGAAAGAGCAGCTATTTATCGAATGTTGGTGCCTTTTGTTGTTGGCAACGATGATCTAACAAGCCAGTTAATGTCAGCAACTAACCAGTTAAGCAGTAGTTATAGGTATTTAAAAGAAGAAATATTTGATTACCTGGCTAAAGGAAAAATTGTAACTGATAATACGTTAAGTAAATCAGCAGTTTTAAACTTGTTGGATATTGCTGAACATTATGATGCAAATACACAAAAATCAAGAAAACTAAGAAGTATACATGGTTCAATAACAAATGATGAAGAAGTATTGAAATCATATTTTAATGTAATTAATTCTATGAATGATCTTCAGGAAGAATCATATAACTTAATGCTTGAGCTTGTCAGATTACATAAATTAAGTGCATATGGATATAAATTATATTTAGAAACTGCTGAAGATTTTGCTGACGATGGACTAGAACATGGAAGCTCTGCCCTTTTGCGAGCAGTTATTAAAGATTTACCTGAAGATACTGAAGTGTTGGAAGCTTTCTTTGAAGTTTTAGACGAAATTGATCACGATTCAGGTAAAGAAGAGATTATTAGAATGTTTTGCGATAGGGGCAACTTGAATAAAAGAACTTTGGTTTATTTATTAAAAACGGTTGAAAGTATTGAAGTAGATGTCGAAAAAGCAAGTTCTTTAATGAGAATTAAACAAATTATGCCTAAAGACGATGAATTGCAATATATATTTAATAGTGTTGCTGATGAAATTAAATCAGATTATGAATATGAACGTGCAATTAATTAAAAAAATAGAAAATCGCTAATTGTTTTTTGTTGGCCTTAAGATTTCAAATGAAAATTGATTAAATTAGAGATCTTAAGGCTTTTTTTATTATTAAATGCAAATTAAAAAAACCATATCAATTTTTGTGTTAAACACAATAATAGGATTGCTTCTATACTCATATTTATATTTTAGTGAGTTAGGTGAATTCCCAAAGATGTTTAAAGATGTTGTATTTCTTATCTATTTATTATTTGGAGCTAATATAATTGGGTTTTCTATTTTTTCCATAAATAATATATTAAATAGAGTTCCGATATGGCGAAAAAAAATAGGCCTTCGTTTTGCTTTAGGAATGCTTATAAATTATACATCCATATTATTTCTCTTATACGTTTGCATTTTTATTTATATTATCTTATTTAAAGTTAATCTGACTGTTGGTCAATTGATAGAAGATTATAATGAAATAACCATTAGAATATTTATTTTAACACTTGTTCTGGTTATTTTATTAGTAGTTTCAGATTTTCTAATTTATTCCTATAAGTTTTATTCACAAGAACAAATTCAAATTGCACGATTAAAACGAGAACAATTGGAGCTGCAGTTTGAAGCACTAAAAACACAATTAAGTCCTCATTATTTATTTAATAGTTTAAATACAATTTCATCATTAATTTACAAAGACATTAAACAAACCGAAGAGTATATAAGAAAACTTGCCGGTACCTACAAGTATATTCTGGATTCTGACAAAATATCCCTTATATCTGTTAAAGAAGAAATAGAATTTATTAAAGATTATTGCTTTTTGTTAAACATAAGATTTGGTGATGGTTTTAATGTAAATTTTGATATTAACAATAAGTGTAACGATTTTTTTATTCCACCAATTAGTATCCAGATTTTAGTTGAAAATGCAGTAAAACACAATGTATTTGATGAAAATGATCCACTAATAGTAGATATCTTTTCAAAAGAAAATTCAATACTTGTTAAAAATAGAATAATGAAAAGTCCGACCAACAGAGAGTCATTTAAGATTGGATTAGGAAATATAAGAAAACGTTATGATGTGTTTACCGATAAAAAAATAAAGATTGAAAAAAACGAGTTCTTTCAGGTTGAATTACCATTGTTAAAATCAATGTCGAATGGTTAAGAACATTATACACAATACTCTTTTTAGAATAATCACACCTTTGTTTTATGGTGTTGTTATGTATATATTAATCCTTCTAGTTTTTGATAGTATACAACAACTTTCTAATAACTTTTTTAGCATCGAAGTATTTCTATGTGTTATTATTACATGTTTAGTTTTTGAGATTATACGCATCTATATTTTAATATTAGAAAAAAAGTGTCCTGAAAATTGTAGTCACCGATTTAGGATATTATTACAAGGATCGGGATCATTAATGCTAGCATTTTTCATTACAACTTTTATAATTCGTTTTTATTTTAAGAAACTAGTTGGGTTCAATACCTTTAAAGTTGAATTAATAGTTTTTAATACACTATTTATACTCTCGGGGATTCTCTACAATATGATATATTTTAGTTTCTTTTATTTAAATAGAAAAAATGTTAGCGAGTTGGAAAAAGAAAATATTAAGAGAAAAAGTGCAGAAATAGAGTTAGACACATATAAAAATAAAATAAATCCAGGGTTTTTATACGATAGTTTAGAATCATTAATAAGTATTTCAAAAAAGGATACTGATGAAGCAGATTTGTTTATACAAAAATTATCTGATGTATACAGAAATATTCTGTCGGCAAAAAATAGTGAACTTAAAACGCTTACGGATGAAATTATGGTGAGTAAAAATTTAATTGAGATTTTTAATTATAAGTTAGATGGAAATTTAAATATTAATGTAGTTGAGAATAAAGATTTTGATCGTTTTAAGATAATTACCGGAACTTTAATTGTAATTATTGAAGATATTGTAAACAGATCTATTATTTCAGGAATCCAAGCTTTGAAAGTTAATGTAAAACTTGAGAATAATGAGCTCAAAATTTATCATAACATCCAAAATAAATTGATTCAAATATGTTCTAAACAGAATGAGTTAAACCATTTAAATATTGGGTACTTAAATTATGGAAATATTGGACTGCAAATTAGTGAAGATCAAAATGTGAGAATGTATAAGTGTCCTGTTTTTATGATTGAAAATTGATTTTGTGCCAAGTGACCAATAAAAATTAATAAACTGAACACATGAAAATACTTATCATAGAAGATGAAAAACCAGCTGCTGAAAAACTAGAGCTATTGCTTAAAAGATTTAATCCGGAGATTCAAATATTAAACCAAATTTCAACAGTTGAAAAGAGTATTCGGTATCTGAAAGAAAATCACAACCTTATTGATCTAATCTTTTTAGATATTCAGCTTACAGATGGCTTAAGTTTTGACATTTTTAAATCAGTAAAAGTTGAAAAGCCGATCATATTTACAACGGCATTTAACGAATATGCTATTGAAGCATTTAAACTAAATAGTATTGATTACCTTTTAAAACCAATTTCTTATGATAATCTGTCAAAAGCCCTTGATAAGATAAATAGTATGTACAGAAATTTACCAGTCGAAAATCAAAACCTACCTATTACTTACGAACAAATTGCTCAATTATTGTCGGGGAATGAGCAGAATTATAAAAGCAGGTTTTTAATTAAAATTCGTGATCATATAAAGTCAGTTTCAACTAAAGATATCTGCTTTTTTTATGCAGAAGGTCGAACCGTATTCATTATTACTTCTGAGAACCGAAAATTCATAGTTGATAATACCTTAGAAGAATTAACACAACAGTTAGATCCTCACAAATTTTTTAGAGCAAATCGTTCGTTTATTGTTAACTTTGAACTCATTACAGATGTTGTTGTTTATTCAACCAGCAGACTGCGTATAAAATTTCCATTTGAATTTGAGAAAGAAATAATTGTAAGCCGCGAAAAAGTTTCGGAATTCAAATCATGGTTTGGAAGCTAAAAAATCCAAATAATTCTTTAGAGAGAGATTTAAATAAGAAATATTTTTGAATCTCCATTTTTTAGTTATTTTTGTTATTTGAAATAATTCTAAATAAGATAAAAATAATAGTTGATGAAATTAGTTAGATTGATAATTATTCTTGGCTTTTTTTTAAGCGCTTGCAGCAATAATCAAAAAAAAGCTGATACCGGAAATTCAATTATGGTAAGTGTTTTGCCACAAAAATATTTTGTGGAAAAAATTGCCGGAGACCATTTTAATATCAATGTAATGATTCCACCTGGAGCAAGCCCGGTTACATACGAACCTACCCCAAAGCAAATGAAAGAACTTACAAAATCATTTGTTTATTTTAGAATTGGTCATATCGAGTTCGAAAAATCATGGATGAAAAAGTTGATAAATATCAATCCTGACATGGAAATTATTGATTTATCCAAAACAGCTGACCTTATTAAACCAGAACATAACCATGATCACTCACACGAAGGACACCACCATCATGGTGTTGATCCACATATCTGGACTTCACCCAAAGAAGTTAAAAAACAAGCTGCTTTAATTTTTGAATATATTGCAACAGAAGCTCCTGAGTATAATAAGGAATTCAAGTCAAACTATAATTCTTTTATTCAGGAAATTGCTAGTTTAGATAGCTATTTGACAAGAGTTTTAGAACCCTATAAAAATAATAAATTCTTAATTTTTCACCCTGCTTTAAGTTATATTGCCCGCGATTACGGGCTTGAGCAAATTTCTATTGAAATCGATGGTAAAGAACCTACACCAGCCAATATTCGGAATATTATAGATATTGCAAAGAAAGAGCAGATAAAAATTGTATTTGTTCAAAAACAATTCAGCATGCATAATGCTGAAGTTATTGCTTCTGAAATAAATGGGAAAGTTGTTCAGATTGATCCATTAGATTATAATTGGACAGAAAGTATTAGAACAATTGCAAACGAAATTGTAAATTCGTATCAAAATTAGATTAATGGGAAAAATTCTCGAACTAAAATCTGTTTATGCAGGATATAACGATGAAGTTATACTTAAAGATATTTCCTTAGAAATATTTGATGATGATTTTATTGGAATAATCGGACCTAATGGTGGTGGAAAAACAACTTTGCTTAATGTTATTTTAGGATTATTAAAGCCATTTAAAGGATCTCTTGCTTTTTATGATGATCATCATCATGAAAGAAATAACAAAATAGGTTATTTACCACAAATCAATAAAATTGATAAAAAATTCCCCATAACAGTTAATGAAGTTGTATTGTCAGGTTTGATATATGGCACGGGTATTTTGGGTAGATACTCAAAGCAGCAAATAAAGAAAGCCGAAGAAACTTTAAAACGAATTGGGATTTGCGATTTAAGAAAATTAACCATTGGCGAATTGTCTGGTGGGCAAATACAAAAAGTTTTATTGGCAAGAGCTATCGTATCGTCACCTCGCTTGTTAATTCTTGATGAGCCAAATACATTTGTTGATAATCAGTTTGAAGGAGAGTTATACGAAATCCTAAAAGATTTAAATAAAGATATGGCAATAATTATTGTTTCGCATGATGTTGGAACAATTTCAAGCTATATTAAAACGATTGCTTGTGTAAATCGCGATTTACATTATCATAATTCAAATAAAATTTCGCAAGAACAATTGGCCACTTATAACTGTCCAATTAAACTAATAACACATGGCGAAGTGCCGCATACTGTATTAAAAAAACACGATCACTAATGTTATCAGAATTATTAGAATATAAGTTTATTGTAAACTCATTATTAGCTGGAATACTGGCTAGCGTTACTTGTGGGATAATTGGAACATACATTGTAACAAGACGAATGGTTTTTTTGAGTGGTGGTATCACACATTCGTCTTTTGGTGGTATCGGATTGGGTTATTATTTGGGATTTAATCCAATTATTGGTGCTGCTGTTTTTGGAATATTATCGGCATTGGGAATTGAATTTATTTCAAAAAGATCTAACATACGTGAAGATTCCGCAATTGGTATTTTATGGTCGTTTGGAATGGCTGTTGGAATTATGTTTGTGTTTTTAACACCTGGTTATGCTCCCAATTTAATGTCTTATTTATTCGGTAGTATTTTAACAGTATCTGCACTCGATATTATACTAATGTCTGCTTTAGCGATGATACTGGTCTTGTTTTTTGTTTTGTTTTATCGGGTTATTTTGTTTGTTTCATATGATCAGGAATATGCAAAAACACATAAAATTGCAGTAAGTTTAATAAACTATATTTTGATAGCCCTTGTAGCTTTAACCATCGTTTTAAATATAAAAGTTGTTGGCATTATATTGGTAATTTCTCTATTAACAATTCCTCAGTCAATTGCTAACTTGTTTACAAAAAATTTTAAAAACATTATTATACTTTCAATTGTTATAGGACTGGCTGGTGCTTTTCTTGGATTAGTAATTTCTTATAAGATTAATATTCCTTCAGGAGCATCAATAATTTTTTCTTTGGTGATGATTTTTATAACAGCAAAATTTTTCCGGTTTGTAAAAAGAAAACTGTCGTTAAAAAATCAGAATCTTTAAAAAGTTTTAGAAAAAAAATAATATAATATCTAATTTCGTAGAAAATTTATAAGTAAACGATTAACAATCAATAAAAATCTTTTTAAAATGAGTTACGATTTAATAGTAATAGGAAGTGGACCTGGTGGATATGTTGCAGCTATTCGTGCATCACAATTAGGAATGAAAGTCGGAGTTGTTGAGAAATCAGAGCTTGGTGGCATTTGTTTAAATTGGGGTTGTATACCAACCAAATCTTTATTAAAAAGTGGTCAGGTTTTTAACTATGTAAAACATGCTGCTGATTACGGAGTTTCAATTGAAGGAGAAGTTAAAGCTGATTTTGAAAAAATGGTTGAACGTAGCCGTGGTGTTGCTGATGGAATGAGCAAAGGTATTCAGTTTCTATTCAAGAAAAATAAAATTGATCATATTCAGGGATATGGTAAACTAAAAAATAACCACATAGTTGAAGTTACTGATGCCGAAGGTAAAGTTCAGGAAATTGAAGCAAAACACATAATCCTTGCAACTGGAGCACGTTCTAAAGAATTACCAAACTTAAAACAAGACGGAAAGAAAATTATAGGATACCGCGAAGCAATGACTCTTCCAAAACAACCAGAATCAATGATAGTTGTTGGCTCAGGAGCTATTGGTAGTGAGTTTGCTAATTTTTATAATTCAATAGGGACAAAAGTAACTTTAGTTGAGTTTTTACCCAATGTAGTTCCTAACGAAGATGAAGAGGTATCAAAACAGTTAGGTCGTTCGTTCAAGAAAGCAGGTATTAGAGTAATGGTGGGTTCATCTGTTGAATCAGTTGATACAAGTGGCGACATTTGTAATGTAGTTATTAAAACAAAAAAAGGAGAAGAAACACACGAAGCTGAGGTTGTTTTATCTGCAATTGGTGTAACTCCAAATCTAGAAAATATCGGAATTGAAGAATTAGGAATAGAGCTTGAAAAAGGTAAAGTAAAAGTTGATGATTACTACAAAACAAATGTAGAAGGAGTTTATGCAATTGGTGATATAGTGCACGGACCAGCCCTGGCGCATGTAGCATCGGCAGAAGGAATTACTTGCGTTGAGAAAATAGCAGGATTAGATCCTGATGTAGTAGATTATGGAAATATTCCGGCATGTACATACACTTCGCCTGAAGTGGCATCTGTTGGATTAACTGAACAAGCAGCTAAAGATGCAGGTTATGAAATAAAAGTTGGTAAATTTCCATTCACTGCTTCAGGAAAAGCAAGTGCAGCAGGTGAAAAGGATGGCTTTGTTAAACTTGTTTTCGACGAAAAGTATGGTGAACTTTTAGGAGCTCATTTAATCGGTGCAAATGTAACTGAAATGATAGCTGAATTAGTTGTTGCAAAAAAATTAGAAACAACTGGTCATGAAATACTAAAATCAATTCATCCGCATCCTACTATGTCCGAAGCAGTTATGGAAGCAGCAGCAGCAGCTTATGGTGAGGTTATTCATATTTAATGTATAGATAGTATTCAAGTTAAAAAGAGGATGAATTTCATCCTCTTTTTTTTTATGCTTTTCTTTATTTATACGCAACCAATAATAAACATTTATCATCTTTCAAATGAATAAAATTAGTTTTGCAGGCTTTTTGTTGTTGATTTATTCATAAATTTGTATGTAACCGAAAATTTGGGAATTCGTTGAATAATCAGGAGAAAATACTAAAAGCTTGCATGAAAGGTGATCGCAAAGCTCAGAAAGAGCTATATGCTGCGTTTGCCAGTAAAATGTATGCTTTATGTTTAAGATATGCCAAAGATGAAGATGAAGCAAAGGATATTTTACAAGATGGTTTTATCAAGGTTTTTTTGAAATTAAAACAATTTAATAATAAAGGTTCTTTTGAAGGTTGGATTAGAAAAATTATTGTGAATACAGCACTTGAAAAATTTCGTGATAAAAATTATCTGTTTGCAGTTAACATGGAAAATAATTATGAGGCTGGTGAGAAGGAATATGACCATATTCTTAGCGATATTGCTGCAAATGACCTGTTGAAATTAGTTCAGGAACTGTCGCCACAATACAGAATGGTGTTTAACCTTTATGCAATTGAAGGATATTCGCATAAAGAAATATGTGAGAAGCTGGATATTAAAGAAGGAACTTCTAAATCTAATCTTTCTAGAGCAAGAGAGATACTGAAAGAAAAAATAAAAGACTATTATAGTATTAAGGTTAATTACGTGTGATGAAGGATTCAGATTATAATAATATAGATAAAGTTTTTAACCAGGAACTAAAGAATTACTCACAACCAGTTCCTGAAGATGTGTGGGAAGGTATTGAATCACATCTTAATAATCGTCTTAAAATAAAACAAAATAGAATCTATAAATATGCTGCTGCAATAGCAGCGATTACCCTTATAGGATCCGTTTACTTATTTTCTGTTAAAAATAGTGATCTTGATACTAAAATATTAGTTGATGAAACAGAAATTTCCCATAAACAGAAAGTGGTGGAAATTGATCAAAAAGCCAAAGTAGAAATAATTGCAAAAACAGAAAAAGTTGAAACTCATATAAATCCAAAAGAAGAAGATATTCTTATACAAGAAAATGCAGGGCATAAGCTCACTGAATCTTCTGCTGAAAATAATATAAAAGTCGAGATTCCAAATTATACTGAGAATGTAGAAAAAAATGAGCATTTAGCATTTCTTGATTCAAAAGTCATTTCATTAGAGTTTCAATCACCTTCTCAATCATTACTTCCGGTAAATAATGATCAAAATACTTTAATTCAACTAAAAAACCCAGAAGCGATGAACCTGTATGCATCAAATGAAAATGGTAAAAATAAAAAAGGCGCTTATAATGGCAACTGGTCTGTTGGAGTTGATTTTAGTCCCGTGTATTCGTACAGACATATTGAAAATGGCTATAATTCAGATTATTATAATAATGTGGAAAGTCCATTGACATCGTATTCCGGTGGAATAAATATTCAGTATAAAACAAAAGATAGGTTAAGTGTTCGTGTAGGTGTTTATTATACTTCAATAGGTCAATCATTGGGTTATTTGTCTATATACTCTAATCAGGCATATAATCTTGCACCTGACGAATACAAAGATAGATTCTACCAATATTATGAGTTAGACAATTCCTTGGGAGCCATTGCTATAAATACACCTTATGTGTTTGTTGATGAACGTGGAACCAGGGTTAATGATTTAAGTAATAAAAAAAGCTATTTTGATGTTTCTGATCCAATTTTTCAAGATATTAACGCACAAATACAGCAGGAATTCCAATATATTGAAGTTCCAATAATGGTTAGATTTAAATTTATTGATCGAAAAATTGATTTTAATTTAAGCGGAGGTGTAAGTACAAACTTCTTAATTGGAAACTATGTTTATTTAGTAAAAGGTGGTGTTCGTGAAGTTGCAGGTTTCACAAAAGATGTTAATGATATTAGTTATAGTGCGTCTTTAGGTCTTGGAATTGAATATCCTATTTTTAATCATATTAAATTATCATTAGAGCCAAGTATGAAATATTTTATTAGTAAAGTTACCACAAACCCTAATATTGCTTCACATCCTTATTCATTTGGGCTCTTTACTGGAATTAGATATACCTTTTGATTTTTCTCATATATTTAGTTAAAAAAAGCCCTAATTTTGTAACCTTAATTGTTATTTATTGTTACAATATATAAAAATTAGGCAATTGAGTTAAAATTTATTTTATGAATCGGATATATAGTGTTATTACTTTAGTGGTAGTAGTTTTCTTAGCTTTAGTATTTCTCAATTCTAAATCAAAAGAAGATTTAAAAGATGATGATTATCAACAAGCATTTCAAAAAAAGTATTCAATTTTTTCAATTTCTATACCTGATCAACTGAGTTTTGCCGGTGAACAAGTTCCTTTAGATTTTTTTGATGTACGTGAATCATTAGATCAGGAATTACTTGTAAATACTTACTGGCAGTCGAAAACATTACTTTTTATTAAAAGAGCCAATAAATATTTTCCAATAATTGAACCTATTTTAAAGGAGAATGGTGTTCCCGACGATTTTAAATACCTGGCACTTGCAGAAAGTGATCTTACAAATGCAGTATCACCTTCAGGAGCAGTTGGTATATGGCAGTTGCTAAAAGGAACTGCAAAAGATTATGGCCTGGAAATTAATGATGAGATTGATGAAAGATATCATCTCGAAAAATCAACCGAAGTGGCATGCCAATTCTTAAAAGATTCTTATGAAAAGTTTGGCAGCTGGACAATGGCAGCAGCATCTTATAATGTGGGTCGAAGAGGATTAGTAAAACAGGTAAACAGACAAAAACAAAATGATTACTATAATTTACTTTTAAATTCCGAAACAGGAAGATATGTGTATCGTGTACTTGCAATTAAAATGATTTTGGAAAACCCTGATCAGTATGGATTTCATGTTAGAGAACAAGATGTATATATTAATATCCCTACTTACGAAGTAGAAGTTGACTCATCTGTTACTGATTTTGCAGATTTTGCAGAACATTTTTCTGTAAATTATAAAGTTTTAAAGTATTTTAATCCATGGTTAAGAGATTCTTTTCTAACTAACAAAAACGAAAAAAAGTATTATATTCGAATCCCACAAAAAGGGTATAGAAGCTATTCTAAAATAATAGATTATATAGAAATTGATTCAACTTTTGTAACGAACTAATTGGAGTAAACAGATTGGATAGGGATTTTTTAAAGGAAATTGAAGCTAAAACAGAGAAAACTGAGGAAATAACAGTTCTTGGAGCGAGAGTTCATAACTTAAGAAATATTGATGTTAGCATACCAAGAAATAAACTAACTGTAATAACAGGCTTAAGTGGGAGTGGTAAATCATCTTTAGCTTTTGATACCA
Organism: uncultured Bacteroidales bacterium; assembly: GCA_964587535.1. Lineage (GTDB taxonomy): Bacteria > Bacteroidota > Bacteroidia > Bacteroidales > UBA12077 > UBA12077. Next base: position 28,329 of record CAZPMA010000020.1, read on the forward strand.
TTTATGCTGAAGGACAAAGAAGGTATATCGAGACTTTATCTGCTTATGCCCGCCAGTTTTTGGGTAATATGGAACGTCCTGATGTTGATCAAATTACTGGTTTAAGCCCTGTAATTTCAATAGAACAAAAAACAACAAATAAAAACCCCAGATCAACTGTTGGAACAGTAACCGAAATTTATGATTTTCTCCGACTTTTATTTGCCCGTGCTTCGGATGCTTATTCATTAGCTACGGGTGAAAAAATGGTAAAATACACCGATGAACAAATTATTCAACTCATTTTAGAACAGTTTAATAATAAAAATATAATGGTTTTGGCGCCTATTGTTCAAGGGCGTAAGGGACATTATCGTGAGTTGTTTGAACAAATCCGAAAAAAAGGATTCTTATATGCACGAATTAATGGAAAAGTTGAAGAGTTAGTTCATGGAATGAAACTGGATCGATATAAGACACATCATATAGAAACTGTAATAGATAAGTTAAAAGTAACAGAGAAAGATTTAAGTAGATTAAAGCGAACAGTTAAAACAGCAATGGATCATGGGAAAGGTATAATAATGATCCTTGAAAAAAACACAGACAACGTAAAATACTTTAGCCGAAAATTAATGTGCCCAACAACGGGAATATCATACAACGAACCAGCACCTTATACTTTTTCTTTTAATTCTCCACAAGGGGCATGTTCAAAATGCAATGGACTGGGATATGTTCAGGAAATAGATACTAAGAAAATCATTCCTGATTCAAAAGTAAGCATTAAAAATGGTGGAATAACACCATTAGGTAAATATAAAAACATATTGATATTTTGGCAGCTGGAAGCTATTGCAGCCAAATATAAATTTACTTTAGACACTCCTGTTAAAGATATTCCGGAGAAAGCATTAAATATCATATTATACGGATCTGATGAATCTTTTAAATTACTGAACACCCCACTTGGTAAATCATCAAATTATTTTTTGAGTTTTGAAGGTATAGTAAACTATATCAATACTTTTCAGCAAGAAAAAGCGGATGCAAATGGTAAAAAATGGACAGATCAATATGTTAAGAAGGTTACCTGTCCAATATGTAATGGTGATCGTTTAAAAAAGGAATCACTTCATTTTAAGGTAGCTGAGAAAAACATAGCAGAACTGAGCAAAATGGATATCGATCAGCTATCCGAATGGTTAGCTGATGTTGAAAATAAATTGAATGATAGACAAAAATTAATAGCACGGGATATTTTAAAGGAGATAAGAGAAAGATTGTCCTTTTTACTTGATGTGGGATTAAACTACTTATCGCTTGATAGAACTGCAAGAAGTTTGTCTGGTGGTGAGAGTCAGCGTATTCGCTTAGCCACTCAGGTAGGATCAAAACTCGTTAATGTGTTATATATTTTAGATGAACCAAGTATCGGATTGCATCAAAAAGATAATCAGAAATTGATTACTTCTTTAAAACAGTTGCGCGATACAGGAAACTCTATTATCGTTGTTGAGCACGATAAAGAAATGATACTTTCCGCCGATCATGTTGTTGATATGGGACCTAAAGCAGGTCGACATGGTGGAAAAGTGGTATTTGAAGGTACTCCAAAGGAAATATTGAAATCAGATTCGCTTACTGCTGAATATCTGAATCATCATAAATCTATTGAAATACCTGAAAAAAGGCGTCCAGGTAATGACAAAAAGCTTACTTTAACTGGAGCAAAAGGCCATAATCTTAAAAATGTAACAGTCGAATTTCCTCTGGGGAAATTTATTTGTGTAACGGGCGTTTCCGGAAGTGGTAAATCTTCATTAATTAACGAGACACTGCATCCCATTTTAAGCAGACATTTTTATCGTAGCAATAAGCAAGTGTTATCTTATGATACTATTATGGGTGTTGAAAATATTGATAAAGTGATTGAAGTTGACCAGTCGCCTTTAGGCCGAACCCCAAGATCTAACCCTGTTACTTATACAGGAGTTTTTGGAGATATTCGAAAGCTTTTCGAACAAACACCTGAAGCAAAAATTCGTGGTTATAAAGCAGGCCGGTTCTCATTTAATGTGAAAGGCGGAAGGTGTGAGACATGCCAGGGTGCAGGATTGCAAACAATTGAGATGAATTTCTTACCTGATGTATATGTACATTGTAAAGATTGTAATGGGAAAAGATATAATCGAGAAACACTTGAAGTAAAATATAAAGGAAAAAACATTAGCGATGTGCTTGATATGACCATTAATCAGGCTGTTGAGTTCTTTGATCAAATTCCTTCAATAAAACAAAAGTTAAAAGCTTTACAAGGGGTAGGACTGGGGTATATTACCTTAGGGCAGCCGTCTACTACACTTTCAGGTGGGGAGTCGCAAAGGGTAAAATTAGCATCTGAACTAGCGAAACGTAATACTGGTAATACACTTTATATATTAGATGAACCAACAACAGGATTGCACTTTGAAGATATCAGAGTATTGTTAAAAGTTCTGAATAATCTTGTTGATAAGGGAAATACAGTAATTGTGATAGAACATAATCTGGATGTTATAAAAGTTGCCGATCATATTATTGATATAGGAAAGGAAGGAGGAGTGAAAGGAGGTGAGATACTATTTCAAGGAACTCCAGAAGAAATGCTTAAATGTAAAGAAAGTTATACTGCACAGTATTTAAGAAGCGAACTTCAGTAATTATTTCGTAAAAAAGATTAATTTAGTAAACTTAACTTTAAAATATTGAATTTATGACAAACGAAGAACTAATCAAGGATGCCTTTGATAATAAAGACTGGAATGAAGTGCAAACTTCAGATTCATGGGAAATTTTTAAAGTTATAGCCGAATTTGTGGAGGGCTTTTCAAAACTTTCAAGAATTGGACCATGTGTTTCAATATTTGGATCAGCAAGAACAACACCGGATAATAAATATTTTAAATTGGCGGAAGATATCGCATTTAAATTAACGCAACAGGGATATGGTGTTATAACAGGTGGTGGTCCTGGTATAATGGAAGCAGGTAATATGGGGGCGAAAAAAGGTAATGGAAAATCAGTTGGTTTAAATATTGATTTACCGTTCGAGCAGTCAGCTAATATATTTATCGACCCTGATAAATTGATTAGTTTTGAGCATTTCTTTGTACGTAAGGTAATGTTTGTTAAGTATGCGCAAGGATTTATTGTATTGCCAGGCGGTTTTGGAACTTTTGATGAGTTATTTGAAGCAATTACATTAATCCAAACAGAAAAAATAGGAAAATTTCCAATCATACTGGTTGGTTCGGCTTATTGGCAAGGATTAATCGATTGGGTTAAGAATGTGGTACTAGCTGAAGAAAACAATATAAGCGAAAAAGACCTTGATTTAATAAAAATAGTTGATACAGCCGAAGAAGCTGTTGATAAGATAAATGAATTCTATTCGAAGTATCTATTGACACCAAACTTTTAAAATGGTATATTTAGTATTTAGAATGAATTTGTTAACAAAACCCTAAAGTTATTAACAAATGTTGATAACTTATGTTGATATTTTGTTATTATTGTAGTAAATAGCTATTTTTAGTGAGCTTAGGTAATTAAATACTCAAGTAATTATGATGAAATATTTATTGCTTCTGATAAATATGTTTGTCTTGTTAGTTTTAAATTCAATATTTACAGATATTACGGTAAATATGAGTGCTCCAGGACAAATTGAAGCAGGTAACGAAATTTTAGTTCAGATTTCATTAAATAAATCTGATTTTGACAGCTTCGCAAGATTTCAGCAAGAAATTCCTGCAGGATTAACTCCTGTACCCCTTGAAACAGCAAATGCTGATTTTAGTTTTAAAGACCAAAAAGTTAAATTTATTTGGTTAAAGTTACCCGCAGAAGAAACCATCAATATTTCCTATAAGCTTTTGGTTGATAAAAGATTGAAAGGAAACTTTGAATTAAAAGGAATGTTTTCTTATATAGCTAATAATCAGCGAGAATCTGTTTCAGTTACCCCAAAAAATATTACGATAACTCCATCTCCTACTATTGATCCTAATTTAATAGTAGATATTAATGACTTTAAAAATCTTGTAGCTCCTGAAACAGAAGTTAAAATGGGTGTTGAGCAAGTAATGTGTATCAGGCAAACGCCTCATGTTGAAACAGAAGGAGCAAATGAATATATCGTTAATTTATTAATTAATAAAGGGAGTAAAGAAAAATTTGCAAAAATTCAGGAGGATATTCCAGTTGGTTATTCAGCAGTTGCTGTAGAAAGTAAAGATGCAATATTTACTTTTAAAGATCAAACAGTTAAGTTGTTGTGGATGAATCTTCCTGCCGATCCTTATTTTGTTGTTTCATATAAATTAGTACCAAACGATGGTGTTACAGAGAAACCTGTTTTAAAAGGAACTTTCTCTTACATTGAGGATGATAACACAATGAGTATTGATATTTATGAAAAGGAAGTTAACCTTTCTAACAAATCTTCAGAGAATCTAATGGCAATTATTAATACAACAGGAGTTTCGGTAACAGAACCAGTTAATTATGTTCAACCTCAGGACTACACCGGAGAAGTTAAAATTGAAATTGCCGAAAGTGCCTTACAAGCAATGCGTAACGATACGAAGTTGAATAAAATGTTAGAACCAGAAAATGGTGTGTATTATAGAGTACAAATTGCTGCCGGACATAAACCGATTAATATTAACAGATATTTTAGAAAATATAACCTGGATAAGGATGTTCGTACTGAATTCCACGAAGGCTGGAGAAAATATTCGGTAGGTTCATTTTATGTATATAAAGCAGCGCGTGATTATAGAGTTCATATTTGGAATACAACAACAATAGATGATGCTTTTGTTTCTGCATATAATAATGGACAAAGAGTTACAGTGCAGGAAGCTTTGATGATTACAAATCATGAATGGTATCGTTAAATTAATTGTTTACTTACGAATGAGAATATTAAGATTTTTAGTATTAAGTTTTACATTGTTACTTATAGTGCAAATAGCCAGCGCTCAGGATGGCGGTTATGGCGATTTGTTATTTAAAGAAGTGCCAGTTGAAAATCCTGTGTATATGCCGGTTGTCGGTTTTGGAGTAGGGTACATAAATTATTATGGTGAACTCCAAAATGATTTTAAAAATCTTATTCAGGGTAGCCCTACATATCGTGTAAATATTTATCAGTTTCTGGATAAAAAACATAATCTGAAAGTGAATATGAACATGATGTTTGGTGGTAAAATTACAGGTGCTGAAAGATCATATACAGATACTTCAATGAATACTAATTTCGAGTCAGATCTTATGGCTATAGGATTTAACTTAGAATATAGCTTTGGAAATATTTATAAAGGAGAGAAAAAAATAGTGCCATTTATTTCAATCGGAGCAGAATATATTACTAAAATGAATCAAAAGATTGATTACTTCTATGACAAAAATGGTATTAAAGGTGAATATGTTTATATGCCGGATGGTTCAATTAGAGTTGATGATAGAATAGTTACAAGAGACTATACTTACGAATCAAGTTTAAAAGATTTAAATCCATATGGCAGAGAAAATGCAGAATATGACCAGGAGTCTTATGCTATTGTAGCTGATTTGGGATTTGATTTTAAAATAAGTAATCGTGTTGCTTTAAGATTAGCATCTTCTTTACATTATACTTTTACTGACGACATTGATGGTATCAGCTCTGAAAATACAAGAAAAAGAATTGGAGATTCTAAAAATGATATGTTCTCATTTACCTATGTATCTTTAAATGTCGACTTGTTATCTAGTCCTAAAACAATTACACAGGAAGCTTTATTTGCTGAACTGGATGTTGACCCCATATTTTTTGCCGACCAGGATAGAGATAGAATACTGGATTTTGCCGATAATTGCCCTGATACACCAAAGGGTGTAGCTATTGACTCGGTAGGTTGTCCGTTGGATGGTGATAAAGATGGTGTTCCTGATTATATTGATAAAGAGCAATTTACTCCACCAGGCGTAATTGTTGATGAGTTTGGAGCAAAGTATAGTGAAAATAAAATTCGCGAAACCTTATATCAGGATTTACAAGCTGTAAATAGACAAGAACTATACATGATTCCTATCGGAATGGGATGGTCGAAATATGATAATATGTCAAGTGTCGAGATTCCTGAGAAATATAAAAAACTGGATATAGATGGAGATAATTATATCTCATTTGATGAGCTCCTGAATGCCATTAATGGATTCTTTGACTTTGATACAGAATTTACGACTGATGATATTTACGATCTGAATAATTTCTTCTTTGCACAATGACCAAAATAGGATTTTTAAAAATATAAAAAAAGCTAAGCACTTATGTGCCTAGCTTTTTCTTTATTAAGTAAAGTATTTAGAACTTTCTTACTCGTTCCATATCACGCTTTAGATCTTTCCTCTTAATTTCTTCACGTTTATCATATTCAGCTTTACCCTTTGCTAACGCAATTTCAACTTTTGCCCAACCGTTTTCATTAATAAAGAGCCTTATTGCAACAATTGTCAGCCCTTTTTCAGTGGTTTTTCTTTCTAGTTTTTTTAATTCTCGTTTGTTAAGTAAAAGTTTTCTATCCTGTCTTGGGTCATGGTTATAATGTGTTCCATAAGTATATTCTGAAATGTTTAATCCTCTTATATAAAGTTCATTATTAATAAAAAGACAATATGCATCAACAAGACTGGCTTTTCCCATACGAATTGATTTTATCTCTGTTCCCGTAAGTTTTATTCCAGCCACATATTTCTCAATAAATTCGTAATTGAAGCCAGCTTTTTTATTTTTTATGTTGATTTTATTTTGCATATGTTATTAACTATTCGAACTGCAAATTTATTCAATAAATCCTGAACTAAAAATTTAAGAAAATAGAAAG
>CAZPMA010000021.1:0-34827 GCA_964587535.1 uncultured Bacteroidales bacterium
TTGCAAATTTAGGGAATTTTTTTGTAAGTAATTCATAAAAAAGTTCTTTTGTCACCTGTTCTGTTTCAAAATGTCCTATATCTGCAATTAATATTCTATTTTCAGCATCAAAAAACTGATGATATTTAAAATCACCAGAAACAAAAATATCAGCTCCCTGATCAATAGCATCTTTTAAAAGGTAACTTCCACTCCCCCCGCATACAGCAACTTTTTTGATCGGTTTATTTAATAAACTTGTGTATCTAATGCAATTTGCTCCAAAAATTTTCTTTAAACTTTGTAAAAAATCCATTTCATCGATTTCCTTTTCCAGGTCGCCAATAACTCCAAATCCGACTCTTTCAAACGTATTTTCCAGTGGATATAAATCGTATGCAACTTCTTCGTATGGATGTGCATTAATTAATGCATTCACAACTTTATTTTTTAGATGTTTGGGTAAAATAACTTCCACTCTCATTTCATTTTCAAAATGCATCTTACCTAAATCGCCAACAAAGGGTCTCGCATTCTTTCCCGGCCTAAACGATCCTTTACCCTCAGCGTTAAAACTAACCATATCATAGTCTCCTATTTGTCCTGCTCCAGCTTTAAAAACTTCATTCCTGGTTTTTTCAACATGATCAATAGGTACGAAATATGCCAATTTAATTAGTTGACTTGCTACTGGAGATAATATTCTATGATTTTCTAAACCAATTTTATCTGCAATTTTCGAATTTACCCCACCCCAAACACTATCTAAATTAGTATGAGCAGCATAAATGGCTATATCATTTTTTATTGCTTTTATAACTACTCTTTCTATATAATTTTTCCCTGTTATTTTTTTCAATCCAGAAAATACAATCGGATGATGAGCAACTATAAGATTTAATCCATTTTCAATGGCTTCATCCACTACATCTTCAATTACATCAACGGTAATTAAAATACCCTTTATTTCTTGATTTATGTTTCCAACTATAAGTCCTGCATTATCGTAATTTTCTTGATATGCTAAAGGAGCAAATGATTCAATATAAGAAGTTACATCTTTTAATTTCATTCTAATAATGATTTTGTTATAGATAAAAAAACGTGAGATTAAATATCCTCACGTATTTCAAGAAGTAAAGATTTTATTTCTTTGAGAGATTTTACTACTTCGTAATTATTAACCGTACCTTCTTTATTTTCTTTAAGTTTTTTTTGAGCTCCTTTTAAGGTTAATCCAAGTTCCTTTACCAAATAATAAATAATATTGAAATTCTCAATATCTTCAACAGTAAAAAACCGATTCCCTTTTTTATTCTTTTTTGGCTTAATAATATCGAATTCTTTCTCCCAATATCTTATTAGAGAAGTGTTTACATTAAACATCTCTGCTACTTCTCCAATAGTATAATAAAGTTTCTCAACTCGTTTTTCTTTGTAAGGCATTCTGAATTATTTTTCTATTGATAAATCAAATAAAAATAAAAAATATTCTTCAAGAAACAAAGTTAATTCTTTCTTCCCAGGCAATATAAATATCCATCTCTTGATGCAATATAAATTTTATTATTCCAGACAATAGGTGTAGATTCAAAAGTGCCACTTCGCTTTTGAATCAATGTAAAATTATTATTCCGATCGTATTTAAATAAGTAAATCCCCCCATACCCTGCAACAATCAGTTTATCATCCACAAAAATCGGGGTTGAAATTGATGAACCTGTTTTATATTTAAATACCAGTTTAGGAGTATTAAATTCAGAAATACTGTCAGTGCCCAAAGTTTTCTTGATTGTATCGATATTTTGGTGATCAACAACATACATATAATTATCAATAGCAGTAAATGCAGCTAATCTGCTTTGAGTGGAATCAATATAATGATCATTAATACCAACTGAACCTATTACTCCACCTTTCCAGCTTGCAAATTCATAATCTTCAACAGGGTAAAACCATATAACTGAATTCTCGGGATCTTTAGATGGATCTAATTTGTATATTCCTCCTTTACCTTTAATATATTGCTTTTCTACTGAAACAATAATACAACTATCCTTTGTAACAATTGCCGATCCATCAATATCGGATCCAATATAAAAGTCCCAGTCAAGTTCTTTTTTATCTAAATTATAACCCCAGATATGTCCTGCACCCGATGCTATAAAGATTTTATTCCTTAACACTGATGGAGATGATTCTGTTACTACATTGTATTTATGTTTGGATACATCATCCATAGTATATAATTTTCTTTCTTGTATTATTTTAGGTTGTAACATTCCATCTAGCTGTTTAGCATTTCTTTGATCCGGATCAAAGACAGTAAAATAAGAATTCTCTAATCCTAAATATGCAGTATCATTTAATATTAAGGCTGAACCATCAACATCTCGAGAATAACTATGAGTCCACTTTTGATCCATTCTCCATAATTCTTTTCCAGTAAAATAAGAAATTGCTCTGTAACTTGGTATGTGTTTTGTGTCTAGAAAATTGCCGACACCCAAACGACTGCCTTGCAGTATTACTAAAGAGTTTTCTGGTTTTTCTGCCTTCCTGTTTACCCAAATTGTTCCTGTCCCTTTTATTACATCATCAAATTTGTATTGCCAGATAACATCTCCAGTTTCTGCGTCTATCTTTTTCAAATGATGATCATAGGCTCCTTGGATTAAAAATAATCGTCCTCTTTCATTTACTAACAATGGTTGACCTGTCCAACCTGCACCGGCCCATATTCTCGAACCTGATTTTCTTGATATTACAGTTTCACCTTTCCCTAAATACAATTTCCAAATCAGCCCCAATGTGTCTGGAGCCCCTTCTCCATAATAGTTTCGTTCCCAATTTCCCAAGAATGTCTGGATAATCGGAAAAACCGAATCATTTTTTATAAAAATTTCATCATTCACTAGTGTCGAACTAATTTTCTCCTGTGCAGAAGCATAAAAAAAATTCCCCATCATTAGGGGAAGTAATATTAATAAATAAAAGAATTTCATAACAAATTATTAATCAAATGACTGGCCACTATTAGATGATATAAAAATCATTTTATCAAACTCTTCTGGAGTTAAATCATTAAAATAATAGTGTACAGGGTTAACTTTTTTATTGTTTTTAAATACTTCATAGTGTAAGTGCGGAGCTGTAGATGTTCCAGTAGATCCAACAAAACCTATCACTTCACCCCTTTTAACTTTTTGTCCTTTTTGAACATTAAATTCGTTTAAATGAGCATACAATGATTTATATCCAAAGCCATGATCCACAACAATTCTTTTTCCGTAACCTCTTAAAGAATTTTCAACTACAGTAACAACACCATCTCCAGTTGCATATATTTCTGTCCCGGTGGGAGCAGTAAAGTCCATTCCATAATGAAACTTCCTTATCTTATATATTGGATGTATCCTCCATCCCCATCCAGACGCGGTTCTTCTCAAATCATTATTTGAAATTGGCATGATAGCTGGTATACTGGCAACCATATCTTCCTTATTTTTTGCCAATTCAATCACTTCATCATACGATCTTGATTGAACATATATTTTTTTTGTGATTTTATCTAACCGTTGTGCAGTTTCTTTCACTAAGTTAGAATTTTCATACCCTTCCAGATCAATATATTTATTAGTTCCTCCAAAACCTGCTGATCTTACCGATGGAGGAATTGGTTCTGCTTCAAAAATTACACGATAGATATTATCATCTCTTTTTTGAAGATCTGTAAGGGTTTTTTCTACTAAATCAAATTTATTATTTAAAACTTCATATTGTGTGGCTAATTGTTTGTTTTCTCTTATCAAGCCTTTCTCTTTAGGAGTATCAAATACTATACTAAAAATGATATTGTAAATGATCGCTATAAGAAGAGTAGCCCCAAAGTAAGTTAAGATGCGATAAAATTTTTGTTTAAAGGTGTGTTCGATTTTATCGTACTTGAGTGAGTTATAATTAAACTTATATTTTACTTTAGCCATAAATATATTTATTTACGACCCAAATATAAGCAAATATTTTAAAACTAGTCCATTGGGGTGCGTCTTTTTGAGCACGCTAAAACCATTAAATCGTATTCTTCTTCTGTCATATCATTGAAGTAATAGTTGATTGGATTAACAGGAACATTATTGTATCTTACTTCGTAATGCAAATGAGCTCCTGTTGAACGACCTGTATTACCCAGTGCGCCAATTACATCTCCCCTTTTTACTTTTTGGCCTTCATTGACACTAATATTTTTTAAATGTGCATAGATAGTTTTATAACCATATCCATGATCAACAATCACTCTGTTACCATAACCATAAATAGAATATCCAGCTTCAATAACTACTCCATCACCAGTGGCAAAAATGTCAGAACCTTCTGGACCAGTAAAATCCATCCCGTCATGCATTTTCTTTTTGCCATTAAATGGATCACTTCTATAACCAAAATAATCGCTAATACGATTAAAATCTTTTAAAGCAACTGGCTGAATTGCAGGTATAGCAGCATTCATCTTTTCTTTATTTTTAGCCAATTCAATTACTGTATCAAAAGATTTAGATTGAACATACAGTCTCTTGGATATCTTATCAACTTTTTTATAGGTTTCAACCATTACATTAGAATATTCAAATCCTTCCAGATCAATATAACGATTTGTACCACCAAAACCTGCTTCTCTAACGGATTGTGGAATAGGATCTAATTCAAAGATTGTTCTGTAAAAATAATCGTCTCTTTGTTGTATATCTCCGATTCTACGATTAATGTCGTTTAATTTATCATTCAATATATCATAACTTGCTAATAAAGATTCCCTTTCTTCTTCAAGCATTATGATTTTTGGATTTTTATGAATAGATGTATATACAATATTTAATAGTACGGCTGTAGATATTGTAATAAATAAAAAAGCTAAAACCCTGTTTATTTTCTGTTTCCAGACTAAACGGACCTTTTTATAAGTAAGAGTTTTTGAATCAAATTGGTATTTGATTTTAGGCATAACAATAAAAATCTTAATACATTAATTATAAAAAAACACAACGTTAGCGACAAATCTAACTTAAATAAATTAATTTTACAACCTAATTATACAAAATTAATCTTATATAATTATTTAATTAATTGTTTGTAAATGTTTTTAAAATAATATTTTATGAATTCTAAAGAAATCAGAAATAAATTCTTAAGCTTTTTTGAAAGTAAAAAACATACTATCGTTCCATCTGCTCCGATGGTTATAAAAAACGATCCAACACTTATGTTTACAAATGCAGGAATGAATCAATTTAAAGATATTTTTCTTGGAAATAATCCTGCTAAAGATACACGTGTTGCAGATTCGCAAAAATGTTTGAGAGTTTCTGGTAAACATAATGATCTGGAAGAAGTTGGGCACGATACATACCATCATACTATGTTTGAAATGCTGGGGAACTGGTCTTTTGGTGATTATTTTAAACAAGAAGCTATTGATTGGGCTTATGAGTTTCTTGTTAAAGAAATGGGCATTGATCCTGAAAGATTGTACGCAACAGTATTTGAAGGAAGTGAAGATGATAATTTAGAATTAGATGCAGAAGCTAAAACATATTGGAAAAAACATTTACCTGAATCTAGAATTCTGGATGGTTCGAAAAAAGATAACTTTTGGGAAATGGGAGACACAGGACCTTGTGGCCCTTGTTCGGAAGTTCATGTTGATTTAAGAAGCGATGCCGAAAGAAAAGAAGTTTCTGGCGATAAACTAGTGAATAAAGACCATCCTTTAGTGATTGAGATATGGAATTTGGTTTTTATACAATATAACAGAAAAGGAAACGGTTCCCTTGAACAACTTCCTAATAAACATGTAGATACAGGAATGGGATTTGAAAGACTATGCATGGTGTTACAAGGTAAAAAATCTAATTACGATACGGATGTTTTTCAGCCATTAATCCAGGCTATTGCAAAAAACTCAGGCAAAACCTACGGCGACGATGAGCATGCAGATATTGCCATGCGTGTAATTTCTGATCACTTAAGGGCTATTAGTTTTTCAATTGCAGATGGACAATTGCCTTCAAATGTAAAGGCTGGGTATGTTATTCGTAGAATTCTTCGTAGAGCAGTGCGTTACGGATATACATTCTTAGGTTTTAATGAACCATTTATATATAAACTAATTGATGTTCTAATATCAATACTTGGTGAGGCATATCCTGAATTAAGAAATCAAAAAGCGCTTATTGAAAAAGTAATTTTTGAAGAGGAAACATCCTTCTTAAAAACATTAGAAACAGGAATCAGATTGCTTGATAAAATTATTAAAGGTATTGAAGATGAAGATTATAATGTGATTCCTGGTAAAGTAGCATTTGAATTATACGACACATATGGTTTCCCCTTTGATTTAACAGAACTTATAGCTCGCGAACACAATCTGGCAGTTAACAAAAAAGAGTTCGAACAAGAAATGGAAAACCAGAAAAATCGTTCGAGAAGTGCTGCTACAATTGATACTGAAGACTGGATTGAGTTATTAAAAGATGATGTTGAAGAATTTGTTGGATATGATTACCTTGAAACCGAAGTTAAAATTACCAGGTACAGAAAAGTAAAACAAAAAAATAAAGAATTATATCATTTAGTATTTAACATTTCTCCTTTTTATGCCGAAAGTGGTGGCCAGGTTGGAGATAAAGGATATATCGATGCTAATGGGGAGAAAATAAGTATTATCAATACGATTAAGGAGAATAACTTAAATATTCATATAACCGAAAAATTACCAACAGATCCAAAAGCAAATTTTAAAGCTGTTGTAAGCGCTGGTAAAAGAGTTTCAACTGCTAACAATCATACAGTGACTCACCTTCTTCATCATGTTTTAAGAAATGTTTTAGGTGATCATGTTGAGCAAAAAGGATCATTGGTTCATCCAGATTATTTACGATTTGATTTCAGCCATTTCCAAAAACTAAGTGATGAAGAAATAAAAGAAATAGAGATACAGGTAAATGAAAAGATTCGAGCCAATATTTCATTGGAAGAACATAGAAATATACCAATGAAAGCTGCATCAGATATGGGTGCAATTGCATTATTTGGTGAAAAATATGGTGATACTGTGCGTGTAATTAAGTTTGACGATTCTATTGAGTTATGTGGTGGAACACACGTTAAAAATACGGGTCAAATCGGATTTTTTAAGATTATGAGTGAAAGTTCTATTGCCGCAGGAATTAGAAGAATAGAAGCTATTACAGGTGAAAAAGTTGTAGAATATGTATTTAATCAAATGCAGGAATTACATGAAATAAAAGCATTACTTAAGAATCCTAAGAATTTAGTTGAAAGTGTGAAATCCTTGCAGGAAGAAGTTACTAAACTTAATAAGCAAATTGATGAAATGACTAATGATCAGGCTCAGGCAGTAAAAAAACATTTACTGGAACAAGTTCAGAAAATAAATGGAGTTAATTTTATTGGTTATAAGGTAGGTATTAATTCGCCTGCAGCTATTAAGGATATCGCTTTCCAATTAAAAAATGAAATTGATAATTTGGTATTGGTTTTGGGTGCTGAAATTAGTAATAAAGCTAATTTAACGGTAATGATTTCAGAAAATCTTGTAAAAGATAATAATTGGAATGCTTCACAAATAATTAGAGATGTCGCTGTAGAAATTCAAGGCGGCGGCGGCGGCCAGGCATTTTATGCAACTGCAGGTGGTAAAAACCCTAAAGGTTTAGATGCTGCCATTGAAAAAGTGAAAGAATTAATTAAATAAAAAGAAATTATTTATATAAAAGAAGTTGTCATGTTGATCTTATCGAAACAAAGACAACTTCTTTTATTTTAACACACTGCGACAAGCTCAGTGTGACAATATCATTTTAATATTCTACCAAATTTGAAGGTACCTGAGGTGTTGATATTAGGTATTCAAATAATTTCCATTTTTCATCCTGTGTTTCTCCCGCATTTCGTTCCATATATGCTTCCACCATATCTTGTCCTACATTATAATTAATAATATACGATCGGTATGCCTCTATAAACTTCAAACTCTGTTCTGCACTTTTTTGATCGCGTAAAGCGTATTTTACTAACCATTCAATTGTTTCTTCTTTGCTTTTTTCACCATTTAAATATGCTTCTGCAGCCGCATTTCTTACATAAGATATTTGTCCCACTAAATCCAATACTTTATAGTATTTTTCAACCATTTCAACATCTAAACCTGCCAATGGGAATAAAACATCTTTCTCATATTTAATTTTTTCTTCTTTTGGAAAAGCCATATAAATTCCATAATTAGCTGTACCTTCTGCTATTAATGACTGTGGACTGTATAAAGGATAAACAGAAAACTCAACCCAGCCATTTGCTTTAACCATATTGGTTTCTAATAAACAATTGTATACATGATGCCCCGGATAACCTTCATGACTAGCAAGGTCTATAGCACGATCAATATAAATTGGCAAATCGATATTAATCTGAATTAAACTAAAGTTATTTCCTTTATACCAATTGTAACCACCCCATGGTTTATCTGAAACAAATTCTAACACAAAATTCTCATCCTCAGGCAAATCAATATAATTCATAGTTCTTTTTCTTGCTTCTTTTATTGCAGTATGAAAAACTGTATCTAATTTTTCTTTTGGTATAATAAACTGTTCCTTAAACTCAGTATAACGATCTGTTAAAGTTCCTTCTCCAGGTAATAACTTATCCAGTTCATTAATAATTGACTGGAAATGCTCAAGGGAATAATCAGGCGTAATTACATCATAAAGAGCACCAGTTTCTTCATCGAATGTGAATGATTTCCCACTTAACATTTCGATTCTTCCTTTAACTGCTATTAACTGTTTTTTTATATAATTATGTCTTAACTTTAGATTTTCATCCAAGGTTTCTACATTAATTTCCATTAATTTTCTATTCAGATTATCAATTTTTGTTAAAAGTCCTTCGGATGGTATTTTAGCATTTTCATCTTCTAATTGAGCAGGTTTCCACTCTTCTGGTCCATAATATGCATCAACAAAATATGGATCATATAATCCCACTTCCAGCACAAGCTTTACATAAGCTTCAGCAATATCATTAAACTGATCGTTAACATTAATTTCTGGTTTACACGAGACCATCAAAATAAACACGAATAGAATATATAATTTCTTCATAGTATAGATTTTTAGTTTTTACATTCGACTAATTTATCAACTTTAGCTTTGACTACCAATTTTATTTGAGTTTTAGAGCTATAATGATAGTATAGCTTTGATTATTAGGTCTTTTACATAGTTATTAATCTAAATAAATAAATTTGTATATTTGAAAACTTAACTCTTACAAAATTGGACTATGGAAGTTAAAAGGACATTTGATCTAATGGACAGATATGCTGAAAAATTCCCATTAGAAACAGCCTTAGCAGGCAAAGAAAACGGCGAATGGATTAGATACAGCACAAATGATTATATTAACAATGTAAATTGGATTAGCTATGGTTTATTGGCTTTAGGATATAAAAAAGGAGATAAGATAGCTACCATTTCTAATAACCGACCCGAATGGAATTTTATTGACATTGGATTAGCTCAAACTGGGATTGTTCACGTTCCAATTTATCCTACCATTGGAACAGAAGAATATGATTATATATTAAACCATTCAGAAGTAAAAGCATTAATTATCTCAAACAAACTTCTGTGGAATAAAATAAAAGATATTGTTGACAAAGTTAAATCTATAAAAAAGGTTTATGCTTTTAACGATTTTGAAGAGCTCTCATCCTGGAAAGAAATCGTTGAGTTAGGAAAACAAAACGAAGACAAATATAAAGATGAAGTAATTAAGATTAAAGAAAGTATTGATATCCATGAAATGGTAACTTTAATTTATACTTCGGGAACAACAGGGAATCCAAAAGGTGTTATGTTATCACATAATAATATTATTACTAATGCCAAAAGCACTTCGAAAGCCCATAGTTTAGGATATGGACATCGCACACTAAGTTTCTTGCCTCTTTGCCATGTATATGAGCGTATGATGAATTATCATTTCCAGTATAAAGGAATAAGTATTTATTATGCTGAAAATTTAGGTACAATTACCACAGATGTTAAAGAAGTTAAACCACATATAATGAACACTGTGCCTAGATTACTTGAAAAAATTTATGATGGAATAATTGGTAAAGGAAAAAACCTACCTTACATCAAAAAACAGATTTTCTTTTGGGCAGTTAAATTAGGATTAAGATATAAACTAAATGCAAAATGGAGATTATTTTATAACCTAAAATTAAAAATTGCCAGAAAATTAATCTTTAGTAAATGGAAAGAAGCTCTTGGTGGTGAAGATCTTTTAATTGTTTCAGGAGGAGCTGCCTTGCAAGAAAGATTAGCCAGAATCTTTTGGGCTGCAGGATTATCTGTTTTAGAAGGATATGGTTTAACGGAAACTGCTCCGGTAATTGCTGTAAATTTTCATACTCCTTGTATCTGTAAGTTTGGAACTGTAGGTCGGATTCTTGAAAATATTGAAGTGAAAATTGCTGATGACGGTGAAATTTTATCAAAAGGCCCTAATACTATGTTAGGATATTATAAAGCTCCTGATTTAACAAAAGAAGTAATTGATGATGATGGATATTTCCACACTGGAGATATTGGTTATGTTGATAAAGACGGGTTTTTAAAAATTACTGATCGTAAAAAAGAAATGTTTAAAACCTCAGGTGGAAAATATATTGCACCGCAAGTAATTGAGAATAAGTTAAAAGAATCGTTTTTTATAGAACAAGCAATGGTTATTGGTGAAAATGAAAAATTTGCAAGTGCATTAATCTCTCCAAACCTGAGATTTTTACATGACTGGTGTACAATACACAAATTGCAATATAGAGATAATGAAGAATTAATAAAACTCCCTGAAGTGATAAAGCGTTATCAGAAAGAAATAAATAAATTTAATCAGGATTTTGGCGAAACTGAGAAAATAAAACGTTTTCGTTTGGTATGTGAAGAATGGAGCCCACAAACCGGAGAATTATCGCCAACACAAAAATTAAAGCGTAATGTTGTTGCTGAAAAATACAAAGACATCATTGCAGAAATATATCAGCATGATAAAAAAGAGCAAAAAAACTCAAATGGGAATGGAATAATATCAAAACTATCTGTAAGTAATATTACTAATGGAATAAAAAATACCATAAAGAAAAATGCTCCTGAAGAATAGGAGCATTTTTTTATAAGTGTTTATCAATTTTTTCTTTCTTTTTAAAAAATAACATTCCTATAAATGTTATAAATCCATTTAAGATTAGTAACTCAAATCCAAAACTATACCCGTTAAATATTTGTTGTGAATATGTACTTAAGAAATAACAAATAACTGGTGATAATATAGCAATATAAGGAACAACTTCATCTTTGGTTTTGAACTTAGTAAACATTCCAAACGCATACATACCTAGCAATGGTCCATAAGTATATCCTGCAACCTTAAAAACTGCACTAATTACACTTTCATTATTTACAGCTTCAAAAACCAAAATTACTAATGCCAAAAGTACCGATATTCCAATATGAACTTTCTTTCTTATTTTTTTCAATTCTAATTCACTCTTTCCTTTTGGATTTAAAATATCAACAGTAAAAGAAGTTGTTAATGCTGTTAGAGCAGAATCTGCACTACTATATGCTGCAGCAACCAGACCAATAATAAAAAATACCGAAACAACAGGCGCTAAATATCCTTGTGTAGCAATTATTGGAAATAAGTTGTCTGTTCTTTCTGGAATAATAATGCCATTTTTTTGTGCAAATATAACCAGTAAAACACCTAAAGACATAAAAAGTAAATTGACAGGTACTAGCGAGAAACTCATCCAATACATATTTTTCTTGGCTTCTTTAATATTTCTGCAACTTAAATTTTTTTGCATCATATCCTGATCCAGACCTGTCATTACAACAGCTATAAACGCACCAGCAAAGAACTGCTTGAAAAAGAAATTAGGATTTCTAAAATCACTGAAATAAAATATTTTAGAATGTGAATTTTCTGATATCGTATTAATTAATGTTTTTAAAGTAAAATCTAGTTGTTTACTAATAATTATAACAGTAATTCCTACAGCTAACAACATAAATAATGTCTGTAAAGTATCTGTCCATATTATTGTTTTTATACCACCCTTAAACGTATAAAACCAGATTAAAAGAATTGTGATAACTACCGTTACCCAAAACGGAATGCCAAGATTATTAAAAACTGCTATTTGTAAAACATTGGCAACCAGAAACAATCTAAAAGAAGCACCAATAACACGGGATAAAAGAAAGAAAGAAGCCCCAGTTTTGTATGAGTATTTGCCAAATCGATTCCCTAAATATGAATAAATTGATGTTAGATTTAAACGATAATACATTGGCATTAATACATTGGCTATAATAAAATAGCCTAATAAGTAGCCAATTACCATTTGCATGTACGAAAAATTGCTGTCAACAACCCAACCAGGAACAGAAATAAAGGTAACACCAGAAAGCGAAGCTCCTATCATACCAAAAGCAACAACATACCAGGGTGATTTTCTGTTTCCTAAAAAGAAAGCTTCATTATTCGCATTTTTACCTGTAAAATATGATATGATTATTAGTAATAAAAAATAAACTACGATTATCAGCAATATAAAATATGAAGCCATTCTTAAATCTTTTTGTATTAATAAATACAAGGATAATAAAAACATTTAATACAAAAAATTGGTTTAAGCCTTTATTGGTATTAATTTTGATACTGATTAAGAAAACAAAGTATGAATATTACAAATTTTACATCTAAACTATTGGAAAGTGCAGTTGATGAATTCTCTAAACTACCAGGGATAGGAAAGAAAACTGCACTGAGATTGGTTTTGCACTTATTAAATCAAAATAAAGAAGATGTTACTCATTTTGGGGAAACAATTATTAAACTTAGAAATGAAATTAAACATTGTAAAAGTTGTAATACAATCTCTGATACAGATTTATGTAATATTTGCAGCAATACATCTCGTGATAAATCTACAATATGCATTGTTGAAAATGCTCGAGATGTTATGTCAATTGAAAACACCCTGCAATTCAATGGGATATATCACGTTTTAGGTGGAATCATATCACCAATGGATGGAATAGGACCAAATGATTTAAACATAGAAAAGTTAAAAACTAAAATTGAATCAGGAGAAGTAAAAGAGATAATTCTTGCACTAAGCACAACCATGGAAGGTGACACAACAAATTTTTATATTTTTAAGAAATTTAAGAACTATTCTATAAAAATAACAACATTAGCGCGTGGTGTAGCGATAGGTGATGAACTAGAATATGCTGATGAAGTTACTCTTGGCAGATCAATAATTAATCGAACTTTATTTGAATCTTCGATTTGATAATAGAAATTGTAAAAAATATTTCTTATTTTCACAGAATAAAGCCAGTTTATTAAATAATAAATAAAATGAAATACTTTCTCTCATTAATTACCTTACTAATAGCTTTTAATAGCTCCATTTTAGCACAGGCAGATGTTAAATCTTTAGTTAAAATTGGTAATGAATTAGTTAAACAGAGAGATTATGAGAAAGCGATGGAAAGGTTTGATGAAGCATTGGATTATCTGCCAAGTTACTCTCCTGCTCTTGATGGAAAAGCAAATTTATTACTATTAATGAATGATCAAAAAGGCGCATCAAAAATTATTGAAAAGGCTATTGAGAAGAATTCTGATTATGCACCTTATTATCTAACAAGAGGGAAAATATATGTTCTTAAAGAAAAATATGATGAAGCTATTGAAGATTTAAACAGAGCAATAGATTTAGGTAAAGGTGAATATGGCGATGAATTTAATAGTACTGTTCTAGTGAGTAAAGGAGCGGCATATCAAAGGCTTGAAGATTATAATAATGCTTTAAATGATTATTCCAAAGCCCTTATTCTAAATCCAAAAAATGCTGAAGCATATTTATATAGGGGTTTCCTATATTATCAACAAGAAGATTATCAAACTGCAATGGGAGATTTTAATCAAGCCCTTGAAATTGATCCTGAAAATCCATTTGCATATTATAACAGAGGTATGATTTATCTAAAATTAAAACAAGAAGATGAAGCTTGTGACGATTTTCATAATGCATGCGAAAGAGGGAATACAAATGCATGCAAAATGGTAATGATTCATTGTATTGATTTTTAAAAAGTTTATAGTAAATAAATTTAAAAGGAGAGTTTCGTTAACTCTCCTTTTTTTTAAAAACTATATCTTGCTGAAAATATCAACCGATTATTTATAGTTGCATCCTCGGTATCTTCAAATTTATACTTTGGCCCTTTGGTATCCAATTTTCCGTATACCGCACCAGTTAACATATACTCAATTCCAAAATCAACCTTTCCCGATTTTATGATCAACCTGGGAGATATTCTATAAATTGATTTAATATTTTCGCTCCTTGTATAAGATTGAACTACCACACCTTCTTCTTTTACTGTTAATGAATAATAATCATCTGATGCACTTAGATTAGATGAATATCCTGCAAAAATAGCAGCCTCAATTTTACTATTACTATACGATATATCTGACCAAACTGACACAGTATTAATATTTGAATAACTATAATCATCAACATTAGTAGGGTCTTGTGCCGCTCCATAACCACCAATCATCGTAAAATGTGTTAAGTTTTGTCCATAAATACCTTCCACTTTAATTGTTATTGGATTTAATGAAAATTTCATATTAGCACCCACATTGTAGCTCCCTACGGTTTTATCAGTGCTTACTTTAAATGTGTCGGTAACTAATCTTGGTTTTAGGAATTTATATCCTGCAGTAATAGAAGTAAAAAACTTTTCTGTTTTATATTTGAATTGAATTTGTGCATCAGGCAATCCTGATTGCCGTTGAGCTTCGGCTGGACCAGTGCTTTTATGATATCCATGAATTAATAATGCTCCCATCAATGAAGCATTTCCGAATTTTGCAGTATATCTAATCTGCGGCGCCCTGTTTAATACATGAAATGGAACCCCTGCTCCCATTGAAACTGTTGCCGGGAAGCACTCTGTTACAAACATTGGATGCCATGTGTGTCCCATTAAAAGCTCAGATTCAGTCCAGTTTAAACTAAAAAAACCATGTCTTAATCTTAACATTCTGGAAAAATCTTGTCCGGTTCCAAGAAAATCCCCTTCGATCACACCAACAACGTCAGCACCAAAAGCTGTCATACCGGAAGCTGTAATTTTTGGTCTTGTTTGTAATCCAAGCATATTCAAATTAATATTCTTATTAAGGTCAACATCTTTACCATCTAATTTTTCAGGCAATGGATATAAATAAACTTCTCCATCTCTGGTATCGACAGATTCGTATGTGTCGAGAATTAATTCATAACGAACATAACCGCTTAAGGTAATTTTTGGTTTTTGCTCATTCTCTTGACTAAATGATAAAAATGGAATTAAAATTAGTATTCCTAAAAATAGTTGTAGTAATTTTTTCATAGTCACTTTTTTAAAATTATTTATGTAAATGTTTCAGATTAAAAATTTTCATATTCATCATCAGAAACTGAATCTAGTTTTAATTCAAATCCTTTATCAGGTAATGGGTTTGTCTTTATATTCTCTTTTTTTTCTATTCGCTTCTGTTCAGTTCCTATTTGTTTGTTAATTTTTCTTTTTTGATTTCCAATATAGGCTTTTTCATCTATTTTAAAAAATGAAATTATATCTTTTAATTGTTCGGCTTGTGATGATAACTCTTCAGCACCAGTTGCCATTTCTTCAGAAGCAGCTGCATTTTGCTGTGTTACTTGATTTAGCTGCTGTATGGCATTATTAACCTGTTCAGCTCCTGAATTTTGTTCAAGACTGGCTGCAGATATTTCCTGAATTAATTTAGCAGTATTTTCAATTTGTGGAACTATATCAGTCAATTGTTGCCCTGCCATTTCTGATATTTCCACACCCGATGCAGCAAGTTGAACTATCTCATCTGCAGCAACTTTACTTCTTTCAGCTAATTTTCTAACTTCAGAAGCTACAACAGCAAATCCTTTTCCATGTTCTCCAGCACGAGCAGCTTCAACAGCAGCATTTAATGCTAAAATATTTGTTTGAAATGCAATATCGTTTATAATTGTAATTTTATCTGCTATTTTTTTCATTGCATTAACCGATATGTCTGTAGAAGCACTACCTTCGCCAATACTATCTGCTGCTTCTGTAGCAATTTTTTCAGTTTGTTTTGCATTATCAGTATTCTGTTGAATATTCGATACCATTTCTTCCATTGATGATGAAATCTCTTCTGCTGAAGATGCTTGTTCCGATGCTCCTTGAGAAACTTGTTGAGAAGTTGAACTTATCTGAATACTTGCAGTAGCAATATTATCAGCACCTGTTTGTATCTCAGCAACAATAGATTTTAATTTTTCAACCATTTCTCGCATAGAAAGTGCCAACATTCCAATTTCGTCTTTTTGATCAATTTCCATTTTAGCCGTTAAATCGCCTGAAGCAACAACTTTTGTGAAATCTGCAGCTCTTTTTACTGGGTTTAAGATTCCTCTCGCAATTACAGAAGAAATAATTATAGCAAACATAATGGCTAAAATGCCAAATAATATAACTCCCCTTCTGGTTAATTGTGCACTTGATATCATTACTGCATCAGTTAAAATGTAATCTTTAGACTTTTCAATTATTTCATCAAATAAATCACCTACCTCATTTAAATGTTGTAATGTTTCATTATTATAGATTTCGTTGGCTTGATTCATTCCACTTATGCTTTCAACGTTCCATTGAATAACATCATCAATTAAATTTAAAGTTTGATCTGCATACTTACTTGTGTTGTTATTATAAAACTGGAATGCTGCTTCTACTCTTCCCTGTTTTAAAAGGTTTTCTATTTGAATAGCACTTGTATGAAGTTGTTTATGAGGCTCTTCTATTTTAGAAAATAAGTTATCTAACTCAGGATTTTCACTTCTCAACTTTATAATTTCCTGAGAATTTACCCATTTACCATATTTACATAATTCCGGATCTGTTTGAACATCTAATGATCTTTTTTTCATGATCATTGCATCCTTAATATTATGTGCCCAGATTAAATGATCACTTTTTATATCTCTTAATTTTGCTCCTAGCTTAATATCTGCCTGTTGAAATACTTCTCCTATTTTTACTGCAGATTCATGCATATGAGCATGAGGTTGTTCAATTTTATCAAATAATTCCTTTAATTCTGGAGCGAGAGTCTCTGCATGCTTTCGCCCTTCACCATAATACCATAATCCAAAAGCACATTTATGTGGATCAGTTTGAACGTCTAGCTTAGTAACTGATTCATTTGTTAAAAGTTGGTTAACATTTTGTGCCCAAATCAAATGTTTTACATATATTTCTTCTAAGTCTGTACGTAATTTATTCCCTTCAATTACTTCTTCCGCATTAGTAACAATTCCTCCGATTCCTGTTGTTGCCCAAATTACCACTCCAATAAGAAATAGTATTATAATACCAAATGAAACAAAAAACTTGATGCCTAATTTTAAATCTTTCCACTTCATAATTTAATCTTTAATTTATTTAACATTTCAATAAACCAACTAAAATTAGTTGTAAAAAATCTATTAATCAGTTGATTGCAATTACAAGTTAGAAAACTTTGCTAATAAAACAAAGAATTCATTTAAAAGAAAGAATAATTGTTAATAAATTCACGGTATCTCTCGAAAAGTTATATGAAACTAATTTCCTAATTCATTAAAAGCAAATTTTATTTTATTTCTAAGATCATGAATGTTTATTGGTTTAGTAATATAATCAAATGCTCCTTTATCCATAGCATTTTTAATACTCCATGCATCTGTTTTTGCAGAAATTATTTTGACTGGAATATTTTTTAGATTTTCTTTAATGGCTAATTCATCCAGAACTTTAAATCCATCTATCTTAAGCATCATAATATCAAGTAATACAATTCTTATATCATTCTGTTCCATTGTATCAATTACTTGAGTTGATTTTTCTAAAATAATAGTTTCATAGCCTTCTTCTTCTAAAATTGTTTGCAACAGAAAAAGATGGGTTGACATATCATCTACTATTAAGATTTTACCACTCATTATGCTCTTTTTATAATTATACAGCTCCAAACATTACTAATCTAGGGAAATAATTATTAACGAAAGTAAGTGTTATTAATTGATTATAAAATTTCACTTTCTTATTAACAAATAATGAAAAATTACAAAAAACATAAAAAGATCATTACAACAATAAATTTAAATATGAAAACTAATTCTTAAATAAACTTGAGTTATGCTGTATATTACTTTAATTTAAAACTTTTAGTATTATATGTATTTACGTAGAATTGAAAAAAATCCTTAATTTCTATTGGTTTTAAGATATTATTGTTAAAGCCGGCATTATTTTAATTAAATATTTAAATAGTTTTATATTTTATGATCTTTTTTGCACTATTCACTTTTTATAGTCATCTAAACATCCAAGATTATAATAAAAACAAGCATTAGAGAAATTATGTATTTTACAACAGAAATTATTATTTGTATTTCCGCTTAGCTTTTTGCAAATTCGCAATGTTCGTATAAACTATAATTTAAAATTAAAAATAGGAGGAAACTATAATGATAAGTGACTTAGAAGATATTTATTCGATTAGTATTAAAAATCAAAAGAAATCTGCTATTCGAGAACTTCTTAAACTAACACAACGCCCTGAGATTATTTCGTTTGCTGGTGGTTTACCAGCTCCAGAATCATTTCCCATTGAACAATTAAAAGAAATTTCATGTGAAGTATTAGATCAGGATGGACCTGCTTCCTTACAATATGGAGCTACTGAAGGTGTAACAGAATTACGCCAGATTCTGGTTGACCGTTACAATTCGCAAGGATTAAATATTGAATTGAAAAATCTTGTTATTACAACATCATCACAACAAGGTCTAGATTTATTAGCGAAAATTTTTATAAACCGTGGCGACAAGGTTATTTGTGGATTACCATCATACCTGGGCGGATTAGGTGCTTTTAATGCTTATGGTGCTGAAATGATCGGAATCAAATTTGATGAGCATGGGATGAGAGCTGATATCCTGGAACAAAAACTTGCTGAATTAAAAGAAAAAGGTATTAAGCCTAAATTTATTTACATAATCCCTGATTTTCAAAATCCTGCAGGTATTACAATGCCTGAATCAAGAAGACTTGAGATTATTGCTATAGCAAAAAAATACGATGTATTAATTGTTGAAGATAGCCCTTATCGTGAAGTTCGTTTTGAAGGAAAAGCACAAAAAACAATTTATGAATTAGATAACTCCGGTCATGTAATTTTACTTGGTACATTCTCAAAAATATTTGTTCCCGGTTTCAGAATTGGTTGGGTAGTGGCTCACGAAAAAATTATTGACAAATTTGTAACTGCAAAACAATCAACTGATTTATGTACACCTACATTTAATCAAAAAGTAGCTTACAAATACATCGAAAAGGGATATTTTGATGAAAACCTTAAGAAAATTATTGGCCAGTATCACGAAAAACGTGATAATATGCTAAAAGCATTCAAAGAGTACATGCCAGAAGGAGTTAAATGGACAGAGCCTGAAGGTGGATTATTCCTATTCATGACATTGCCTGAAAATATGGATGCAGAAGTTCTATTTAAAAAAGCCATTGAGCACGATGTGGCATTTGTTTTGGGGAGTGTTTTCCATTGCGATGGTAGTGGCAAAAATACTATGAGAATAAATTTCTCGTTTATGCCAAAAGATAAAACAACCGAAGGAGTAAAACGACTTGCTAAGGCAATTAAAGACCAAATGGAAAATAAATAAACTCACAAGGGCTGCAATGCAGCCCTTTTTTTTATTTTATCTCTTCATATAAAATCCATTTACAAATAGTTATATTTGCAATAAGCACAATAAACTTGAATGGTAAAATTATCTATAATCATAGTAAATTATAATGTTAAGCATTTTTTAGAGCAATGCTTAATATCTGTATATAATGCTACAACAAATATCCAATTCGAAGTTTTCGTAGTTGACAACAACTCAGTTGATGGTTCGTGCGCTATGATTAAAGAACGATTTAAGGAAGTAAAACTTATTGAAAATAAAGAAAATTTCGGTTTCTCATTTGCTAACAACCAGGCAATAAAAAAAGCCAAAGGGAAATATATTCTTTTATTAAATCCGGATACTGTTGTGAAAGAAGATACATTTGAGAAATGTATCTACTTTATGGATAAAACATCTGATTCAGGCGGACTAACAGTAAAAATGATTGAAGGGAAAGGGAATTTTTTACCTGAATCAAAAAGAGCTTTACCAACTCCATCTGTAGCTTTTTATAAGATCTTTGGTTTATCAAAGCTTTTCCCAAAATCGAAACGATTTGCTAAATATTATTTAGGACACCTAAACAACGATGAGATCAATGAAATTGAAATTATGCCCGGTGCATTTATGATGCTTAGAAAAGAAGCCCTTGATAAAACCGGTTTGCTTGACGAAGATTATTTTATGTATGGAGAAGATATAGATCTTTCTTACAGAATTATAAAAGCCGGCTACAAAAATTATTATTTCCCGGAAACTACAATCATTCATTATAAAGGAGAAAGCACTAAAAAAGGGAGCTTAAATTATGTGTTTATATTTTACAATGCAATGATAATTTTTGCAAGGAAACATTTTTCTAACAAGAATGCCCGGATCTTTTCAACTTTAATAAATACAGCAATCTATTTTCGCGCTTTTATTGCAATTCTTAACCGAATATTAAAAAAAACATTCTTACCATTATTAGATTTAACATTGATTTTTGCGGGTTTTTATTTTATAAAGCCTGTATGGGAACACTATAAATTTGGAAATAATGATTCATATCCAAAAGAATTTTTGATTTATGCAGTACCATCATACATCATTATCTGGATTATTAGCTTATGGTTTAATAATGCTTACTCAAAACAAATAAAACTAACTGATATTTTAAAAAGTATTCTCTCTGGAACAATAATTATTTTAGCTCTTTATGCTCTGCTCCCACTTGAATTTAGATTCTCTAGAGCGCTAATATTATTCGGAAGTATTATTGCCTTAATTTTAAGTACTTTTAACCGTATTTTAATCCACCCTATCGATTATTTTCCCCAAAAATTTAAAAGAACCAAAAGCCTAAAACTTGTTATAGTAGGATTTATTGAAGAAATAAATCGTGTAAGAAACATCATAAAAGAATCAGAAGTTAATCCAGTTATTATAGGTTATGTTTCGCCAACAGTAAGTTTACAAAAAGATTATCACATTGGGAACACTGAACAATTAAAAGAAATTATAAAAATCCACAATATTGATGAAATTGTATTTTGCGCAAAAGATATTCCATCAAAACAAATTATTGATTTAATGTTGCAATTAACTGAATCTAATATAGATTTTAAGATAGCACAGCCTGATACCTTATCCATTATTGGAAGTAATTCAGTTGAAACCTCTGGTGAATTATACCTTGTTGATCTAAATGCAATTTCAAAAGAAAACAATAAAAGAAATAAACGAGTTTTTGACATCATTACGGCTATCTTTATTCTGATATTTAGTCCGTTAATCTCAATATTTGTAAAATTAAACTTAAACTTAATAAACAATTCTTTAAATGTTTTGTTAGGTTCTAAAACGTGGGTAGGATATTATAAGGACAGTGAAATTAATACTGAGCAACTACCAGTAATTAAAGCATCAGTTTTAACAATACTGGACTTACATGTCAAGAAAGATTTTTCTAAATCTTTTATTCAAAATGCCAATATGGTTTATGCGAAGAATTATACCATATGGAATGACATGAAGATCCTGCTTAAAGGTTTTAAGAACATTAGTAGAAAATGTTAAACAAATTGTTTAAATAAGTTAATTAATTAAAACATGGCAAAAGTTGAAATATTGCTTCCTGCAATGGGAGAAGGAATTATTGAAGCGACAATCACTAAATGGTTAGTAAATGAAGGTGAAAAAGTAGAAGAAGACCAGTCGATCGTTGAAGTTGCTACAGATAAGGTTGATTCGGAAATCCCGTCTCCGGAAAATGGAATTGTTGAAAAACTACTGTTTAATGAGAATGACATTCCAAAAGTGGGTGATGTTATTGCAATAATAAATACCAATAGTGATGATTCTCAAGAAATAAATAAAGCAGAATCAAAAGAACAAAAAGAAACTATTAAAGACATTCCTAGTTTAGAATTTGTTTCTGAAAAAAATGAAACTAAAGATTCTTCAAACAGAATAGAATCTACTACTTCCAATGGAAAATTCCTTTCTCCTTTAGTTAGAAAAATTGCGGAAAAAGAAAACATCACAGTAGGCGAATTAGATTCTATCCGTGGTACAAGCAACTCAGGAAGAATAACAAAAAATGATATATTAAACTATCTGCAAAATAGAAATAGTACAGGAATTAAAACAGAATCAATACCAGAAACTCCGAAAAAAGAAGTTGAAGCTAACAAACCAAAAATAAATAAGGATCAGCTTTATTCAGGTGGTGAATACGAAATAGTTGAAATGGATCGTATGCGAAAATTAATTGCTGAGCATATGGTTCATTCAAAACAAATTTCTCCACATGTAACTTCATTTGTTGAAACAGATGTTACAAACATTGTAAACTGGAGAAATAAACATAAAAATCAAATCCTTGAGAAAGAAAGCATTAAACTAACATTCACTCCTATTTTTATTGAAGCAACAGTTAAAGCTCTAAAAGATTTTCCGATGGTCAATGTTTCGGTTGATGGCGACAATATAATACTTAAAAAGAACATAAACATTGGAATGGCAGCTGCTTTGCCAAATGGCAATTTGATTGTTCCTGTTATTAAAAATGCCGACAAGTTAAATTTGCTTGGATTAGCATCTGAAGTAAATGATTTAGCAAATAGAGCCCGAGAAAACAAGCTTAAACCTGATGAAATTCAAGGAGGAACATTTACCATTACTAACTTTGGAACATTTGGTAATATTACCGGAACCCCAATAATTAATCAGCCACAAGTAGCAATCCTCGGAATAGGATCTATAGAAAAAAAACCTGCAGTTATTGAAACAGAATCTGGAGATGCTATCGCAATCCGACATAAGATGATATTATCTTTGGCTTATGACCATAGGGTTGTTGATGGTGCTTTGGGCGGCATGTTCTTAAAAAGGATATCCGATTATTTAGAGCAATTTGACTTAAAAAGAAATGTTTAAATGAAGTAAATGCCAGTAAAACACTGGCATTTTGCTTTTTAAATACTTTTCAATTTCTTTTTTAAATTAGAACATTTTGCTACATTTGTTTTTACGACAAATAATCCTAAATGAAATGAGTAGATTATTAGCACTATTATTTATTGTAGTATTTACATTTAATTTAGCTAACTCTCAGTCTAAACAAGAATTAAAAAGAGCATTTATTAATGGCGAATTCTCGTTGTTATATGAAGAGTATCGAGAAGCATTACCTTCCTTCCTCGATTTGTACGATGCAGGAAGAAGAGATGCCAATATAAAACACAGAATTGGACTTTGTTATTTGAATATTCCCAATGAGAAAAAAAATGCAATAGCATATCTTGAAGATGCTGCTGAAAACGTCTCTAAAGATTATAACGAAGGATACTACGCAGAAAGAGCAGCACCAATAGAAACATTCTTATATTTAGGCAGAGCATATAGGATTAATAATCAATTAAATGATGCAATTGATGCATTTGAAAAATATAAAAACTTATTAGATGATGAAGATAAAGAAAATCATCTTATTGTTGATGCCGAAATTACTGCCTGTAAAAATGCTCTTGAACTGAAAAAAATACCTACCAGTATCATTGAGAAAAATCTTGGTAAAAACATAAATAATCAATTTAATAATATTAATCCTTTGGTCTCTGAAGACGAGGAAACAATTATCTACATTAGCCAGCTTCGATTCTATGATGCTATTTTTGCCTCGAAAAAAAGGGACGGACATTGGTTACCTGCAAGAAATATTTCTTTAGACTTTAATTCTACCAGTGCAATTTCCCCCGTTTATCTTACAAAAGATGGAAACACTTTATATCTGATGAGAAATGATCAGGATATTTTTAATATATATACCAGTAGATTTGATAATGGACTGTGGGGAGCTCTTGATAAATTAAGTAATAATATAAATACAAACTACGCAGAAACACATGCATGTGTTTCTGATGATGGTACGACTTTATATTTTACAAGCAATAGACCTGGTGGGTATGGAGGTTTTGATATTTACAAATCAACTATTGGTTCAGATGGAAAATGGCAAGAAGCTATAAACCTTGGACCAGAAATTAACACTCCTTTTGATGAAACAACACCATTTATTACTGAAGACGGAAAAACACTCTATTTCTCTTCAAAAGGCCATTACAATATTGGAGGGTATGATATCTTTTTTGCAAAAAAGAATGGCGAAAACTGGTCGAATCCTGAGAACCTGGGTTTCCCGTTTAATACAACCGACGATGATATTTTCTTCTTTCCTCTAAAGAATGGTACAATTGCCTATTATTCTAAATATAAAGAGACAGGAAATGGAGAAAATGATATTTATCGAATTCAAATACTCGAAAAAGAAAATATTCCTGAAAAAGAAAAGGAATTAGAAGAACAAAAGAAATCAAATTCTGTTGATTAATTTAATCATACTTATTTAATTATTAAATGATTTGCGTTATAACTTGCATTTTTGGCAAGTTTGTGTTTTATTACATGAATAATTTATTAATTTTATCTAAATTCGTATGATTTTTAAAAAAGTGATATGAAAAAATTATTATTACTGATATATTGTACAATTATTTTTCTTTCAAATTCATATTCTCAAGCTGATTATGAGATTGAAGAAATGTTTCTTGATGCCGATTCTTGGTTTTTTTATGAAGATTATGAAGAAGCTTTACCTATTTTTTTAAGAGTTTTGGAAGCTGACTCTTTAAACTATAACGTAATGTACAAAATCGGATTCTGTTATCTTCACATAATTGGACAAAAAGACAAATCAATACCATATCTAGAAAACGCAATTAAAAAAACTACTTTTAACTACAGAGATAATTTATATACTGAAAAATCGGCACCAGTTGATGCTTTATTCTATTTAGGCAATGCCTATTTAATTAATAACCAAATTGATCAAGCAATAGATGCTTATACAGGTTTCCAAAATAAAATTGCTCGAACTAAAAAAGTTGCTGATAAAGATATTTACGACCTGGAATATCTTAACAAACAATTTGATGCCTGTAAAAATGCAATACAATATAAATACTCACCAATTGATTTCATTGCTGGCAATTTAGGACAAACTGTTAACACCCGTTTTAATGAATTTAATGCTGTAATATCTGGCGATGGAAATTCATTGGTTTTTACTGCATCATTGCAATTCTATGATGCAATCTTTTATTCCCGGAAACAAGATGGTAAATGGAGTTATCCTATGAATTTAATGGGACAACTTGGCATTGATGATAAAGCTGCAACAACAGGATTATCATATGATGGAACAGAACTATATATTTATCGTGATGATGATTTTGATGGTAATATATATGTCAGTTTTTTAAAAGATGGAATATGGTCTAAAGCAAAAAGGCTTAATGATAATATTAATACTAAATATTGGGAATCTCACGCTTCACCATCACCTGACAATAAGAAACTTTACTTTGTCAGTAACCGTGAAGATGATGGATATGGTGATTTAGATATTTACGTAGCAAACAGACTTACAGATACTACATGGGCAGAACCTGTCAATTTGGGAGAAAAGATCAATACTAAGTGGAACGAAAATACACCTTTTATAACTCCAGATGGTAAAATGCTATTTTTTAGCTCCGAAGGACACTCCGGAATGGGAGGCTACGATATTTTCTATTCTACATTTGATAATGGACAGTGGTCGGAACCTAAAAACATTGGATATCCTTTAAATACAACAGACGAAGATATCTTCTTTGCTCCAGGAAAACATAGCAGTTTTACTTACTGCTCACAGTTTTTAAAGAAAGGTTATGGAGGACAGGATATATATGAATTTTATTTATCTAATTTACCTGAACAAAATAGTTTAATTATTGAAGGTATATTAACAATGGATAATGAAATTGATAAAAATAAAAATGCATTTAACATTAATATTATAAATCCTGGAACTAAAGATACTATTGCCGTTTTAAACCCGGATCAAGATAACTTAAATTATGAATACCAAACTCCATTAGGAGAGAATCATTTAGTTTATGAAAGTTTACTTGATGAGAAAACAGGTATGCAATATTATATATCACAATCTTATGATATAAAAGAAAAGTATTTAAGTCAGGAAACAGAAAAAAAGGAAGAAAAAGAAATAAAAGACACATTACCTTTATTGGTTCCGGAAAATTATAAATATGTAACAGATACGGATAAGGAGAATGTGAAAATTAAACTTTCACTTCAAAAAGGTGGTAAATTAATTGTAAACACATTTTATAAAGATGAACTAATAAATACAGAAGAATTTGATATTACAAAAGAAGATTTTATATATGAGTATAAGCCCTTAGTTGGAGAAAGTAAAATCAAATTCCGTTTAATCGATAAAAATAATAATATTAAATCAGAAGAAGTTACAGTTTCATACCTTCCAAAAGATTTAATAGCTGAATTAAGTGTTGATGATCAGATCGTGACATTATCAGAGAACGGAAATAAAACAGTGAAAATTAAATTGTCTGTTGAAAAAGGTTCTAAATTATTTGTCGAAACTTTTGTTGATGATCAGCTAGTAAATTCAGAAGAATTTAAAGTTAGAAAAGAAAGCTTTGTATATGAATTTGAACCCAAAGGAGATAAAAGTAAAATTAATTTCAAGTTAGTTGATAAAAATAATAATGTTACAAACCAGGAAGTTGTAATTTCACATAAAGTAATAAATAAAGATTTTGCAGTTATCTTAAATGATTTTAACAAATTTGATAATAAGACATTTAATAAAATACTTAATTCAAAAGAAGTACAATCTGCCGCATCTATAAACGAATTAATTCATCTGATTTATAGTAAAGCATCTAAAGCAGGATTAACCGAAGAACAATCACAAGCATTAATCATTGCATTAGCATTAAATATAAATACAAATACAAATGAGTTTCTTAATAGATTAACTGAGCTTGCAGAAGGAAATCTTAAACAAACTCTTGACTCTATTAAAACAAAAAAGTTGAGTTTTAATAGTAATTCAGAATTAGTAAATTATTTACAAGATCAAACATCAGTTGGAAACTACACCTATAAAGATATAGTTGATCTGCTTGAAAAATACCTTGAACACTCGAAATTAACAACTGACGAAATGTTAGCCATCTTAAATACAATGCTTAAGATTGACATTAATGAAGTTATAAAAAACATGGACTCCAGTGCAATAGATCTGGTATCAATTGCTGATTTTAAAAATTACCTGAAAAATAAAAATATATATACAGAAGAAGAATTAAATTATCTGTATGCATTAATCGATGGAATAATAATATCAAGAAAGGCTTCCATTGAAAAAGAGAATGTAATTCCTAACGACCAATCTTTAACTTCAAAAGAAAATAAAAATGAAGAAAAAAATAGTTGGTTAATACTTTATGTTAGTTTAGCAGGATTGATACTTGGAGTAATTATTATCTACTTAAACCGAAGAAAGAATAACATAAATAGGAAATAATTAATAACTTGTGAAAAAATAAATTGGGTTTTGTTATATAATGTATGTAACTTAATGCCAAAATATAACCTAATTTTTTTAACGATTGTATGAAAAGATTTTCTATTATCGCCATATTGTTATTGGCGCTGATTAAAGTATATTCACAAGAGCAGATTGATTTAAAAAAGACTTTTCTAGAAGCGGAATATTATATCTTATATGAAGATTACCAGGAAGCTTTATCCCTTTATCGAAAGTTAATATCGAATGATCATGTAAATGCATACATCAATTTTAGAATGGGTGAATGTTATTTATCTATACCTGGGCAAAAGCACAAAGCCATTGGTTATCTTGAAAGTGCCAGCGAGCATATAGCTGATAATATCAAAGAAGGATCATTTAAAGAAACAAATGCTCCGAAAAGAACATTATTCTTTCTGGGAAATGCATATCAAATAAGCAATGAATTAGATAAAGCAATTGAATGCTATATGCAATTCAAGGAAACCCTTAATGTTGATGACATTTATAATATTGACTATGTTGATCAGGAGATAGAAGCATGTAATAATGCAAAAGAATTAATGAGTCACCCGCTTAGATTTAAAGAAACAAATGTTGGGAATAAAGTAAATGATGAATTTTCAAATGTCAGACCCGTTGTTTCATCCGATGGAAACTCGATGGTATATGTATCTAATTTAAAGTTCTACGATGCTATATTTTATGCAACCAAAGAAAATGGTGAGTGGAGAACTCCTATAAATATTACACCTGATTTAAAATCTGACGGAGATTTTTATCCATGTTATTTATCCCAAGATGGAAAAACATTACTATTATTTAAAGAAGATAGTTATGGTGGTGATATATATGTTAGTTATTTTAAAGATGGTAAATGGCAATTACCATCGGAATTAAATAAAAATATAAACTCTAAATATTGGGAAACTCATGCTAGTCTTACAAGTGATAAAAAAACAATGTACTTTGTAAGTAACAGAAAAGATAGTTATGGTGGTTTAGATATTTATAAATCAGAATTCAACGAAGAATTAGGAGACTGGGGAGAAGCCAAAAACTTAGGTCCTGAAATAAACTCTCCGTTTAATGAAGAATCTCCATGTATTTCAGAAGATGGAAAGACATTATATTTCAGCTCCCAGGGACATTATAATATGGGTGGATATGATATATTTTATTCTAATCAATTAGATTCTGCAAAATGGTCAACTCCTGTAAATTTAGGTTATCCTATAAGTACTACCGATGATAATTTATTCTTTTATCCTATTCAAGCATGTAAAACTGCCTTCTTTTCAAAGTTCGACAAAAAAGGATTTGGACAGGAAGATATTTATGAAATTGAATTCTATACTAAAGATAACCCCTTCTTAATTAAAGTTAAGGGGAAAGTTACTCTAAAAGATAAGCAAACTGATTTCTTCAAAAATGATTTTCAGGTTGACATTATGGACTCTTTGCAACAAAAAACGATAAAAACGAGTTATCTGGATGAAAATACTGGTGCTTTTTCTGCCGATCTTGAAACAGGTACTTACAATTTTGTGTTCAAAAGCAAAAACTATCAGGAAAAGATAAAAGCACTACATATACCTGAAGACTGTCAGAAAGAAGAACTAATTTTTAATGTTGAACTAACTCCTTTAAATGTAGTATCCGGAGAATATCTTACTGTAAAAAATATTTATTTTGGTTTTGATGATTATTCGCTTTCCAATGAAGCTAAAACAGAATTAGAAAGAATTTATAATTTAATGATAAAGTATCCTTCGTTAAATATTGAAATAATAGGCCATACCGACTCAAAAGGATCATCAAAATACAATATACAACTATCTATTAAAAGAGCTAATTCAGCAATTCGTTATTTAACAGAAAAAGGTATTGATTCAAAAAGATTCGTTGCTAAAGGTGCAGGAATGTCGCAACCAATTGCTATTAATACCAATAACGATGGTACTGATAATCCAAATGGCAGAAAATTCAACAGAAGAATTGAAATTAAAGTATTAAAATCTGATAAAAATATTGTGATTACTGAAGATGTAGACTTACCTGAGAATCTAAAAGTAACAGATTTAAAATATTGTATTTTTCTATTTTCTAAAAAGGAAAAGTTACCGGAAGATTACTTTAAACAATACAATCAGTTTAATAATTATACAATTGGCATTTTAAAATCTTCGTATTCATATATCTATACCATTGGAGAGAGTGATAAAAAGTCTGAACTAATAAAGTTATTTAATTCCGTTCTTGAATTAGGATTCGACAATGCAGAAATTATGTCGAGTTACGATCTTAATAAATTGATCAAATAAATTTATTAAAACAATTTGTTGTGCAAGTTTTAAAAGGTAGAGAAGTACAATTAAGGCCTTTAGAGCCATACGACATAGATACAATTTTTAACTGGGAAAATGATAGTTCCATTTGGCAAATTAGTAATACAATTACTCCATTCTCAAAACATGTCATTAAACAATTTGTTGATAACTCGCAATACGATATATTTACTAACAAGCAACTTCGATTAATGATTGATGTTAAAAATGAAACTATTGGCACAATAGATATTTTTGATTTCGACCCAATGCACAGGCGTGCTGGCATTGGCATTCTAATAGCAGATGACAGAAATCGTGGTAAAGGATATGCATCCGACAGTCTTGATGTTTTAATAAACTATTGTTTTAGCACATTAAATCTACACCAGTTATATTGTAATATTACAACAGACAATATAGATAGTATAAGTCTTTTTACAAGTAAGGGATTCAAGTTAATTGGGACAAAAAAAGATTGGTTAATTTTTCACGATAAAATGAAGGATGAATCAATGTATCAACTAATCAAATTATAGTTAGGTATATCTTTTAAAAAGGAATATCGCTGATTATTATAATCAATATTACAAGCATAATGCTCCATTCCATTTGTGATTATTAAAAAATCAACTTTTAATTTCATATTGTATCGGGTAATCTGATCAAACACTTTTTGATCAATTTTTACACTTGTAGACTTGCATTCAAGTATTAAAATTGGATTACCACTTTTATTATAGACTACAGCATCGCTTCTTTTTGATAATCTATTGAGCTTAAATTCTTTCTCAACAACAATTAAGGAAGTAGGATATTTTTTTTCTTCAACCAAATATTTTAGAAAATTTTGCCGAACCCATTCTTCTGGTGTTAATATCACAAATTTCTTTCGAATAAAGTCAAAAATGTATTTTCTTTGTTCAATTAATTTTATATTAAACGAATAAGTTGGTAAATTTAGCTTCTCCATATCTAACTTATTATCGTATGTAAAAATAAGAAAGATTAAAAGATTAAATACTATCCTATGAAAACAAAAGACGAAATTGTAAAAGATTGGTTACCTAGATATACCGGTTGTCCATTGAAAGAATTTGGTGAATATATATTATTAACAAACTTTTCGCATTATCTGGAATTATTTTCAGAATGGCACAATGTAGAAATTAAAGATCCTGGAGCAAATATGCAATGCGCTACTGCAGATGGAATTACTATGATAAATTTCGGTATGGGAAGTGCTAATGCAGCAACCATAATGGACTTGTTAAGTGCAATAAAACCAAAAGCAGCACTTTTCTTAGGTAAATGTGGTGGACTAAAAAAGAAAAATCAATTAGGTGATTTAATTATTCCTATTGCTGCAATTAGAAGTGAAGGAACTTCAAATGACTATTTGCCACCAGAAATACCTGCATTACCAGCATTTAAACTTCAAATGGCTGTTTCAAGTGCCATTAGAAATAACCGAAGAGATTATTTTACAGGAACAGTATTTACAACAAACAAAAGAGTATGGGAATACGATGAGCGTTTTAAAAAATATTTACAAAAAACCAGATCAATGGCTATTGATATGGAAACCGCAACAATATTTACTGTAGGATTTGCAAATGAAATCCCTTCGGGAGCAATACTTTTAGTAACAGACCAACCTATGATCTCAACTGGTGTTAAAACATCAAAAAGTGATAAATTAGTGACTGAAAAGTTTGTAGATGATCATGTGAGAATTGGTATTGAAGCACTTAAAGAAATCAAAGAGAATAAAGAATCTGTAAAACATCTGCGTTTTTCTTAAAATTGAATTATGAGCTTTGAACAAATAATATCTGATTTAAAAAATAAAATATATAAACCCATATATTTTCTATCTGGCGAAGAAGCATATTTTATTGATTTAATCACAAAATATATTCACGATAATGTTCTAACTGATGCTGAAAAGTCTTTTAATCAAACGGTTCTTTATGGAAAGGATACAGAAATTGCAACCGTTATAAATACTGCCAAAAGATTTCCAATGATGGCTAATTATCAGGTGGTAATTGTAAAAGAAGCTCAAAATATTAATAACATTGATGACCTGATTCATTATGCTAATGCTCCTTTAAAATCTACCATTTTAGTTATAAATTATAAGTATAAACCATTAGATAAAAGAAAAAAACTTTATAAAGCTATACAGGAAAATGGTATTTTGTTTGAATCAAAAAAATTATATGATAATGAAGTACCTGCATGGATTAATGCATACTTAAAGAATAGAAACAGAACAATAGATCCGAGTGCAGGGATGCTTTTAAACGAATACCTAGGTAATGATTTAAGTAAAATTGCCAACGAACTTGATAAATTAATTATTACACTGCCTGAAAGAGAGTTTAATATTACTACTTCACATATTGAGCGTAATATTGGCATTAGTAAAGACTATAATAATTTTGAGCTTCATAAAGCACTTACACAAAGAAATGTTTTAAAAGCAAATCGAATTGTAAATTATTTTACACATAACCAAAAGGATAATCCTTTTACAATGACCATAGCAACACTTTATCATTTTTATAGTAAAGTACTTACATATCATTTTATAAAAAACAAAAGTGATAAAAAAAATGTTGCAGTAAGTTTAAAAGTAAATCCATATTTTGTTGGTGATTATGAAAAGGCAGCTAAACAATATAATCCTAAAAAAACGGTTGAAATAATAAGTCTGCTAAGAGAATATGACTTAAAATCTAAAGGTTCTAATAATGTAAGCACTTCAGACGGTGAATTATTAAAAGAACTTGTTTATAAAATACTCCACTAAAACCAGAACTAGATGACAATATTACTCATTGTAATAACATCCATCATTTCAATTATTGCTTTTAACAACAGAGAAGTTTTTGACAAGCTAATGTTAAATCCTTACGCTGTTTATCATAAAAAAGAGTGGTACAGAATTCTATCGCATGGATTTCTTCATGCAGACTGGATTCATCTATTTATTAATATGTTTGTTTTATATTCGTTTGGCAATTCAGTTGAAAATATATTTAAACAATTGGCAACCGAAGGAATTATTAAATCTCCTACCCTTTCGTTTGTTCTTTTATATTTTGTTAGCATGATTTTCGCCACTGTAACAAGTATTGCAAAACATAAAAATAATCATTGGTACAATTCTGTTGGTGCATCAGGTGCTGTTTCTGCTGTTGTATTTACGCATATATTTTTCTTTCCATTAAGAGCAATTGAATTGTACGCTGTAATTCCGATCCCGGGAATTGTTTTAGGCATTGCTTACCTGGCATATTCGCATTACATGAGTCGCAGATCAAAAGATAATGTCAATCATGATGCACATTTTATAGGTGCCGTTTTTGGTTTTCTATTCCCTATTATTTTAGAACCTAAATTGATTAATGTATTTTTGGGTCAGTTATTTAATTTCTTATAATTTTTATGAATAAGGCAGTATTTTTAGATAGGGACGGTGTTATTAATCACGATCCGGGTGATTATACATACAATCTAAGCGAATTTAAACTAAATGACGGAATTGTTGAAAATCTGAAAAAGCTTTATAATAATGGCTTTCTGATTATTCTAATTACTAATCAGGGTGGAATTTCAAAAAAAATATATACACACCAGAATGTAGAAGAAATTCATCGGTATTTTAAAAATGAATTGAAAAAAGCAGGTGTTGAATTAGCTGAAATCTATTATTGCCCACATCACAGTATTAATGAAGAATGTATTTGCAGAAAACCCAGCCCGCTTATGATTCAAAAAGCAATGGCAAGATTTGATATCGATCCTGCTAAGTCTTTTATGATTGGAGATAAAGACCGGGATGTTGCTTCGGCAGAAGCTGCAGGTGTAAAAGGTATAAAAGTAGAAATAAACTCAAATATTAAACAATACGTTGATCAAATAATAAATCAAACTAAATAACAAATCACAAAAATCAAATTCCAATTAAATTTCAAACCACACAACTCAATTTTCAAACACTTAAATGCAGTATGTTTATTTGAATAGTTGAGTATTGAATATTATTTGTAATTTAGTTTTTGAATATTGGCACTTTAAAAAAATGACAATAAATTCTTTCATATTATTTAATGGAGATTATCATTTAAAAGAGAGTTTTGGATTAAGCTACAAAAACAGAGCTTTTTCTTATGGCGATGGACTTTTTGAAACCATGCATGCTAACGGTACCGAAATTCAATTCTTCAATGATCATCTTACCCGTTTAATGTTTGGTATGAAAGTGCTTAAAATGGAGATTCCTACTGTTATTGAATCCGGATTTATTGAAAAGGAAATAATAAAATTACTTCACAAAAATAAATTGTATCAAGGAGTTCGTATAAGACTAAGTGTTTTTCGTAATGAAGGGGGAAAGTATACTCCAACAGACAATAATATCTCCTATTTAGTCGAAACAGATTACATAGAAAATGATTATTACCAGCTAAACAACAAAGGTTTTATGATTGATGTTTTTACGGAAATTAAAAAGCCCATTAATCAGTTTTCTAATTTAAAAACTTCTAATTCATTACTTTATGTAATGGCTGGACTGTATGCAAAAGAAAAGAAACTTGATG
>CAZPMA010000022.1:0-34758 GCA_964587535.1 uncultured Bacteroidales bacterium
TGTCTTAACAATAAACCAGTCAATACCCATTAAAAAATATTTAAATAAAATCGATACCCAAATCACTCCTAAAATATTAAAAATCAAATGGGCTCTTGCTGCTCTTTTTGCTGAAACATTTGCTACTGCTGCTGCAATATTTGCAGTAACTGCAGTACCAATATTTTCACCTAATACCATAGCTGCTGCACTATCAAAAGGAATCCAACCAAAATTACACATTACCAATGTAAGTGCCATTGTAGCACTAGAAGATTGAATAACCATTGTAAGTACTGTTCCAATTGTCAAAAATAATAAATGAGAGAAAAATCCATTGGAAGTATAATGTTGCAAAAATGCTAAAATTTCTGGATGACTTTTAATATCCGGTACAGATCCCTTTAAAAAATCTAATCCTAAAAACACCATGGAAAAACCAACAATAAATTCTCCCCAGGATTTTCTTCTGTTTGTTTTAGAAAATAGCAATGGAAATCCTAATCCAATTAATGGAAGTGATATAACACTAATTTTAACTTTAAATCCTAAAATTGATATTAACCATGCCGTTACTGTTGTGCCAATATTAGCTCCCATAATAACCCCTATTGACTCGGCTAGAGATAATAATCCTGCATTAACAAAACTAACCATCATCACTGTTGTTGCTGATGATGATTGAATAATTGCAGTAATCAATAAACCAGTAAATACACCTTTTACAGGATTAGAAGTCATTTTCGATAAAATGTTTCGCATTTTATCCCCTGCTACTTTTTGCAATGCTTCACTCATTAGTTTCATTCCATATAAAAAGAAACCCAATGAACCAACTAAAGTTAAAACGTCTAATAAACCGTATTTCATTTATCTATTTATTAATTGAGTTACAAATCTAAAAAAAAGGTCAGAATATCTTAATGTTAGCTTAATAATTATTTAATATTTAAATAACATATATATAAATTTGGGTTTGTCAAATAAAGATATAATCATAATTTTGGAGAATATTTAAAATACAAATCATGTTTACTATTGCAGAACTACAGGAAAAAATAAACACTTACTTTTCTAAACAAAAAATTGGCCGAGAACCTTATTCTTTATACGAACCTATTTCTTATACTTTAGAAGCCGGTGGTAAAAGAATTAGGCCTGTTTTAGTGCTAATGGCTTGCAATCTTTTTTCTGAAGATGTAGAAAATGCTTTGGATGCTGCTGTTGGAATTGAAATATTTCACAATTTTACCTTGTTGCACGATGATATTATGGACAAAGCAGACATTCGGAGGGGGAAACCTACTGTACATAAAAAATGGGGCGAAAATACTGCTATTCTTTCTGGTGATGCAATGTTAATAAAAGCTTATGAATATTTCTTTAAGTATACTTCTCCAGATATTCTCCAAATATTAAACGTTTTTAACAATACAGCTTTGGAAGTTTGTGAAGGTCAGCAATATGATATGGAATTTGAAAATAGAAAAAATGTTGCTGAAAATGAATATATTAAAATGATTGAGCTAAAAACTTCTGTGTTATTGGCTGGAGCGTTAAAAATTGGTGCTTTAATAGGCGGCGCCAGTGTGCAAAACGCTAATTTTTTATATGAGTTTGGAAAAAATATTGGGTTGGCTTTTCAACTACAAGATGACCTCTTAGATGTGTATGGAGATGTAAATGTTTTTGGTAAAGAAATTGGTGGAGATATTGTTGCTAATAAAAAAACAATGATGTTAATAAAAGCAATAGAATTAGCAAATGAAAAAGAAAAAGAAAAATTAGAAGAGCTATTAAACTCAAATGTATATAGTAGAGAAGAAAAAATAAGTATTGTTACAAACATTTATGATAAACTTAATATAAAACAGATTGTGCAAGCTAAGATTAATGAATTAAACCAAATTGCTTTAGATTATTTAAATAAAACTGAGGTTCCTGATCATAAAAAAAGCGAACTTAAAAAGCTCGCTGATAAATTATTAAACAGAATAAGTTAATTAAAAATTATACATCAATCCTGGAGTAAAAACTAACTGATTGGATTCTGCAATAACATATTTAGCTTCAGCAAAAAAA
Organism: uncultured Bacteroidales bacterium; assembly: GCA_964587535.1. GTDB lineage: Bacteria > Bacteroidota > Bacteroidia > Bacteroidales > UBA12077 > UBA12077. The sequence continues at coordinate 2,062 of CAZPMA010000022.1, forward strand.
AGTATTCTGTTAGCAATTTTTAATTGCATTCCAGCACCTGCATTGCCACCAAATACCATTTTAAATACTTTATCATCATATGTTTCATATTCAGTTATTCTCTTATCTATAATGTTCCAACCACTAGAGTATACGCCAGCAATTAAGTAAACTTTGTACGATTGTCTGGAACGACTATTTAGAATTAAATGTGTATTTAAATTTAAAACAAATACCGTTGTTTTTGTATATCCACCATCATTATAGGAATATGACTCTTCATTTGGCAGATATATTTTTACATCTGGAACTATCTGAATTTTTTTATTATAATCATAGTTCATCCTAACATCAATGCCAAAAGAATTGTTAAAGAATTCTTGCTCGTTATAAACATAACCGCTATTTGTAGTTGATAAGGCTACTCCTCCGCCTATATAATTAAACTGAGCGTTTCCCTTTTGCAAAAACAAGCTAACAAACACGATAAGCAATACGGCTAATTTCTTCATTTTTAATGGGTTATATTAATATGCTTTCTTTAGTAAATATCCTGCAAATTTCTTATTTTTTTATTATTTAAAAAATTATAATTCAATTAAAACACCAAAACAAATATTGGCCTGTTCGTACACATTAAATACATATTTAAATTCACTGAAAACTTTTGTTTTGTTTCCTATGTCGATATTTACACCACTTCCAATATTCAATCCTGGCTTAAATGCTTTCTCTTTTGATTCACCGGTATCAATCCATTTTGTTTGATAATAGGTGAAATTTAATCCCCCTACCATATAAAAATTAAATCCCGAAACTTTATAAAATTCATATTGACCATCAAAATCAATATCCGCACGGCCATATTTTATCTCTTTAGTTGTTGATGGAAAAAATAAAGCAAAATCAACAGACCCTTTAAAATTCTTTAATAAAGATTCCATACCATAGATACCTTTGATTTTAAACCCTAAATTAGGTCTTTCTGTAGTCACTAGCATTCCACCCCCCAAACTTGCTGTTTGTCCATTAATCGACGAAGTAAGTAACCCTATAGTTAAAACTGTTATAAGAATTTTAGCTATATTTAATTTCATAATACTTTGCATTTAATTATTTCTAACTTACGTTTAATTAAGCATTACAAACATTATGCTAATATTAATCGGTAAACGAAATTATTAAAAAAACAGTATCTGTGAATCTAAAAAGTGTTTTAATCGTATAAAAAATGTAAATTTGTGAAAAAGCCTTTTGTTTACTTCAAAATTATAGATAATGTCAAAAAGTAAGGGTAAAATTATTCAGGTAATTGGTCCGGTAATAGATGTAAGTTTTGGGCATGCTGGAGAGGAACTTCCTAATATTCATGAAGCTCTAGAAATTACAAGAAATGATGGTTCCGGTTTAATTGTTGAATGTCAGCAACACATTGGAGAAAACACTATTCGTTGTATTGCTATGGATTCAACAGATGGTTTAAAAAGAGGAATGGATGTTAAACCTACAGGAGCATCAATAAAAGTTCCAATTGGAGAACAAGTTCGTGGCAGGCTTATTAATGTAATTGGTGATGCTATTGACGGAATTGGAGAATTAGATAAAAAAGGCGGATATCAAATACATAATAAACCACCGGAATATGTTGAATTAACAACTGAAAAAGAAGTATTATACACAGGTATTAAAGTTATTGATTTAATAGAACCATATTCAAAAGGTGGTAAAATTGGATTATTTGGAGGTGCTGGTGTTGGAAAAACAGTATTAATCATGGAAATGATTAATAATATTGCAAAGGCTTATTCAGGAACTACTGTTTTTGCAGGTGTTGGAGAAAGAACGCGTGAAGGAAATGATTTATTACGAGAAATGATTGAATCCGGCGTTATAAAATATGGGAAAGAGTTCGAAAAAAGCATGGAAGAAGGCAGCTGGGATTTGTCAAAAATAGATCCGGAAGAACTTAAAAAATCACAAGCCAGCTTGGTTTTTGGTCAAATGAATGAACCGCCGGGAGCTCGCGCAACAGTTGCCTTAACAGGATTAAGCCTTGCCGAATCGTTTCGTGATGGAGACAAATCTACCGGGAAAGGAAATGATATTTTATTTTTTATCGACAATATTTTCCGGTTTACACAAGCTGGTTCAGAAGTATCTGCTCTTCTAGGACGTATGCCTTCAGCGGTAGGTTATCAACCAACCTTGGCAACCGAGATGGGTATGATGCAGGAAAGAATTACATCCACAAAAACAGGATCTATTACCTCAGTGCAAGCAGTTTATGTGCCTGCTGATGACTTAACAGACCCTGCTCCTGCTACCACATTCTCTCACTTAGATGCTACAACCGTTTTAAGTAGAAAAATATCTGAGCTTGGGATTTATCCGGCTGTTGACCCATTAGATTCAACATCAAGAATCTTATCACCGGAAATTGTTGGTGAGAAACACTATGGAACAGCACAAAAAGTGAAAGAAATATTACAACGTTATAAAGAACTACAAGATATTATTGCAATTCTTGGAATGGACGAATTGTCGGAAGAAGACAAGTTAGTGGTTCATCGTGCAAGAAGAATTCAACGGTTCTTGTCGCAACCATTCCATGTGGCTGAAGCATTTACAGGACTAAAAGGTGAGTTTGTAAAAATTGAAGATACCATTAAAGGTTTTAATATGATTCTAGATGGTGAAGTGGATAAATATCCAGAAGCAGCATTCCAATTAGTAGGTACAATTGAACAAGCAATTGAAAAAGGAGAGAAAATGCTTGCTGATGCTAAGAAAAAGAAAGAATAATTAATATTAATTAAATACATGCATCTTGAAATCGTAACACCGGACAGAAAAATATTTTCAGGAAAAGTAAATTTAGTACAAGTACCTGGAACAAAAGGTTCTTTTGAAGTGTTAGAATATCACGCTCCAATTATTTCTACTCTTGAAAAAGGGAAAGTAAAAATAAATGATGGAGGACATGATACATATTTCAAAATAAGCGGTGGTCTTATTGAAGTAAAAGATAATGTAATAATTATTTTAGCTGAATCTATTGATGCCTAAGAAAATAAATAAATTTATTGTGTTGATACTTCTGTCTTTTGTTGCTTTATATGCTAAAGCACAAAAGAAGGTTACTTTTGAAGCAGAAGATGGATTGCAAATTACTGCTGATTTATATGAAATAAATCCTAATAATCCTTATTTATTATTATTTCATCAAGCTGGATACAGCAGAGGAGAATACCGCGAAACAGTAGGTAAATTTACAAAATTTGGATATAACTGTTTAGCTGTTGATTTACGATCAGGTGGTGAAATCAATTTTATTCAAAACCACACTGCTCTTTTGGCTGTTCAAAAAGGATATGCTACCGATTATTTAAGTTCAAAAAAAGATATTATTGCTGCTATTAATTGGGTGAAAGAAAAAAGTAATAAACCAATAATGTTATTCGGAAGTTCTTTTTCTGCATCATTATGTTTGTGGATTGCAGAAGAAAATCCGGATATAAAAGCAGTTATTGTATTTAGCCCAGGAGAATTTTTCGGAGCTGATATTAAAATTCAGGAAAAAATCAAAAATCTAGATAAGCCTGTTTTTGCTGCTTCATCAAAAAGAGAACTGCCATATGTTGATACACTATTACGTTTTGTTCCTTCTGTAAATAAAACGATATTTGCACCTAAATCAGGTGGAGAACATGGTTCAAAATCATTGTGGAGAAGCAATGCAAATAACCAGGAATACTGGTTAGCTTTAACAATGTTCTTTAGTAAAATTCGATAATATTCATGCAAAAAATAAAATTTTTAGTTCTTCGATTTAGCTCAATCGGCGATATAGTATTAACATCGCCTGTTGTTAGAAATTTAAAACAACAGGTAGAAGGTGCCGAAATTCATTATTTAACTAAACCTGCATTTAAATCAATTTTGGAAAATAATCCATATATCGATCAGGTGCATACTCTTGGGGATTCTTTTTCGGAGACCGTTGATAAGTTAAAATACGAACATTTTGATTATATTATTGATCTTCATCGAAATTTAAGAACTACCCGTTTAAAAAATAGATTGAAAATAATTTCTTTTTCGTTCAATAAATTAAATTGGAAAAAATGGCTTTTGGTTAACTTTAAAAAGAATCGGATGCCCAAGGTTCATATTGTTGATAGGTATATAGAAACATTAAAAGTTTTTGATGTAAAAAATGATGAAAAAGGCTTAGATTACTTTATTCCTAAAAAAGATGAAGTAAATATTGCTTCTGTTTCGGAAGAGTTAAAGAATGGTTATGTTGGGGTTGTTGTTGGTGCTTTTCATAACACAAAAAAGTTAACAAAAGAAAAGCTAATAATAATTTGTTCCAGAATTGATAAGCCAATCCTTTTAATAGGTGGGCCTGAAAATAAAGAAGAAGCTGAGGAAATCAAAAATGCTGTAAAAAACAGGATATATAATGCTTGTGGAAATTTTAATATTAATCAGTCTGCTTCCTTAGTAAAACAAGCCAATGTTATTTTAACTCCAGATACAGGATTAATGCATATTGCCAGTGCTTTTAAAAAGAAAATTGTTTCTGTTTGGGGAAATACAGTTCCTGAATTTGGAATGTACCCCTATTTTCCGGATCCTAAGTCTGAACTGGTTGAAATAAAAGATTTAAACTGCAGACCATGTTCAAAAATAGGGTTTAAAGAATGCCCGAAAAAACATTTCAACTGTATTAATAAGCTAGACGAATATTATATTGTGGATATTATTAACAAGTTATTTTAGTTTTTATTTCAATTTCATAACTTGCATATAAATATAAAACTAAACTATTGTTTCAATGATAACATATCATTTTAATGAAAAAGACGGGATTTTAAACGTTAAGTTTGAAGGCGTTGTTAGCACAAATGATATGCTTAACTATATTTTAGATTTGCAAAATGATGAAAAATTACCTCAAAAACTAAAAATATTGTCTGAAGCTACCGAAGCTAAGTTTGCCGAAAAAGTTGGAAGAAAAGAACTATTAAAGTTTCTCGAAGAAAATAAAAAATCCTTATCACAACGTGAGTTTGTTTATGATGCTTTTATTGTTTCCGGATCTTTTGAAACAGCATTAGGTATGATCTACAAAGAGCTGATAAAAGTTCCTAATTATAAGTTTAATGTTTTTTCAACCAAACAAGCAGCTCTAAACTGGCTTAAAAAAACCAATTAAAAGCTATACCTGAATCTTAAAAACAGCAAGGTCATTTTTTCTTTTTGCCCACCAAATTTACCTTCAAAATATTGTCCGTAAATAGCACACTCAAAATTATTGCTTACAGAATAAGCTAATGATGGCATTAAAAAGTATCCATCACCTAACGAAGGAAAATACATTATTGCAAAAGATCCATTTAATAAAGGATGAATCGGATATGACATTTGCCCAAACCATGAAAACTTACTATATGAAGTGGTTTTTACAGATAATGGCATAAAGTACAAATCATTGAAGCTTGTTCTGTTTAATTTATTAAAATAGCCATTATAATTACCTTCAAATGAAACGCTTAAAGAATTCGCAAACATATAGTTTAAACCAGTAGAAATTATTACTATGCCTGTTGAATCGGACAAGTTTTCTTGTGGATGGAAATAGCTTAACTCACCATTAAAACCAAAATCCCATATATTACCAGACCACCCAGCGCCAATTACATAATCAGTTGTATCTACAATTCCACCAATAAATTGAATATCATAACTCCATTTATTAAAACGATATAAACCAGCCGCAGTAATATTATTGTTTTTGTCAATTTTTATTGCTCCTTCGACAACAGATGTAAAATTAGGAAAATACTGAACTCTCAATGCATCGCTACCGGGTCGTTCTTCATAGTCAAAATCAAAAAATGAATATGAGTTAAAAATGTCGTTGGGGTTCCATGCAAATGCTTGTCCCCAATTAATGCGCTGACGACCAAGTGTTAAAACCAGGTTATTTGTATTAAATTCGAAGTATGCTCTGTCAAAAGTTGTGGTTAAAACATATGAATTCCCCTTTTTTATATTGTTGGTTAAAAAGTTTAAATATCCATTGTCTTCTTCTAATGATTCTGCATAATTCGGAATATACTTTACTAAGTCTCCATAAATTAAACGGTTACGCATCTCAACAGCCATTGTTAATTTATCATTCATGTACCATCTATAATTTAATCGGTTATGAACTAAATTATCAACCAACCAAATAGAATCAACATTATTAAACATGGCTGTATTCATATATTTTACATATCCATTTAGTTCCATGTTTGAAAAAATAGTTTGTTTTTCCTGAGCTTTAATGTTTATTGTAAATAGAATTGGAAGAATAAACATGATTATTTTTTTCATGATTGTTATTTTAAGGACATTAACACTTCGACAGGCTCAGTGTGACAATTAAAATAAAAGAAATTTTTCATGCTGAGTTTATCGAAGTATAGACAAATTTCTTAATTATTGTACCCTTTTTTCATCCGAAACCACACGCCCATCTTCAACAGTTATTACTCTTCTGGCTTTATTTACAACTCTTTGATCGTGTGTTGAGAATATAAAAGTGATCTTTTCTTTTTTATTTAATTCTTCCATAATATCCAGTAGTGTTTCTGTCGATTTTGAATCTAAGTTTGCCGTAGGTTCGTCTGCCAAAACAAATTTAGGCTTTGAAGCCAATGCTCTTGCTACAGCAACACGTTGTTGTTGTCCTCCAGAAAGCTTTGATGGTCGTGCATTTAGGCGCTCTCCTAATCCAACTGAAGTTAATAATGAAATAGCCCGCTCGTCTCGCTCTTGTTTCGATTTTCCCTGCAACTCCATTATAAACTCAACGTTTTCTTTTGCCGTTAAAACAGGAATTAGATTATATGCCTGGAAAACAAATCCAATATTTCTTAATCTAAAATCAATTAATTTTGATGACTTAAGTGTTCCTATGTTTGTTCCACCTACAAAGACCTGACCTTCTGTTGGTTTATCTAATCCACCAATCAAGTTTAACAATGTGGTTTTTCCTGAACCTGAAGGCCCGACAATTGCTGCAAATTCGCCTTGTTCGAATGATATGCTGATGTTATCTACTGCTTTAACTTTAACTTCAGATTCGTTGTAAATTTTAGTTAAATTATTGATATCTATTACTTTCATGATTATATGATTGTTTTTGATAATTTACTACTTAATTTGTTTTATTCTGTTCTAATCGCTTCAACAGGATTTAACTTTAATGCTTTTCGTGCAGGAATTATTGATGATAATATTGCAATTACAATAACCATTAATGTAACACCAAAGAAAAACCCCATTTCAATATCTGGATAAACCATTGCTGACCATCCAAAAGCTTCAAACCCTTCTTGCACTGAAGCAAAGTTTAAACCTGTCTGCCCAAATATTCCAATTAGCGAGCCACCTAAAACCATTCCGGCAATACTGCCTACAATAGTTAAGAAAATGGTTTCGAACATTATCATATTAAAAATCCGTATTTTATTCATACCAATAGCCATAAGCATACCTAATTCTTTAATTCGTTCCAGCACAGCCATCAGCATCGTGTTAATAATACCAAAAGCGAGAGCGAAAAATATAATGCCCATTATCATATAATAATAAACAGCCATAAAATCAGCCATCATTCCTGCATCCGGAGCTAGTTCTTTCCATGTCATAACATTAATTTCAGGAAATTTTGTTTTTAGCTTATCTCTGAATGCACTCAGGCTTTCTTCATCTTTTAGTATCATATTGATTTCGTGGTAATCTGATTCTTTAAATCCCGCTACATCAGCAATGCTTTCGTTTGGAACAAAGGCATTGAATTGGTCAAACATTGCATTATAGGTCTTATAAATTCCACATATCCTGAATGATTTTTGTGTCATCTCTCCATCCATATCAGTAAAAGTGAATCTGATTTTCGACCGTATTTTATAATTTTTGGCCAAATTCATAATAGTTGCACCAAATTCATTTATTTCTTTTTGTTTTAATATTGATTCCAGTTCTGCTTTAAACTTTTTCTCAGTAATAAATCTTTTATCTTTTAAATTACATAATTTATTTATCAGATTTTCTTTTGCTCCAGAGTGATTTAAACTATCAAGCAGTTCCTGAGTTATAATATAATTTATCATTCTTAGTTGATCTGCTGTTTTTTCACTAATAACAATGGGATTTTTAGATTTTGACTCGAAATAATTTCCACCATCCTTAACAATGTAAGTAAAAACATTAGATACTACTTTTTCTTCATTGATATCTATTCCTTGAAGTTTAAGTGCCGTGTTTCCTCTTGAAGTGCTTGCCATTGCAACAATTTTAGTGTGCTTCGTCCATGCTTTAACTTCCTCTGAATTGTCCAGGAAATTAGCAATCCCGTGATAATTAGAAATTGTATGTTTTAATTCTTCATTATTTAAATATTCGGGGTTTTGTATTTTAATATGCGAAACTTCTGTATGAATTGCTGCATGTATGCGTTGATCTACCCATCCTTTCATTAATCCTGCAACAAATACACCAGAAATTGTTCCCAGAGTTACAGCGCAAATTACAACCATACTTCTTGAGCGGTTGCGCCATACATTTTTCCATGAGATTCTCCAGATCATATTTTATGTGTATTGTGCTTGAATTTCAAGCAAGTTTATAATTTACGTTCGTAAAGCTTTTATTACATTCATTCTGCGTACTCTGCGCAAAGGCAAATAACACGCAATTAGAACCATAATCATAACAATTACTGCTTGCCAAAAAAAGTAATTGTCGAACCAGGCTAATGGCATTACTGGATCAAAACCCATATCTTCGTACATTTTTCCCATTTCCCCCTGCATTTTTATAGGATTATGATTTCCAATAATAATAAATGGTACAGAAGCTACTAAACCACTAATTGTTCCTATTAATCCAAGAAATACCATTTCAAAAACCAATACAAAACTCAGTTTTACTTTTGCCATTCCAATAGCAACCATTACACCCAATTCTCTTCTGCGCTCAGCAATCATCATTAATACAGTTCCAATTATTCCAAAAAAGACTATAAAGTATAAAATTCCGATGAAGATAACCCCACCTACGCTATCACCCTCTATTTGTTGTTTCATGGTTGGATTAAACTCTTCCCAATTTTTAACGACAAATTCTTCCCCATTTACAGCTTTATTGAGCTTTGCTTGTGTTTCATACATATCATCAGTGTTGTGTAAATTGATATTGAGAGAAGTAATTCTATTGCCTAAATTAAAGAATTCTTGAGCATTACTTAATGTCATGTATATCAGCTTATTATCAAGTTCGGGGGAAAGTATTTTTACAATCCCGCGCACAGGAAAAACATTTGCAGCTGACATGCCATGATAACCAGCTCCTATCAAGACAATGGTATCTCCAACATTTGCTTTTAAATACCTTGATAAACGATCAGAAATCAACACTCCTTTATCGTTCTTGCTCAAATAGTTACTTTCAAATGAAGCTAATCTTTCTATTACAGGAAAAAGAGATTTTTCAAGATTTTTATCAAGAGCCAGATCTAATGATATTCTTGAAAAAGAACTGTAAGAGCTGTTTTCGTTTGCTTTGATTAAGCCAATTTGTTTCTCAGGTAAATCAATCTCTTTTAAGATAGACTCAACAATTTTGGGAGTAAACCGATATTTTACAATTCTGTTTTCCGGATCCGATAATTTTTTTTCCTTATCTGGGTCTATGCCTGTTACTAAAACTCCTTTAGACTGCATTCCTGTTGAAGCTAATGCGAACGATTCAACTCGTGGAACAGATGTTTTTATATTATCTATCTTTTCAACAGAAGATATAAGTTTAGTGCTGTATTCAAAACTGTTATCCAATGAAGACTCGTAAAAGAATTCCTTGTTTTGAATTTGAATATATCCTGAAAATGATTCAATTGCTTGATGAATCATATGTTCATATGTGCCTAACTGGAATGAACGCATAACAACAGCAAAGAAAAGAGCAAAAAATATAGATGCAATAGTAATCAGCGTTCTTCTCTTATTTCGCCAAATATTCCTCCAGGCCAAGATTAAATTTCGTTTCATAATATTTTATCTTAATCTTTTCATATTTTGTTGAGAAAAGAACGAATCTTGAATGTTTACATTAAATTTTATTTCGTTTATCTCTACAATCGTTTTTTGATTTTCCTTATCGGCCGGAATAATTTCAATCCGTGATGGAATTTTTCTACCATCCATGCTTTTAACATCCAAACCAAGTTCGGTTTTAACCAAATACTCATCTTCATCGAAATATTCAGATTTCATCATCAAATATTCATCTTTGCTTATCCATCGAATTATTTTACCCCAAACAACAGCAGATTCCTCTTTAGGAAGCATCTCAATCTTCCAGCAATCCCAACCATTAATCTTTTCATTTCCAATTATTTTATGATTAAAATCAACAACCATCGATGATTCTTTTAAAATATCATCGTTTGTATAATCAGATCCCATCCAGCCCTCAGCCATCATCGATGGCGGAAGTTTAATCATACGACTAATGCTAGGTAACCAGTTCCACATTTCTGTTTCACGCTTTAAAAATGCCTGCCCTTTTTCTTTTGCCGGAGATGTTATCAGGGTCATTGAGTAATCGTCTTCTAAAGTCCATATTTTAAATTGAACGGTCCGTTCCCACGTTGGTCGAACAATCGTCATTGTCATCGTTCCCTGGCTTGATTTTTCACCATTCCATTTATCATCTGCTTTCCTGACAATTTCTGTTGCATCTTGTCCAAATGCTGATGACAGGCTAAATAAAAACAAACCTAAAAAAAGTCTGGATTGTAGTGCTTTCGTTGTTTTCATAATAATTAATTTAAACATATATGTTCATGATTCGTTCTATTACTTTTTCATATGGAAAATGCTCAGGGTCTAGTATATAATGTAATACAATTCCATCAAGCATTGCCACAAAAAACCTAACCTCAGTGTAACCATCTTTAAATCCCTGATTTGTAAAATAATCTGCAAGGGTTTTAAAATATGAGTCGAAAGAAGACATAAAATCATCTCCTAAAACCTTTAAAACCAGTGGTTGTGTCATTAATGAAAAATAAAACTTCCAAAAAGTTATATGGGTTTTAACCATCCTTGCCGACTCATTTATAAAATATCTAAATTCTTCTTTGGTTAAGATTCCATCCTTATTCGGGTCGAATGAATCAAATACGTCCTGAATTCCATCAAATGCTATTTTCTTAAGTAAATCTTCTTTACTTTCAAAATAATTGTACATTAATCCTTTTGAGATACCTGCTTTTTTAGCTATTTTACTTATTGATGTTGTGTGATAGCCTTCATCAGAAAAGAGTTCAAGAGCAACATTCATAATCAATTGCTTTTTCTCTTCTCTTATTTCTTCAAACTGTTGTGCTGTTCGTGGTGACATCTTAATTTATGATGATTTATTTCTTCTACTAATTCGTTTTTGGTTGAACGGTTGGTCAAAGGTAAAAACATTTTTTAATTACTTCCAAATTTTTTAGCATATTTTTTAGCATTTGTTAGTTTACAAAGAAATAAATGATTAATTTTTAAGGTTTAATTACTTAAACCAATCTTTATGAAGTTTCGGTTTTTAATATTGTTTACGCTTTGCTTTAATTTTTTAATAAATGAAAGTTATGGTGAAAATAAAAATGCCGACACAATAAACATACAATCAGTTGACTATTTATTAAATCTTGCCCGGGGATACGAACTACATAATTTTGATTCTGCCAAAAGAATTTTAACTGCCGCTAATAATTTAGCCGATAGCTTAAAAGAAACAGAAAACCAAATAGAATCTCTGATTTTATTAGGTCACTTATATTTCGACAATGCTTACTACGAAAATGCTCAAGACGTTTTTAATGATCTTTTACAAAACTTTTCTTCAGATTTAACAGAACTTCAGTTAGCAAACATAAACCACACACTAGGTTTGAATCATATGCGATTTAACAATTATGATTTGTCACTTAAACTTTTTCAAGAAGCATTAATTTATTATCAGAAATATAATAAGAAAGCTGAAATTGCTAAGGCATTTAAAGATATTGGTGCCGTGTATTATTATCTAAAAAACGAAAATACAGCATTAGACTATTATCAAAAAGCTCTGATTATTTATAGGGAAGTAAATGATAGTGACGGCATTGCACGATCTTATAATAATATCGGGATGATATTTAAAGATAAAGGAAACATTCCGTTAGCCTTGGACTATCTTAATAAATCCCTAGAGATTAAACAGATCCAAAAAAATCAATACGGAATTGCAAATACATTGGGCAATATTGGTGATGCTTATATGGAAAAAGGTGATTACGATACTGCTTTGGAATATTTTAATAAAGCAATAAAAATGTGGTTTGAACTTGATTATTTGCATGGAATTACAGAAGTATATAATTACCTTGGAGAAGTTTACTTATTTAAAGAAGAATATGATAAAGCCATTGATAACTTATTAAAAGGTCAAAAAATATCTTTGGAAAACAATTTTAAACAAAGATTAACGGTCAATTACGAACTTTTATCTAATGCTTATTTCGAAACTAAAGATTATAAAAATTCAATTCTTAATTACAGACGTTTTTATCAATTAAAAGATTCTCTTTACGAATCGTTTACCAAACAAAAAATTGAAGAATATGTTGTAAAAAATGAGAATCTAAAAGCTGAAAACGAGCTAATGGCTCAGGATAAGAAAATACTACAACAACGCTTTCAAATAATACTAACACTTGTTATTTTAATAGGCACTATTGTCTTATTACTTCTGCTAATTCTACAAAATAGAACTATTAGAAGAAGAAGTAAAAAAGTGTTTAATATAAATAAAGAATTAGATCTAAGGGTACAACAAAAAACATCTGAGCTTAGAATTTCCCAATTCTCAATTGATGTTGCTGTCGATTCAATATTTTGGATGAAACGTAACGGAAACTTTTTATATGTTAATAATTCGGCCTGCAGTATGTTAGGATATACTAAAGATGAATTACTAAAAAGCAACATTTTTGAAATTGTTCCTGAATTCTCTCAAGATCTTTGGAATGATTACTGGGAACAGTTAAAGAAAAGGGAATCTTATGTTATCCAGCTTTATTTTAAAACCCGCATGGGTAATGAAATTCCTGTAGAAGCCGCTTTTAATTTTCAAGTTTTTGAGGGTGAAGAGTATAATTTTGTTTATAGCAGAAATATTGGAGAAAGAAAACTTACTGAAGAAAAATTAAGAAACGCCAAGGAAAAAGCTGAAGAGTCAGACAAACTTAAATCTGCATTTCTGGCTAATATGAGCCATGAAATTAGAACACCAATGAATGCAATTATTGGTTTTATTAATTTACTTGGCGATACTGATTTAACACAAGATCAAAAAGATGAGATTATTAACCTTGCCCAATCAAGTAGCAATGATTTACTTAATATCGTTAACGATATTATTGATATATCTAAAATTGAAGCTGACGAATTAACTATTAGTAAAAGCCTCGGATATGTAAACAGGATTATTTCTGAAATTTATCGTTTTCATAAGAAAAATATCTACCTAAATGAAAATAATAAAGTAGAATTAAAGCTACTCCTTGAACCAAACAGTGATAGGATTGCTGTTTATACTGATACTAGCCGGTTTAAGCAAGTAATGAATAATTTAATTAGTAATGCAATTAAATTTACTGAAAAAGGAGAAATAATTATTGGCTATAAACAGGTTGTCATGGGAGGTCTAAAATTGTTGAGATTTTTTGTCAGAGATACCGGTATAGGAATTCCGGAATTCAAACAAAAAATAATTTTTGATCGTTTCAATCACTTAAGCGATGACAGAAACAAACTATATAAAGGAACAGGCTTAGGTTTGGCAATATCAAAGCGTTTAGTAGAATTGCTGGGTGGTAATATTGGTGTTGTTTCTAAAGAAGATAGTGGTTCAGAATTTTATTTTACTCTTCCATATCAGTTATTAGATACACCCGACACGCAATTAGAAGAAAATTGTTGTCCGAAAAATAAAGATCTTGAATGGTCGGATAAAACAATTTTAATTGTTGAAGATACTCCATCTAATTATTACCTTGTAGAAAACTATCTGAGACCCACTAAGGTAAAAATTTACTGGGCTAAATCAGGGAAAGAAGCATTAGAAATTTTTAAACAGAAAGGCTCTTTTGATTTAATATTAATGGACATCCAGTTGCCAGGAATAAATGGATATGAAGCTACAAAACTAATTAAATCATATAATCAAAAAATTCCTGTGATTGCACAAACCGCATATGCCCTGGCTGGTGAAAGAGAATATAGCTTAAAAGAAGGTTGCGATGATTATATTTCTAAACCCATAAAAAAGGAAACGCTTATTGAATTAATTAATAAATATTTCCAATAAGCGCTTTGTTAATTTAATACCCTATTAGTTCAGATTTTCGCAATTTGTATTTCTCCTCATCTGATAAATCTCTTTTGTTTCCTAGAATAGGTTTTTCCCACGATCCATACATAGGATTTGGTAATACAATGAACTTATCTCCAAATTTATCTTTGTTTTCTTCTATAACATCAAAGCCATAATTGCTCGTTCGATCCTCAAATATTTCTGAAAAATCACCCATATTATCTCCTATCAGTAATATAATTTCATAGTTTTCCTTTACCTTTTCTCTTCTTTCTTTTTTATTGCTAGTCGAAGATTTTAGAAAAATATGAGCACTATCAGCAAAAGCAAATCCTTCCTTTTGCAGGTTTTTCAAAGTAACATCCAGTTCATCTACACTTCTGTTTGAAATATAAAACACATCAACATTTAATGATTTGGCAAACTGCGAAAATTCTACAGCGCCAGGCAAAGCATTCGCTTTTATCATTGATGTCCAGTTCATCCAGGCTTCCTTTGTATAGCCAGTTCCATTATGAATACAAAAAGTCTCAAAAGGACTATTATCAAGCATTGTTTCGTCGATATCAACTACAACTGCTTTTTTTAGTTCTACATTACCATTATCCACAGCCATTTCAAGCCTCAACTTTGCCAAGTTAAAGCTCTGGTAATAAAGAGCTTTCATTTCTGACGATTTTTGATACCATAAGGTCGACATAATTAAATGATCCTGTGATTTCTGCTGATCAAAGCTTTTTTGCTGACAGGATGCAAATAAAAAAATAATCCCTGCAATAATTATTGTAATCTTTTTCATATAATAAAGTTTTGTATTTGAGTGGTGATAAAGGTAAATATTAAATTTATTTTCACAGGATTATTTCTAAATTTTTATTGTTTATAATGCCTCTTGTATTTTCAAACAATACTTATTTTTCTCATCTAACTTTAAAAAACTAATTTTGCCTGTAACTTTTTAAAGCATAAACCGTCATATTGATGAAACAGAGTTAACTTAATGACAGTTGAAGAATATAATAAGAGTGTAGATATGTATTCAGACAATGTTTACCGCTTCATTTTGAAAAATATTAAAAATGAAGATGAAGCTAAAGACATTGTTCAGGATACTTATGAAAAACTTTGGGTTAAATCAAGTGATGTTGATTATTCAAAAGTTAAGTCATATTTGTTTTCTGCAGCGTATCATACCATGATTGATAAAATCAGAAAAAATAAACGACTTACTGACATTAGTGAATATAAAGAAGAAATTAGTTGTTATAATGATAACTATACCGATTTAAATGAAGTTTTAAATGAAGCCCTTAAAAGATTGCCTGATATTCAAAGATCAGTTATTTTATTACGAGATTATGAAGGTTATTCATACAATGAAATAGCAGAAATAACACAATTATCAGAAGCACAAGTGAAGGTTTATATATATCGTGGTCGATTGGCACTAAAAAAATACATTGGCAGTATAGAAGCATTGGTTTAAATAACAAGCACTAAATGGTTGATATTAATTTAAATAATTACGAAGAGTTTATCATTGACTATTTTGATGGAAACTTATCTCCAGCAAAAACAGATCTATTAATGTTGTTTTTAAAACAACATCCTGATTTGCTGGATGAATTTGATTCGTACGAATCAAATATGTTATTGCCAGAAGAAACATCTTTTCCTTTAAAAAACTCTTTAAAGAAACAGCCACTGTTAACAAATAATCATCAATCAAATTTTGAGCAACTTTGTATTGCTAAACTAGAAGGTGATTTAAGCCCAAAAGAAGAAGACCATTTTATTGGTTTATTAAAACAACCGGAAAATCAAAAGGAATTTAAATTATTTAAACTTGTTAAGCTGGTTCCCGATGAGTCAATTGTGTTTAAATATAAATCAAAACTAAAGAAGTCGGCACTTGCAAAAAATCATGTATATTCCATCATTTCTATTGCTGCTTCAATTATTATTATTATAGGTTTATATTTTACAATTCGAAATAATGCAGACAAGGATACTCCAATTATCAAGGAAAAAATAAGCAGGGTAGAAACAGAAAATAATAAAACTCAAGTAAAAAAAGTGTTCGTTGCAGAAGTGGCTAAAAAAGAAAGAGAAGAATCAAAACAAAAAGCTGAAGAAATAAATATCAATCCTGAAATCAACCCGGTTGAATTAGAAAATATTGATGCGGAAAAAAAACAAACTGTTATGCCAACAGAAAAGATGTCGCTCTTGTCTGCACAAACCTTTTCTTTTGATGTGAAAAAAATTGAAGGCAAAATTATTCCTGTTACAACGAAGGATTACATTTTATCAACGCAAACAGATGAAGAAAAGACTATTTCTTTTAAATCATATATCACAGCAAACATTAGCAAAAAACTGTTTAACAAGAAAAAAGATAAGATCGAACTTTTTGATATAGCACAAGCAAGCATTAAAGGAGTTAATAAAATTGCAGGAACAAAAATGTCATTAGAAAGAACTTATGATATAAATGGTAATCCTGAAAAAACAGAGTTTACATCTCGATTGTTTGCTTTTTCTGCACCAGTAAAAAATTAATGCTACTTGCTGTAACTTTTTATTATAGCTGTCCGTCCTACTTTCAGAAAACCGAATAAAACAATTTTAAATTAAATACAATGAAAAAGTTATTTTTAATAGCACTAAGTTTAATTTTTACTTTAAGTGCTGGCGCACAAGAGTCTGATCTTGATCAAATGAAACAAGAGTTAAACAATAAAAAAAACGACACGACTAACATCAGATTCAAACGAAAAACAGTTAAAATAGTTGAAGATAATGGTGAAACACAAATCTTTGTAAAAAAACATGATAATGGAAGAGACTGGGAGTGGTTTTGGGATGACAATGATCGCTTTAAAGGATCATGGTCAGGATTCTCATTTGGTTTAGCAAATTTAGTTGACAAAGATTTCTCGGTAAGTCGAAGTGGTGATGACCAATATATGGATTTAAACACTGGCAGATCGTGGAACATGAACTTTAACTTTGCTCAGTACAGTATAAAAATTGCGGGTGATAAACTTGGTTTAGTTACAGGCTTGGGTTTAGAGTGGAACTACTACAGATTTGATAATGATTATTCAATACAAGAGGATGAAGATGGAAAAATAGTGCCTATTGATTTGTCAATTACAGAGCCAGACTGGAACATTGAAAAATCAAAGCTTTCAACCACTTATGCAACTATGCCTTTATTATTGGAATTTCACCCTTCATCATATAAGCACAATGGAATCGTATTGTCAGTAGGAGCAATTGGTGGCTTAAAATTAGGTTCAAACACAAAAATTGTTTATGAAGAAAATGGTGATAAAAATAAAGATAAAACAAAAGATGACTTCAGCTTATCTCCATTCAGATATGGATTTCATGCTCGCTTAGGTGTTGGAGATTGGTTGATTTATGGTACATATTATGTTACTCCTTTATTTGAAAGCAGCAAAGGTCCCGAATTATACCCAATCTCTGTTGGTATAGCATTGTCTTTTGATTAAAAATAAAACGCCTACTAAACTGCACCCCAAAAGTTGGACACAACATTTGGGGTGTTTTTTTATGAAAAAGAAACAAGTTCAATGTTGCAACAAAAGAAAAAATGTGAATTCTATTTTGAAAAGACATGAACCTTAAGGTTCTGTGGCTTGAAAATACCAAACAGATCATCCATTAATTTTTTGCATTGGAGCAAAGGATATTTTTAGTAAATTGTATGTGCCATTCCAAAAAAACGCACTATGAAAAAAAATATAACTATCATTCTGATATTCACAACCCTATTGTCATTTTCACAATCTCCACGGATCGATAGTTTAAAAAACATTTTAATAAAACCAGAAAATAAAATTGTCGAAGCTCAAACATTGTCTGATTTAGCTCATGAATACAATAACATTAATATCGATTCAGCAATATTTCTTGCGTTAAAAGCCATAGAAATTTTAAAAACACAAAAAGAAGATTCTTTAATTTATATAATTACTGCAAATGCTTATAATTCAGTTGGAATTGCTTACAATAATAAAGGGAATTTTAAACAGGCTGCAGCAAGTTTTGAAAAAGCAATATACTACGATCAGAAATCAAATAATTACATAAAAGCAACAGAAAAACTACTTAACCTTGGAATTATATATAAATCCATGGGAGATTATTCAAAGGCTCTTACTTTATACGATAGTTCATTAAAAGTAGCCTATCAAAATGGTTTTGATAATTTATATGCAATGACAAAAGTAAACATGGGAGTGCTGAACTATGAGATTGGGAATTATGATAATGCCTTGAAAGATTACTATGAAGCATTAGAAATAAAAAGGAAACAAAATGAAAATAATACAGTAGCTATACTTTTATATAATATCGGATTGATTTATGATGAGCGAAACAATATAGAAAATGCAAATAAAAATTATTTTGAAGCACTAAACCTTTTTCGTGAAAATGGGAATCTATACGGCGAAGCATATTGTTTAGGTTGTATTGGCAGTAATTATGTAAAAAGCGAAAATTATTTAGATGCAATTGATTATTACAATAAAGCTTATAAAATTCATGAACGGCTTGATAATAAACAAGGAATGGGAGAAGCGTTTGGTGAAATTGGAATTGTTTACTATCAAAATATGAAATATTCCAAAGCACAAGAGTTTTATAATCTTGCATTAAATATCTATAAAGAGATCGGTTATATCAGAGGAGAAATTACCATATTGCAAAGGTTAGGCGAAATAGAATTAAAAAAAGAAAATTTCGATAAAGCGGAAAAATTATTTATATCTAGTAAAATAAAAGCAGATTCAATAAAAGACAAACCACAACTTAAAAATGCATATGAATATTTATCTGAAACGTACGTTGCCATAAAACAACATGAGAAAGCCTATGAAAATTTTAAAAAATATTCTGCATTAAAAGATAGCATTTTTACTGAAGAAGCTGAAGAAAATATTACAAAGCTCAATGCACAACATGATATTGCAGAAAGAGAGGCACAAATAAAAATATTACAAAACCAAAGAACTGTTCAGGATTTAAAAATTAGAAAACAAAAAATACTTATTTTCTCGGTCTTATTAGGATTTATTTCAATATCTGCTTTTTTAATTATACTATTCAGACAAAATAAAACGATTCGGTCTGCTAATAAAATCCTCGCTTATCAGAAAAAACAAATTACAGACAGCATTGAATATGCTAGCAGAATACAAACAGCTATTTTACCTCCAAACGAATATATCAGTAAAGTTATTCCCGATCATTTTATTTTTTATAAACCACGCGATATTGTAAGTGGTGATTTTTACTGGATTACACATAAAGATTCTAAAATAATCGTCGCTGCAGTTGATTGTACCGGACATGGGGTTCCTGGAGCCTTTATGAGCATGCTTGGTTTTGCATTTTTAAATGAGATTGTAAACAAAGAAGATGATATTAAAGCAAGTAATATTCTAAATCAACTTCGTGATTATGTTAAAAAATCGTTGCATCAAACCGGGAAAGATGATGAAGCCAAAGACGGAATGGATATTGCCTTATGTATTATAGATACAGAAAATTTGAGCCTTCAGTATTCAGGTGCTTACAATCCTTTATATTTAATTCGAAATAATAATTTTATTTCGTTAAAAGCTGACAGAATGCCTATTGGAATACATATCTTAGAAAAAGATTCATTTACAAACCACGAAATTGATATTAAGAAAAATGATACCATTTATATCTTTACCGATGGTTATATAGATCAGTTTGGCGGAGAAGATCAAACTAAATTCAAAATGGCACCATTTAGAGAATTACTAATGTCTATTAATAACAAATCGATGATAGAACAAAAAAGAGCACTGGAAGATGAATTTTATAAATGGAAAGGAACACACGAACAGGTAGATGATGTTTTAATTTTAGGAATAAAAATTTAAACCATAAATATTTATTATCTTTAAACCCCATATTTGAATTACTAATAAATAATTTATACATCATGAGACTTCTTTTAATAAGTAACTCAACAAATGCCGGAGAAGCATATCTAGATTACCCTAAACATGAAATCAAAAAGTTTTTAGGTGAAAAGGTGAAAAAAGTTTTGTTTATCCCTTATGCAGCAGTAACTTTCTCTTTTGATGAATATCAGCAAAAAGTACAGGAAAGGTTTGCAGAAATTGGATACGAAGTTGACTCGATTCATCATTATGGTCCAGGCAAAAAAAGAAAAGCAATACAAGAAGCAGAAGCAATAGTTGTAGGTGGTGGAAATACATTTAACCTGTTAAAACTTATGCAACAACAAGACTTGTTGGAAAACATACGCTATGAATGCTTAAAAGGAAAACCATATATTGGCTGGAGTGCAGGATCAAATGTTGCATGTCCAACTATTTGCACAACCAATGATATGCCAATAGTAGAACCTGATAGTTTTCACGCTATAAATTTAGTGCGATTTCAAATTAACCCACATTATTTAGATGCAAATCCAGATGGACATGCAGGTGAAACGAGAGAACAGCGTATTGAAGAATTTCTTGTAGCCAATCCTTACGTTTATGTTGTAGGCCTTAGAGAAGGAACTATGATTAAAATTGATGCAGGAGAAGCAAAATTAATTGGTCCAAGAAAAGCACGAATTTTTAAACATGGTGAAGAACCCCGTGAAATAGGCGCCGATGATGATTTTGATTTTCTTTTTGAATAATATTAAGCTCCGAAAGGGGCTTTTTTTATGCAACATTTTTGAGAAATAGTCGTCTATAAAATGTTAAAGATTTGTTAAACACATAAATACTTGTCTTAATAAAAATATATTTCATAACTTGTATAATAATAAAATATTCTAAAAATATATAGCATGATTAAAACCGACCAATTAGTTAAAGTATTTAGAACTGATGAAATTGAAACTACAGCGCTAAATAAAGTGAACCTTGAAGTTCAGAAAGGAGAATTTGTTGCTGTAATGGGGCCTTCTGGTTGTGGTAAATCAACACTTTTAAATATTATTGGTTTACTAGATAATCCAACTGAAGGAAGTTTAATTTTTGATGGGATTGAAGCTTCCGGGTTTAAAGAAAAACAAAGAACAGAATTACGAAAAGCAAATATTGGTTTTGTTTTTCAAAGTTTCAATTTGATTGATGAACTTACTGTTTATGAAAATGTTGAGCTTCCACTATTATATCTTAAAGTGTCTGCTTCAGAACGTAAGAAAAAAGTAGAAGAAGTTCTTGACAGAATGAAAATTGCTCACAGAAGAAAGCATTTCCCTCAACAATTGTCTGGTGGTCAGCAACAAAGAGTTGCTATTGCCAGAGCGGTAGTTGCAAATCCAAAATTAATTCTGGCTGATGAGCCAACAGGTAATCTGGACTCGGCAAACGGAGAAGAAGTAATGAAACTATTATCTGAATTAAACAAAGAAGGATCTACTATTGTAATGGTTACACACTCCCCTTCCGATGCTGAATATGCACACCGAATAGTTCAATTGTTTGATGGACATATTGTTACTGAAAATATTAAAAAGATATTGTAATTTAAATGAAAAAGGGACCATCAAGTCCCTTTCTTATTTTATGGTGCTTGAACAGCGTCTGCTAAATCACTGCCTGCTTTAAACTTAACAACATGACCACCTTTGATCTTTAATAACTGTTGTTTTTCAATTTTAAAATTTGCTAGTAATCCTTTTTTTGCTTTTTTTGTCTTCATCACAATAAATTTTTTGGTTAGTAGTTGATAAAAATAACAAATAATAATTTTAATACAAGATAAATGAAAAATTTAGTAATAATCATTCTGCTATTTTATACTATTAGTGGAATTGCACAAAACAGAGAAACAAGAGAAATTGGTTCATTTGATAAAATTGATGTTTTTGGAAACATTTCTGTTGAAATGAAAAAAGGCAACAAGGAATCTATTGAGATTACTGCTTTAAGTGTTGAACTTTCTGATGTTAAAACCAAGGTAGAAGACAAACTTTTAAAAATTAGTATGACATCAGATTTGTTTAAAGATGATAGTAAAGTAACCGTTGTTGTAACATTTAAGGAATTAACTGAAATTTATTGCAATGCATCTGCTGAAATTAATATAATTGATGACATTCTGGGCGATAAACTTATTGTTGAAGCCGCAACAGGAGGAATAGTTACATTGAAAGTAAAAGTAAATGCAGTAGATTTAAAAGCTTATCAAGGTGCGCAAATAGATATATCAGGTGAAACAAAATTACAAGAATCTATAATAAATACCGGAGGTGTTTTATCGGGCACAAATTTTAAAAGCGATGATGTTTTCATAAAAGTAAATACTGGAGGAAAGGCAGAAATTGTTGTACATGAAAAGCTAAATGCAAAAGTGAATACAAGCGGAAGTTTATCTTACTTTGGAAGACCTAAAGAAGAAAATGTTAAAACATCTTTAGGAGGAACCGTAAGCGCCTGGGATAAAAAATAATCTAAACCAGGATATCTCCTGGTTATGTTAAAATAAACAAAAAACATCAGGAATCCTGATGTTTTTTTATACTGTTGCTTGATGATATTAGATTTTTATTCCCATTATCATCATATCATCCAATTGAGAGTGTTCACCCATCCAGTTGATCATTGTTTGTTCAACTTTTTCTTTTTGAACATCCAACGGTTCGTTTACAATGCTTAAAACTAATTCTTTAAATGACTTTTGTTTAAATTTCTGTCCATTTTCACCCCCAAATTGATCCATATATCCATCCGAAAATAAATATAACATATCCCCTTTTTCCAAATTAAAAGATCTTGTTTCAAATTGCTTGTCAAGTTTTACAGCATGAATTCCAATTGGCATTTTATCTCCTTTTAGCTCGTTTAGTTCACCATTACGAACAATATATACTGGGTTGTAAGCTCCTGCATATTGCATTTTAAGACTATCCTTATCAATAATGCAAAGAACCATGTCCATTCCATCCTTGGATCCTCTTATTCCATATTCCTGATGCAGTGATTCAATGATATTATCTCGAAGTTTATCAAGAATGATACCCGGTTTCAATTCTTTAGAATTCCCTATAATTTCACTTAAAAACGCTATACCCAGCATGCTCATAAAGGCTCCGGGAACCCCATGTCCGGTACAGTCTGAAACAGCAATAATTAATTTATTATCCTTTTCTGTAAGCCAATAGAAATCTCCGCTAACAATATTCTTAGGGTTCATATAAATAAAATAATCATTCAAAATATTATCAAGATACTTTGACTGTGGAAATAAAGCAGTTTGAATTCTTTTGGCATATTCGATACTATCGGTAATTATACTGTTCTGCTGAGCAATTTGATCTCTTTGTTTAGTAACGTAATCTCTTTGAGATTCTATTTCATCTTTCTGCTCTTGTATTTCGTTCTTTTGCTTTGTTAAAAGAATATTTGTTCTTTTTTTACTACGATAACTCATAAATATCAGATAAGCGATTACCATCATAAATAATAAGCCGGCAACTGACACCCAGGTAAGAATTTTTTGTTTCAGAAGCTTTGCTTTTTGCTCCGCTTCGCGCTGTCGTTGTTCAAACTCAATCAATCGTTGTTTTTTATCAAAATCATACTGTAACTCCAACTCATTAATCTTCTGATTATCTAATCTTTCCTTTAATTCAGTGTATTTTTTGTAATATTGTAAAGCTTTAGCGGGGTCATTTTGTTTTTCAAACAATTCTGATAAACTCAGATAGCTTTCTTTTATATCTGTTTTAAGGTTTTGTTTTTCGGCAAAAAACAAGCTCTCTTTTAAATATTTCTCAGCTATAGGTATATTTCCCTTGTTTAAATAAATTCTTCCTAAATACCTTAAAATTGCTGCCTTTTCTGTTTCATCTTTTAAATTGTCTTTTATTTGATTTGCTTTTGTAAAATAATCTGTCGCTTTATTAAAATCATCATTGTCGTAATAAATGCGACCTAAAGAAACATAAGAGTTGGCAACACCACGCTCGTTTTTATGGCTTTTATTGATTTCCAGTACTTGCAAACTATACTCAATGGCTTTGTCCAGCCTTCCCATCTCGTAATAAATGCTCCCTTTTTCTTTTAAGCAAAGAGTTACCCCGGTGCTTATTCCTTGTTCATTCTCAATTTTTTGATATATATCCAAGGATTGATTTACATAATCTAAACTTTTTTGATAATTTTTCATCATTTTAAACAAACGCGCAATATTCAAGGACGACCACGCTATTCCTTCCTTATTTTGCAGCTCTTCGTATATACCAAGCGCTTCAAGGTGCTGATTTATAGCCAATTCATAGTTTCCATATAGTCTATATACACTCCCAAGGTTTGTAAGTGTACGGGCTATTTCGTGCTGATTTGCTAATGCTTTGTTTATTTGCATTGCCAACTTATATTTTTCCAGGGCTTGCTCATACTGACCCATTAATTGATATGTATTCCCCATACGATTTAGTGCGGCAGCTTCACCCTCTCGATAATGAGCCCTTTTGCTTAATGCTAAAGATATATCAAGGTGTATTAATGCATTTCGATAGTCATTTTCAATATAGTGTGCGAAGCCTATTAAAAACTCTGCTCTGTGTTGTAATTCGTAATTGTTGATTTCTTTAGCTAATTTTAACGCTTCTATTGCAAATTCAATGGATTTTTGCGGATCTTTATTTCTTTCTATTTCTGATTGTTCCAGAAGCTCATTGACTTTTATAACAATTTCATTTTCAGAAACCACAACGGATGTTGTATCCGTTTCCTTTGCCATAATTTGCAGGTTAACAAATAAAATAGCTAAGAATATTAAAAAACAGGCCTTTTTCATGTTTATAGAATTTATTGTTCATAAAAGTATAAAATGTTTTTAATCTCTCAAACAAGCTATGGTGGAATGATATTAAATTATAGATCGATCCAGTTAGGATTTTTAGCAGATGCTGGCTTTCTGCCAAAAAAAAGATCATCCATTAATAATGCAAAGCGCCTAAAGATATAGGAATTTTTAATCCCCCAGCGCACAAAATTATGGATTGAATTATCTGGATGTGAATATGGACATGCAGCCATACATTTACCACAATCTGTACCTATTTTCGTCCAATAGGTAAAACATTTTTCTGAATTAATTTTCCAACGCAAAACACCCTGTGCTTCTTCTCTATCATCAAATGATATTGCCCTTGAAGGACAAACATCAGCACATTTTTTACATATCCCACAAAAATCAATCACAGAAGCATAGTCCTTTCTTTTATCAACAACCAATTTGATGTCTGTAGTTACAACGGCAATTCTAACTCTTGGTCCTAATTTAGGGCTTATTAATAATCCCATTCTGCCAATTTCTCCTAATCCGGCATCACGTGCCACCAGGGGACAAATAATTTCGTAGTTTCCGTCTATATGGGCCTTTGCTGAATAGCCCAGTTTTCTAATAAAATATGCTATTTGTAATGCAATTACCCCAGAATTTAAATATTGCTGTGTCGATTCCATTATTACCGGGCCCTTTGGTGCTGTTTTCATCAAGTCGTGGTCCATTTCAACGGTAAAAACAATGGCATTTTGATGCTTATTTACTATTTCTCTGCCATATAAATCTCTTCTTCCTTTATGAGAATATAAATGATAATCTTTTAACTCAGCAATAGCAATTGAATGTACTCCAAGCTTTTTAGACCACAATTTTATGTAATTTGTAATCTGTATCGGATCCGGATTTTGCTTTTTGCCTTCTACTTTACCATCAATAATTGGCTTTAAGCTTTCTATTATTTCCAAATTCGCATGAGCAGAAGCAAAAGAATATGGATGATACATTGTTGACTTATCGGATAATAAACCTGGTTTGTCTCTAAAATGATCGTCCCGGATTTTATTTTCAGGATGTATTTGATAGTAATCATTATATTTTTTTGTGCCCGGGATAAGCTCATTTCTTGAGAACATAATATCACGCTCATCGTGCTTTTGCTTTGGAATTTGATAACCCCCTTCCAATTTGGGCCTTACTGGAATAAATAAAATGATGGTGCTAACATATATTATTAAAAGAAAGACACTTACAACTGCTCGTTTAATCTCGAAATCAATAAAATACAGCATTAAAAATGGAACTATTATTACTACAGAAAATATAAATGATATACGAAATGCTCTGTATTCTTTTTCTTTTAAAAAGACTAAAGCCATATACCAGAATAGAATAGCAAATGTAACGCCTGCTATTAAAAGAGCTGTATTCGAAAAAATTGCTTTAAACATTAGATTCAGATAATCTTATTACAAATATATGATTCTAACCAGATTAATCTGTTTAAAAAAGAATATTATTAAATATTAATATTATTGCTCATTATGTTAAAACCATCGTAGTTATACCCAACTAATCTATAATAATATACACCATTTTTTAACGTGCAGTAATTATAGTTATAATAATTACCAAGAAAGCTAACATAAATGTTATCACTCCATTAATAAAATCATTTACTATTTTGTAAATAAATGGCACATTTAAAAAAATAACCTTTCCAAATAGGAAAGGTTTTATATTTCTTTTTGCATAACGAGTGCTGTGTTTCCATCATTATAATAATTCTCTTTAGCTGATATAGTATTAAATCCCCGTTTTTGGTATAATCTTATTGCACTTTCATTCGTGGTTTTAACTTCCAGTGATAAGATTCTCATCTTATAATCAATCGCTATCTTTTCTGCTTGTTTTAATAATTTCCCGGCAATTCCCTGACCTTGATAGTTTGGGTTTACTGCTATTGAATAAATTCTTAATATTTTTGAATTTTTCCTTTTAAGTAAAATAATGGATCCAATAATTTTTTTTTCATTTTCAAAAATAAAAACAAATCCATTAGCCTTCTCTACTAGATATTTAAACTGATTTTTGCTAAACCGATCTGTATTAAAACATTTGTTCTCCAGATCAATTAATTGATTCACATCTAATCTGGTAGCTAATCTTATATTAATATCAATCGTTATAAGACTCATATTCGATGCTTTTCTTCCAGTCTAAATACAAATTCTCTTAAAATCTGGTTATATAATTCATCTCCAAGAATTAAATCTTCTACCCCATAATCTATGTTAGGATTATCGTTTACTTCTATCACAAAACACTTATCATCAATTAATTTTAAATCTACTCCGTAAAGACCTTTCCCTATTAAGGATGTTGTTTTTTGCGCTGTTTTAATCACCGATTTAGGCACTTTATAAATTGGTATTGTCTCATAATCACCCTCACTTGATTTTCCGTTTAATTTATGATTGTAAATTTGCCAATGACCTTTAGCCATATAGTATTTACAGGCAAATAAAGGTTCTTTATTTAACATTCCTATTCTCCAATCATATTCGGTTGGAATATATTCCTGAATTAATAAAATTGCCGACTCTTCAAAAAGAGATTTTAATGCTACATTAAACTCTTGCTCATTGGTTATCTTTTTTACTCCCTGGGAGAATGAACCATCTGGAATTTTTATAACAAGTGGTGATCCTAATTCCCGAATAATCTCTTCGTAATTATTTTCGCTTGAATTAAATACCAGTTTTGATCTTGGAGTTAAGATGTTTTCCTTATCCAGTAATTCTTTTAAATAAACTTTGTTTGTACAACGAATAATTGAAACAGGATCATCTATTACCACCATATCAGCTAATTCTGCTTTTTGTGCTAATTGATAAGTCACATGATTTAGTGCTGTTGTTTGCCTGATAAAGAGTGCATCAAACTCTAACAATCGATAACTATCTTCTGCCGTAATTAACTCTGCATTAATGTTCATTTTTTTAGCAAGTTCGATGAATCTGGATAATGCCTTTTTATCACTTGGTGGTAGTTTCTCATCAGGATCATGCAAAATGGCCAAGTCGTATCTGTTTGCCTTTTTTGATTTTGGTTCTCTCCATACTTTTTTACTAAATTCATCCAGAGCTTCGGCAAATGTATCCTGTTGATTTTCTGAAAGCTCCGAAAGAGATAGTTGGACAATTTTCTCTATCTGATTCTTCTCATCTCTATTAAAAGTAACCTTTAAGATTGGACTATGAAACTGTTCAAAAATGTACTTTGCGATTTTCTCAAGTCCTTTTTCTTTACATTTTCCAAAATAAATAACTAAATCCCAATAATCATTTTCTATTTCTGATTTCTTAATCCATTGATAAAGTAATTTTTGCAATGGTTTTTCCAATCGTATTAATGCTTCGGATTTTAATTTATTTATTGTTTCAACATTTGGAATTACTTTATGACCACGAGCCTGTGCAAGCAAAGAGCAGTAATATCCTTCTGAATTATACGCTAAATCGTTACTTAAATTAATTACTAAATGTGATTGATTACTTAAAAACTGATTTTGAAGATATTCTTTAACAGTAATAATACTATTAGTTTCATAATATGGAGACCACTGCTCCAGGGTATCCAAAATAATTAATGATGAATGCATGTAATCATAATAAAATATTGTCTAAAAGTACAAAATATTTCATCTTATTATCATCTTTATACTAAATTATTGATTGCTGATTTTCTGCTGTTTATGGTATACATCCAGGGCAACAAGCATTGCAATAAAACCCCAAACAGGAATTGACGCTTTGTCAGTATCTAGAAAGTTATTCAACACCCCGTGTAAAAAATATGTGGACAAGCTTAAAATGATAAACAAAGTAAGTTCTTTTATCTTTTTTGAGTTGGTATTATGATAAACCCTGTATCCTGTCCTAAAAGCGAAAAAAACAATTAAGATAAATGATACCATTCCGACTAATCCAGATTCTGATAAAGGACCCAGATACTCACTATGGGCATTCCCCCAATCACCGAAATTTGTGCTTATAATAGTCCTGTCATACGAAAATTGAAATGGTGCATACTGAAACATGTAAGTACCCGGACCCCATCCATAAACAGGTTTTTCTTTAAACATTTGAATGGCACATTTCCAGCGATTAATTCGTTCCAGGTTAGATGCATCGCTTGTAATATTGGCTATTGATTCTACGTGTTCTGTAAGCTTTCCTGAAGATTCCGATTCGTTGTCTTCCAGTGCTCTTAGAATTTGATTTTGAAAACTAAATGCTATTAATACTGCAAACACCACAGAAAGAATTATCGTACTAATTTTCACTCTTAGTTTTATAACAAGCCATAATCCCAAACCAAAAGCCATGCTTAACCATGCAGCCCTTGTATATGAAAGTATAATCGCAAAAAGAAAAATTACCAAAAGTATCCTGGCTGAAAATTTTGTAAGCAAATCCTTCTTTTCATTTATTACAAAATATAAAATTGGGAAAAAGAAAAACACCAGCATAGCTCCGTATGAAGTGTGATCATTATAAAAAGGACGAACCACAAAATTAGAAGCATGCTGATTGTTTAATCCGTAACCTGCAAGTTTAAAATTTGTAACTGCTATTACAATAATTAATGCAATCGCATATAGCCAAATAAATCGATTAATATTGTCAGTCTTTTTAAAAACCAAAGTAAAAAGAAAATATCCGCCTACAACAAACCAAAGTCTTGATAAAAAAAACTTTAACGAGACAGCAGGCATGGTGCTTGTTAAAGATGTTATAAAAATCCAGAAAAGATTTATGTAAATAACGATTGAAACGGGATGTAATAATATTCGCCTGTCGAATTTACCATCTAAAAGCAGTTTGAAAATAAAAAGAACCAATACCCCGGCTAATAAAGGTTCTGTAGGTAATGCTACATTTACAGGAATATTTGGTATTAAATAATCTAAAGGAATAGACAATGGCGTAAAAAACACAATTGCCAATAATAATTTATCTAATGATACAATTGTAGTAACTACAAACAAAAGTAATACAGGAAGAAAAGCAAAATAATAGAAATCATAAGCTATAAATGCCAAATTTATAGCTATGAAAAAAAATGAAATTACATAAAATAAGATTTTGTTTTTATCCTTAAACAAGCTACTATGATTTAAATTTTAAAAGATCTTTATACCTTTCAATAAACAACATCAACAACAGTGCAAAAACGAAAGCCGATATTGTTGATATTGAACATATTAACCATCGAACCGGGTATGATTTTTTTTCTGCCGGGTAAGCATTTGAAACAATAAATTTTCTTGGTAAATCCTCGCTTGCATTAACCCTTGCTTCTACTAATTTTGATTTTAAATCACTTAGTCTTTTGTTCTCATTTTTAATTTGTTCTGTTAAAGAATAAATTATTGGATCCAAGCTATTTGTTTTCTTTAAGGAAATTTCCATTTCCTTAAGTTCTTCGACTAATAAATCATGCTCTTTTTGAACTACTTTTAAAATTTCCACTGCAACTTCTTTTTGCATACTGTTTAATGTTTTATCCAGTAAGGAAGC
Source organism: uncultured Bacteroidales bacterium (assembly GCA_964587535.1). GTDB lineage: Bacteria > Bacteroidota > Bacteroidia > Bacteroidales > UBA12077 > UBA12077. The sequence continues at coordinate 32,919 of CAZPMA010000022.1, forward strand.
AATCTCGTTAGCAATATCAGCAGCCATTTGTGGATCGGTATCCATCACTTCAATTTCCACAGCCTGATATTCTGTTCGCCGAAAACGTATATTATCTGTAAATTCTTTATGCAGTTTTGTTAAAGGATAAGCGTCTGAATGATCAATATTGTAATGATGATATAAATCGAATTTTTCAATAATTGTATTCCTGATTTCTTCAGAATATAATGTTTGTATTAATTGTTCTGTGTCTTCTTCATCACCAAAATTCATAATATGATCATCCGGATCCAACAGCTCAGATGTTGTTAACGCATGCGAAACTGAAACTTGCGTTTTAGGATATAAAATCACGTATGATTTGTATTTCTCGTCTAATAAAAGAGAAACGACTACAGATGCAATGGCTGCAATTAACGTGATAATAATAATTGGCCATTTGTGTTTAAACATAAAACGAATGATATCCATAGAATTAAAGTTATAATCATTATTGTTATTCATAGCGTAGAACTTTATTTATATTTGTCACCCTTTACCTTAGTTAATTTAGCTATGGGATAAAGAAGACAATTGTTTTGCTTATTAAACTGTTCTAATCAAGAAATAATTCTTTTTGCCTTTCTGAACAAGAATGTATTTATCATTCAATAAACGATCGGAACCAATACTTATTTCTTCCGATTCAATTTTTTCTTTATTGATACTTGCACCACCACCTTTAATTGTTCTTCTTAATTCTCCTTTTGATGGAAATACTTCTGTTTCTTCAGCTAAAAGTGTTAAAACATTCACTCCGGCTTCAATTTTTGATTTGTCTATATCAAACATTGGAACTCCTTCAAAAACAGAAAGAAACGTTTTCTCATCAAGATTTCTTAATTCTTCAGTTGTTGCTTTTCCAAACAATATGTTTGATGCAGCTACTGCAGTATTAAGATCATTTTCAGAGTGAACCATTATGGTTAGCTCTTTTGCTAAACGCTGTTGTAACGAACGCATGTGTGGTTCTTCGCGATGTTTTTCAATTAAAGAATCTATTTCTTTTTTTGGCAACATGGTAAATATCTTAATATATTTTTCCGCATCCTCATCAGAAACATTTAACCAAAACTGGTAAAATTTATATGGAGATGTTAATTCGGGATCTAACCAAACATTTCCTTCTTCCGTTTTACCAAACTTATTTCCATCAGCTTTGGTAATCAAAGGGCAAGTTAAAGCATAAGCTTCGCCACCTAGCTTGCGACGAATAAGTTCCGTTCCTGTTGTTATATTTCCCCACTGATCTGAACCTCCCATTTGAAGTTTACAGTTTTTCTCTTTGTATAGATGATAAAAATCTGTTCCCTGAACTAACTGGTATGAAAACTCAGTAAACGACATTCCTGATTTTGCTTCTTCACCTATTCGCTTTTTAACAGAATCCTTAGCCATCATGTAGTTTACTGTAATGTGCTTGCCAATATCACGAATAAACTCAAGAAATGAATATTCTTTCATCCAGTCGTAATTGTTAACCATTTCGGCTCCATTTTCGATTTTTGAATCAAATTCAAGCAATTTTTCTAATTGTTTTTTTAAGCAATCCTGATTGTATCTTAAGGTTTCTTCGTCAAGAAGATTTCTTTCCTGCGATTTTCCAGATGGATCACCAATCATTCCTGTTGCACCACCGACTAACACAAGTGGTTTATGTCCTGCTGCCTGAAAGTGTTTTAACATCATTACACTTACCAAATGTCCTATGTGTAATGAATTTGCTGTTGGATCAATTCCAACATATGCAGCTGTCATTTCCTTTGCTAATTGCTCTTCTGTTCCGGGCATGATATCATGTAACATGCCTCTCCATTTT
>CAZPMA010000023.1:0-34360 GCA_964587535.1 uncultured Bacteroidales bacterium
ATAAACTCATTACCTAATGTATCACAATGCACCCATTCAAAACGATGATAACCAATCTCATACGCTATATCCATCATTTTATTTGCTTTATCAGATGATAATTTTCCATCGGGTTGATATTCTGGTGACAATTCAGATGGATGCATATTAAACAGATCTTTTCTGTATTTATATTTGAGCTTTTTTACTGTAGCATCATTACAATCAATAAATTTATATCCATCGATAATTAATATCGGTTCAAAGGATTTTTCGAAAAGTAATCTAAACTTTTCATCATTTTTATATTGTTCGTCATTATTCGTCATACGCATAAAAATTCCGACATTATGTTATCAGATATAACCATTCCTTTATCTGTTAAAATATAACTATCTGCCAATTTTTTCAATAATTTACTATCTAAAAATTTTTGTGCAGTATTTAAAAAGATATTCTGATGTTTTTTTCCGAATTTATTTTTTAGTTTTTGAAAATCCACTCCCCACATTGTTCTTAAAGATGTAATTAAAAAATCATTAAATTTTTCGTTTTCACTTAAAATTTCTTTTTCGTTTGCTAATTTTCCTTTCGATATTGTGTCCAAATATGTTTGTAAATTTTGAATATTCCATTGTCGTGAAGTTAAATTATACGAATGTGCAGAAGGTCCTAATCCTAAATACTTTACGTCGCTCCAATAATTTACATTATGTAATGAAAGAAATCCATCCAGCGCAAAATTGGAAATTTCATATTGTATAAAACCATTTTTAGCTGTTTGGGATTTTAATATTTTAAATTGCTTTAAACTTTCCTCTTCGGTCGGTAAATTAATTTTATTTTGATTTACATACTTATAAAATAATGTTTTTGGTTCTATTGTTAAATGGTAAGCAGAAATGTGCTTAACTTTTAAGTCAATTGCTCTATTTATACTTTCATACCATTGATCTATCAATAAATTGGGTAAGCCATAAATTAAATCAATACTTATATTAGATATTCCTGCATTTTGTGCTTCTTTTACCGAAATAACCGACTGATTTACAGAGTGTATACGTTTCATCATTTGCAAATGATCATCGCTAAATGACTGAATACCAACACTTAGTCTATTTATTCCTATACGCTTTAGTTCTTTTACATACTTATAATTTAAATCGTCTGGATTTGCTTCTAAGGTAATTTCATTATTATTTTCAACTTTAAAATGTTTATTAATCTTTTCTATTATTTCATTAATTTGGTATGCAGTTAAAACAGATGGAGTTCCTCCTCCAAAATAGATTGTACAAATTGTTTCATTATCCAGGTATTCTTTTTGCAATTCAATTTCCTTACAAACTGTAGAAACAAATTCATTAATATACTTTGTATTAGCTATTGAATAAAAATCACAATAAGCACATTTTCGTTTACAAAAAGGTATATGTATATATATTCCCGCCATTTTATTCTTTAATATATCCCATTATTACATTTGAAACAGCTCTAGGTTCCGGAGGTAAAGAATATATATTTTCTTCATATTTACTATTATAAGGAGAAATATTTAAGGTTTTTCCTTCTACAACAAGAGTACTACTTCCACCTGGATCAAAACCCATAGCCTGTTTAATTTCGAATTTTTTTAATATAGTGGCCATATCAATGTGTGTGGCACCTACAGATTCACGTATTCGCCCATTAATTGTTAATACTATTAGATTATTATTATGATCTATCCCTGCTGCAATCTTTGGTCCTCTCATATCAGTATAATCTAAACGTGCTGCTTGAGTGCGAATTGAATTCTTTGTTTTCCATCCTTCAGCTTTCATTTTCAAATTAACTTTTCCATCGCTTATTAAAAGCGGACCTGCTTCAACTGCATAATCAATATTTTCCAAACCATTTATTTTAATATCCAATTCGTCTCCCACTTTCCATTCGTTTGGAAAATTATTTTTTGGTATAACCAAAGTTAATCCTACCGGTATTAAATTGATCTTCTGGTTTTTATCTGTATTTATAATCTCTTTTATCGTATTTCCTGCCAATCGTACAATAACATTTCCTTGTGATTCAATTTCTTCAAATTCACACATTAAGTCATAATATGAGAATTCGTTATTTTTTACCTTTGTATTATACTGATTCTGAGGAAACTGAAAGTGAATTGTTCCACGTGAAACACTTATTCCCACTGAGGAGGACACTCTTTCTATACTTAATTTACCATTTTTAAAAATTAGTGCAGGCTTATTAAATAGAGGAGCACTTAAAACTTTTTTTTCTGCAATTATTAACCCCAGAGGTGAACCAATATATGATTCGGGCAAACCTAATTTTCCAACTAACTCGGCGTTTAGAATATATCCTCCGTTCCATGCAATTAAAGCTGTATTTCCTGTGCTTTTGTTAAAACTTTTTACAAAACTTGTTACTGGTTTTGTTACCTGACTTGATTGTGCTATAAAGTTCCATTTAAATGAATTCAAATCTGCTTTTGCAATAACACCATTCCATGGCATGCCATCATCATAAACACCGCTTACGTATTCATATTTTACTTTATTATTTACATTACCCACTTCGATTAAATCATTTACAATTTTATTAAGTGGAGACATTTTATTTTCTGCATCCTTTTTAATAATATTAAATAATTCTTTTTCACCCAATTTTTTACTTAATAATTCGAATTTTTTACTATTTAATATTTCATCAAATTCTTTTGCTGTTTGTATCGGCGTTGGGTAGGTTAATGTTGTTCTCACACCTGCAGGAACGAATTGAATATATCCGCTGTGGATTGGAATACCCAGAATAGATTCAGTAATTTTATCTTCCACTTTTCCTATATGAAACCTATCTATATCAATTATATCAGTCATTACAGCAGATTCTTTTCTGTTCGAAATAATAAAACCATTATCTTTTTTTATAGATTTCAATATTTCTATGCCTTTTTTTCCTAATTGATTAAAATGAATTCCAACCGATAATTGGTTTGTTTTTACAATTTCTAATATTCCATATTTATATAGTAATAGTAACTCTTTTTCATAGCCATCTTGTATAAAACTTAGAATACTATCATAATTAAAATTTTCTATTGTGGCTTTCTCACTTGCAAATACATATATTTTTGAAATAAATTTAGAACTATTAATTAATAAGTCATCTGTTAATTCTTCTTCAATACCTAATTCAAGTCGTGATCGTATGGCTTGCAGAATAAAAAATTCTAATTCATTCTTTACATATTTTCCGGGGAAATATGCTATTGGAACATTTGATTGTAATTTTTTTATTAATCTTTTTCTATTGTCAATTCCCAAAAAATCACTTGATGTCAGTTGAGATAATGCTAAATCTATATCTGTAAAGAAATGTGCACTTGTATTGATTTTTGTTTCAATTTCTGGTTCTAACATTTCATAAAACAGTAAATTAATTAAACCACTTAATTCCTGAATGGTAAAATCTCTATATGGAAAATAATCATTATTTCTATGTCTGTACGATAATGAATGATCATGCTTGATGCTTGATTCACCTTCTTTATATAAAAATATATTTTCAATTGAATTGAAATATCTAATCCTGTTTTTTTCAGATATATTCAACATATTTTTATTTAATAATTTTAAAGCATATTCATACGCTTTACCTCTAAAGAGTTGCTCTTCAACCCTAAAATAACTCGGATCAATTAGCGATTTTAATAAAACCATAAACTGCATACGTCCGAAACCAGGCAAATATTCCCTATGTTCAGTATTCAATATCTCATTTAAATTATTGTCCGTTGATTTAGTATAAATTTTATATTCATTTAATTTATTTTTTGTAATGTTCATAGTGCGTCTGTTTGATTTCATTTGTCTGTACATAATATAGCAGATATCATCTATGTTATGTTTTAATGAATCAAGACTATATCGCTTTTCAACAACATTTTTGTTATGTTCTATTTCATCAGAGAATCTATGTGGAAAAAATACTCTGTCGATGATCCTTTTTGTATGCTTTTTTGTAATGTTTTTCCCATCAAACTCAATCACTTTTAATCTGTCAGAGTGTGGTAAATGTTCACCTATAACTTCAGAATAAACATTTTCAGGATAATATCTGCTACAAAATATTGGCGTTCCGCAAGCAGTTGCTTCAATTATAGGTAATCCTCGGCCCTCTGTTTTACTTGGTAATAAAATTAATGATGAAATATTATATAATTCAGGAATACCTACAGGTTCATCAAATCGTTCTTTAAAATGTTTTTTATCTAATTCGCTAAAAAGAAAAGCTAAATATATTTTTTCTCTTACTTCTTCATCTAATGTATCTAAAAGTTCTTTAAATTTTTCTGTTAATCTTTTAAAATAACTAAAATGTCCAGAAGCAATTGGACCTGTAATAATAATAGTTAGTTTTAAGTTTTTAGTTTCACAAAATCGCTTATAAAATGTTTCTTCTAAAAACATCTTTTTAATCAATTCAAATCCTATTTCAATTCTTTTTCGTGAAATTATCCTGGTAGGTTGCAGAAATACAACATTTTCATTCAAAAAATTCTTCAATGGATTAGTCTTTCTTGCACCAATTAAAATTGGTTTTGGATTTTCTTGACTAACCAAATCACTGCTTATAACGTCAGATGCTGAATAACTAATTAAAGTTTCTGAATATCTACTAAGTATTTGTTCAAATTGATAAAAAGTATTTATTTTTTTTCTTTTTGATGAATTCTGATATTCTGTTGTATCAACAGCTGTTCCAATTTCCGTAACATTTGCCGGATTAATTCCATTTACTTTTATTAAATGTTCTGTTTGTTGTTTGTTAATATTCACATTGATCCAAATTCTGGATTCCCATGGAAATAATACCTCAATAACTGAAAAAAATTCACCAATATCTGAGTTTATAAAGAAAAAATCTCTTGGACCATCCAGTAAATTATTTTTAATTTTATCTATTTCTTTATTTCCTCCTTCCCAATAAAAATCATGATTGTTATTAATAACTGGTATTTTTAATAATTCTGATATGAGTACAACAGCTAAACTAAGAGATACATTACCGGGATTAGAACAAACATTTATTAAATACAATAATTGTATATTATTATTTAAGATATAAGTTCCAAGTTGTTCTACAATTTCTAAAGTTTGTTCCCAAAATTTAATTATTAATTTATTATATTCATTACTTCCTCTTTTTAGTTTAGTAAAGAAAAAATCATTATATAAATTCCACTCATTAAAAGCTTGTATTATAGGTAACTCATATTTTTTAACAAATTGTGGAACTATTTTCTTTGCTTCAGAATAAAATTTTCCTGATATATAATGAATTTTACATCCTTCAAATTTTTTATTAAAAATTTTTGTATACTTATTAACTTCAATACTTACTCCATCTATTGAATATTGATAGGTTAAAAAAGCCATGTCATTTTTACACATTCCTCTTTTAAAATCATCATATGTTCCAATAAATCTTTTTTGTGGATACTTTCGTTGATCTTTTATCTTATCTAAAAATAAACCTAAATCAAACCATGTTTCTATTTTTGCAGCTTTAAGGTAATTAAGAAGATTATTGATTTTTGTGTTAGTATTTTTCATAACTATATATTTTTATTTTTTTTAAGTTTTTATAGATAAAATAAAATTGATAGTTTTTATAGTTTTTTTATCTATGTATAATATAATTTTATCGAAGTAAAAATAATTTAGTTACTTATTAAATAATACTGCCTATAGTATTTGTAATTAGCTTATTATATTATAAACCTATTTTTCCCTCAGATGCACCAATTTCGGATGCTAACATTTCAATTGTTTCATTATTAAACAAATCATAAATTTGTTTATTAATTGGAACATATTTATGATGTATAGGACATTGAACATCATCATGCGCACTAGCAGAACAAGTGCTTAATCCAATTAAACAATCATGAAATAAATCTAAGCCATCAATTATTTCGATTATATTTAATAATGTAATTTTTTCTGCCGGTTTTGCTAAACTAAATCCACCATGAGGTCCTTTTGTAGAATCCAATATTTTATTTTTTGCTAATAACTGAAGTATTTTACCTAAAAAAGGAGTAGGAATATTTAATTCTTTTGATATTTCTTTTATTCCTATTTTTTTATTGTCCTTATTATTTAATGCCAGATAAATTACGGCTCTAATTCCATATTTACATGTATTTGATAACATAATTTTTATTTTATAGGTATTTTTTCAATTCGTTTGATATGTCTTCCACCTTCAAATTCTGTATTTAAAAAAACATTTACTATTTTTTTAGCTAATTTATAACTTACAAATCGTGCAGGTAATGAACATATATTAGCATCATTATGTAATCTGGCCAATTCAGATATCTCAACATTCCAACATAATGCAGCTCTTATTCCCTGATGTTTGTTTGAAGTCATATTAATGCCATTTCCACTTCCACAAATACTTATTCCAAATTTATGTTTTTTATTTTCTACTGCACTAGCTAAGGGATGAGCGTAATCAGGATAATCAGTACTTTCATCTGAATACGTACCATAATCAGTTATTTCATACCCTTCTTGTTTAAGTTCCTCTTTTAGTTTTTCCTTAAAATCATATCCTGCATGATCACAAGCAATTCCTAATGATATTTTCTCCATTTTATAATACTATTTAACATAAAATCATTACATCAAATTTAACGATTTTATTTGTTTTTTTTAACACAATTTTTTCTTTACTAATAATTTTAAAAATGTATTGATTAACAATGTATAATATCATTTTATATTAATTAATTAATTAATAATTAACATTCATATACTTATAATATAGATTATTATAAATAATAATTAAAAATAAGACAAAATGTTAATTACTTCATTAACTTGTGTTAATTGAATGTTAATTAAAGTCCATAAATAGTAAAAAAAAAATCTTGCATTATAATAATACTTGTTCTATATATACTTTTTTAATTTAAATCAAAAATATTTTTTTAGTTTTAGCCTCCAATTATTGAACAATATTTTAACATAGTTTGTGTATTATTTAATAAATAAATTATTAATAAATAGTAATATTAACAGGATGTTAATAAAAGTTGGATTTAATTAAATATCAACATAATTGAAAAATTAAAACTGTTAAAAGAGTATTAAAATCTTTTTAAAAACGTAAAAAACAAGAAAAAATGAAAAAACTTTATAACAGTATTAACAGGATATCATTATTATTATAATAGATAAATAAATTAATATAATATATATAATGTAATTATGAGTGTTGAAAAGCTTGATATAAAAAATGGTTTCGTAAATAAACCAATTGATAATAATATTAATGTTATTGAAGAGATTAATAAAATTAAAAAAGAAAAGAATGCAATAATATTGGCGCATTATTATCAGACTGGTGATATACAGGATATTGCTGATTTTGTGGGTGATAGTTTAGCTCTATCACAAAAGGCTGCAGAGACTGATGCAGATATTATATTATTTGCAGGGGTACACTTTATGGCAGAAACAGCAAAAATTTTATCTCCAAAAACAAAAGTTTTAATACCTGATTTAAATGCAGGATGCTCACTAGCTGATTCATGTCCTGCAGATGAGTTTAAAAAGTTTATTGATGAACATCCTGATCATCTGGTTATTTCATATGTAAATACAACAGCACAAATTAAAACAATGACAGACATTTGTTGTACATCAACAAATGCGTTAAAAATTGTAGAATCATTACCAAAAGAACAAAAAATTATTTTTGCTCCAGATAGAAATTTAGGAAGTTATATTAAACGAATAACCGAAAGAGAAAATATGGTAATTTGGAATGGTGCATGTCATGTACACGAAGAATTTTCTGTTGAATCTATAATAGAGTTAAAAAAGGAATATCCAAATGCCAAAGTTATTTCACATCCTGAATGTCAAAAACCCGTACAGTTAATATCTGATTTTGTTGGATCTACTGCTGCTTTATTAAATTTTACTAAAGAAGATAATGCAAATGAATATATTGTAGCAACTGAATCAGGAATTTTACATGAAATGAAAAAACAAAATTCCAACAAAACATATATAATTGCACCACCAAAAGATTCAACATGCGCTTGTAATGACTGTAATTTTATGAAATTAATTACAATGAATAAAATATATAATACACTTAAATACGAAAAACCAGAAGTAATATTAAGTGATGATATTATTAAAAAAGCAAAAAAATCAATTGATACAATGTTAGCTATTTCTAAGAAAATGAATTTATAAATTATATATGAACATTTTAAAAGCAGGAAATATGATCCTGCTTTTTTTGTATATTTAAATGCTTTAAAAATAAAAGTGTGAAGAAAATATCACTAATATTAATTTTAATTATAGTTTACAAACTATCTGTATCTCAAAATGATTCAATAAAAATTGAGTATAAACAGTTTTTTTATCAAAATGGAAAAATCTCTAGTGAAGGACATATAAAAAATAATATTCCAACAGGTTATTGGAAATCATACTATATAACTGGTGTATTAAAATCAGAGGGAAAATGGAATAATAAACATTTAGATAGTTTGTGGATTTTTTATGATCAAATAGGAGATACAACAGAAAAAATTAATTATTTATTTGGTAAAAAAAGTGGTTATCAATACAAATATTATAAAAAAGAAAATTATAAAAATAGAATTTTTAGTAAAGAATTATATGTTAGTGGTATTCGTAATGGAATTTCATATTATTATTATGAAAATGGAAAATTAAAAAAAGAAATACCCTTTGAAAATGATAAAAAGCAGGGTATTGGTTTTGAATATGATCATAATGAAAATATAATAAGTATAACGCGGTATAGAAATAATGAGATTATTATAAATGAGCAAATTAATAGATATAATAATAATGGAGCTAAGGAAGGTACCTGGAAGGAGTTTTATGATAATGGAAAAGTAAAAGAAGAAAAAAATTATATAGATGGAAAACTTAATGGTTTATTTAAAATTTATAATGAAGAAGGTAAATTATTAGAAACATTAAATTATATAAATGGACAAGTAGATTTATCAGGTGAAAATTATGAGATTGACATAAATATAAAAGAAGAATATGATGATCAGGGAAATTTGATATTTCAGGGAAGTTATAAAAATGAAAAGCCTGTAGGAACTCATCGATGGTTTGATAATAATGGTAATGTAATAGAGTCAAAAATATATAACATTTATGGAAATGTAATTTCAGAAGGTATAGTGTGTCTTAACGGTAAAGAAGATGGTGAATGGACATATTATTATAATAATGGTAAAGTAAAATCAAAAGGTACATACAATAAAGGAAATAAAAATAAAAAATGGACTTATTATTATATTAATGGAAAAGTTCAACAAGTAGGTAATTATAGTAATGGAAAATGTAATGGAAATTGGAAATGGTATTACGAAACTGGAGAATTATTAAAAGAAGAGTTTTATTTGTATGGTAATCTTGATGGGGAGGTAATTGAATATTCAGAAAAAGGTGATATAATATCAAAAGGAAATTATGTTGAGGGTTTTAAAGAGAGTGTTTGGACTTACATTATAGGAGATCAAATACATACGGGAAAATATGTGATGGATCAGAAAGATGGCAAATGGAAAAGTTATTATGCTAAGGATAATATTTTAAGTTTTGAAGGATATTATTTACAGGGACTACCCAATGGAAAACATATTTATTATTATCCTAATGGATTAGAAAAAGAAGAAAGAAATTATGATGCAGGAATTAAAGTTAAATCATGGACCAAATATGATGATTATGGCAGGATAGTATTAGTGGTTCAATATAAAGAAGGCAAAGAATACCGTATAAATGGTCAAAAAGTAAATTTGACTGAATATTAGATTTTATAAATTTACTTGTAATAAAAATTGCATGGAAGATTTTAACATAAGAGAAGAAGGAATACGCGAACAAGAGTATGACAAAAAATTAAGACCATTAGATTTTCACGATTTTAAAGGCCAGTTTAAGGTCGTTGAAAATTTAAAGGTATTTGTTCATGCCGCATTAATGAGAAATGAATCACTTGATCATGTTCTGTTACATGGTCCACCAGGATTAGGTAAAACAACTCTGGCAAATATTATTGCAAATGAATTAAATGTAAGTTTAAAACTTACGTCAGGCCCTGTTTTAGATAAACCCGGAGATTTAGCAGGTTTATTAACAAATCTTGAGGAGGGTGATGTTTTATTTATTGATGAAATACATCGATTAAGTCCAGTTGTAGAGGAATATCTATATTCAGCGATGGAGGATTATAAAATAGATATTATGATTGATAAAGGTCCTAGTGCAAGATCGGTACAAATAGAACTAAACCCATTTACATTAATAGGTGCTACAACAAGATCCGGTTTATTAACAAGCCCTTTACGTGCTCGATTCGGAATTAGTTTACATTTAGAATATTATAATATAAAAATTCTTACAGGTATTGTTAAAAGGTCTGCTAGTATTTTAGATATTGAAATAGAGGAAATAGCAGCCATCGAAATAGCTTCACGTTCGAGGGGAACACCAAGGATTGCAAATGCTTTATTAAGAAGAGTTAGAGATTTTGCACAGGTAAAAGGAGATGGAAAAATAGATATAAAAATTGCTAAATATTCATTACAAGCGCTGAATATTGATATGCATGGTTTAGATGAAATGGATAATAAAATACTATTAACCATAATAGATAAATTTAAAGGTGGTCCTGTGGGTTTAACAACTATTGCTACTGCAGTTGGCGAAGATAGTGGCACTATCGAAGAGGTATATGAACCATTTTTAATAAAAGAAGGATATATAAAACGAACACCACGGGGAAGAGAAGCTACTGAAATTGCTTATAAGCATTTAAATAAAAATATGACTGAAAATGATCAGTCAAAATTATTTTAAACTTAAAAGGTTCTAAATTTAGAACCTTTTTTAATTAAATGCATTTGATATTTTTTCGAGTTTCTTTATATCTAAAATGGTTATTTTTCGTCCGTTAAGATCTATTAACTTATCATGTTTAAATTCAGATAATAAACGAATTACCGATTCTGTTGCTGTTCCAACAATATTAGCAAGTTCTTCTCGTGTTAAGGATATTTGTAAAACATTATTTTCATCAAGGTCGAAGGTATCTTTTAAATTTAATAAAACTTCTGCTAAACGTTCACGAACAGTTTTTTGAGCAATATCAGTAATATAAGAATTTGCTTCACCTAATTCCTTACAGGTTTGTTGCATCATAGCCATTGAAAAGTTTCCGTTTGTTTTAACAAGACTAATTAATGTTTCTCCAGGAATAAAACAAAGTACAGTATCTTCAATTACTTTAGCTGATGAGCAAGCCAATTCATTACTTAAAATAGATCGATAACCTATAATATCACCTTTTTTTGCAAAAGCAATAATTTGTTCTCTTCCATCAATTCCTGTTTTAAATATTTTAATAATTCCGGAATTAATGCAATAAAAACCATTAGTTCTGCTACCTTCATGATAAATTATACTGCCCCGTTTATAAAAATTACATACTTTTTCCTTTTCTACTTTATCATGTTCATCAGGTGTAAGATGTCTAAAAATAGAAGAAAACTCATGTAAGCAATTATCGCATAAAGGTATGTTATCGCGATTTTTCATAAATAATTTTATCAATTATATGATATAAATATCTTTATATCGTTATAAATTGTAAATTTAAATACAAAATTAATTTTTTTGTTGAATTATTAGAATTTGCATTCGCTTTTTTAAGATATATTTGTAAAATATAAATATAAACATATATAGATATGAAAGAATCATTAAGTATAAATTGGATAGATGGAATGGCTTTTGAAGGTGAAGTAAATGGCCATAAGTTAGTTATTGACGCGGTTGAAGCTGTAGGTGGAAAAAACCGAGGTCCTAGACCTAAACCATTAATGTTAATGTCTTTAGCTGGTTGTACTGGTATGGATGTAATATCAATTCTAACAAAAATGAGGGTTGAAGTGGATAATTTTAGTGTAGAAGTAAAAGCGAATACTACAGAAGAACATCCAAAACATTATGATGAAATGAAAGTGATCTATAAGTTTTGGGGAAAGGATTTGCCAATGGAAAAATTACAAAAAGCAGTTAATTTATCAGAAGAAAGGTACTGTGGTGTGAGTGCTGTTTATAAAAAATATGTAAAAATGACCAATGAAATACAATTAAACCCTGAAAAATAATGTATGCAATTAAATAAATAAAAAAACCCGGAATATTCCGGGTTTTTGTTTATATAAATAGAAGTTTAATAAGCAGACTTAAATTGATTTAAAAATCGTACATCATTCTCAAAATAAAGGCGAAGGTCCTTAACTCCATATTTTAGCATGGTTATTCGCTCTATTCCCATACCAAATGCAAATCCGGTATATTTTTTACTATCGATTCCGCAACTGTCTAAAACATTTGGATCTACCATACCACAACCGAGTATTTCTAACCAACCGGTATATTTACAAACATTACAACCCTTACCATCACATATATTACAAGCTACATCCATTTCAGCAGAAGGTTCTGTAAATGGAAAATAAGAAGGACGTAAGCGAATTTCGGTTTTTTCACCAAACATTTCTTTTGCAAAGTATAATAATGTTTGTTTTAAGTCAGCAAATGAAACATTTTCATCGATATATAATCCTTCAACCTGATGAAATATACAATGAGCACGGGCACTTATAGCTTCGTTTCTAAAAACACGTCCTGGAGAAATAGTACGAATAGGAGGTTTTGAATTTTCCATAACACGTACCTGAACTGAAGATGTATGTGTACGTAATAATATATCAGGTTTTTTTTCAATAAAGAATGTATCCTGCATATCACGTGCAGGATGTTCTTCAGGAAAATTAAGTGCTGAGAACACATGCCAGTCATCTTCAATTTCTGGACCTTCGGAAATTGTAAATCCTAAATGCTTAAAAATATCAATAATTTCATTTCGAACGATAGAAATTGGGTGGCGAGTACCTAATTTTACAGGATCGCCAGGTAAACTCATATCAATCCCTGAATTAGACTCTGAGCTATCTTCTAATTTTTCTTTTAACAGATTAATTTTATCTTGTAAAGTAACTTTAAGCTCGTTTAGTTTTTGCCCAACATCCTTTTTGTTTTCACGTGGAACGTTTTTAAACTCTTCGAAAAGCTCGTTAACAATACCTTTTTTACTCATGTATTTGATACGAAACGATTCTATTTCCTCCATAGTATTTCCTT
This sequence comes from uncultured Bacteroidales bacterium, assembly GCA_964587535.1. Taxonomy (GTDB): domain Bacteria; phylum Bacteroidota; class Bacteroidia; order Bacteroidales; family UBA12077; genus UBA12077. The sequence goes on from CAZPMA010000023.1 coordinate 13,278, forward strand.
CAAAATCCTTCGCTTCTGCTAAATATTGATTTATCTTTTCAATCATAACTATTATTACTTATTACAATTTTATAATTCGCATTTTAACATCTTTAACAGGTCGATCGTTTTCGTCTGTTTCAACTGCTGCAATTTTATCTATAACTTCTAGTCCTTCAATTACTTCTCCAAAAACAGTATAAGCATTATCAAGATGTGGTGTGCCTCCTATTGTTTGATATACTTTACGTTTAAAATCAGGAATTTTGTAATATCCTTCTTTTTTAAATTCTTGTTCAGCTTTATTTCGTGCTTCCGGAATTATTACCTGATAATCAATTACACCTCCCGTTTCAAAAGCTTTCTCTTCTGCTTCTTTTTGATATTTTATAATTAATTTATTTAAACGCGAGGCATTTATGCGATCTTCAACCTTTTTAATATCTTCATCTGTAAATACTTTTCCTTTAACAATATAAAATTGAGAACCTGCAGACCGCATTTCAGGATTTACATCATCGCCTTCACGAGCTGCTGCAATAACACCTTTTTTATGAAAAATATTATCATCAAATTCTGCAGGAATTGTGTAACCCGGACCACCCTCACCTAAAAATTTTTCTGGTTCAGCATTTCTTGAATTTGGGTCACCTCCTTGAATCATAAAATTATCAATTACCCTATGAAATAATAAACCATCAAAATATCCTTGTTCAATTAATTTTTCAAAATTTTCTTTATGTAATGGAGTTTTATCATATAATATAAAAACCATATTTCCATATGCAGTTTCTATTTTATATAACTGTTGAGTTTTTTCTTTTTTTGATTTTATCATTGTACACGAAAAAAACAAAACAGAAAATATTAAAGTGAGCAATAATATTTTTTTCATATTCTTTTAATTTAATTCAAACAACAAAAATAGAAACAATTACGAATATTAAATAATATCATTTAATAAATCATCTAATTATATAAATGTTTAGTATAAATTATAAATCTGAATAACCTGTTAATATATAAGCTATCAATAATTATGAATAATTAAATAAGTAGTTTTATTTTGTATGAAATATTTTATTAAATAGAAAACATTGAATCAAATTAAAAAACTTGCAGGACAAACAGTAATTTATGGATTAAGTACCATGTTAGGTAGATTTTTGAATTATTTACTTGTAATGGTTCATACGGCAGCTCTTGCACCTTTTTTTTACGGAAAGTTAACTTACTTTTATAGTAGTACTGCAATATTTTTAGCTTTATTAACTTTTGGAATGGAAACGGGGTTTTTTCGTTTCGCCAGTAAAAAGGAAGAAGATTATAAAAAGGTTTTAGGAACTAGTATACTTACAATTATTTTTACAACATTAATTTTCATTTTCAGTTCAATTATATTTAAAAATAGGTGGCAAGCTTATTTCGAAATTTCTAATTATAGAATTATTGTTTATTTTGTTCTAATCATTTCATTTGATGTTCTTAGTGCAATACCATTTGCTAAATTACGAATTGATGAACGACCAATAAAATTTATGGTAATAAAGATTCTGGGTATTGCCATAAATATTTTTATTAATCTTTTTTATCTTGTTTTATGCAGAAAATTATATGAAGCTGGAAGTGAAAATATATTTGCCAGAATTTATAATCCCGAATTTGCTCTTGACTATGTTTTAATTGCTAATTTAATAGGAAGCGGTTTAACATTGTTAGTTTTAGTTCCTGATATAATTAAAATTAAACCAAAGTTCGATTATTTATTATTTAAAAGATTACTCAAATATTCTTTTCCAATTTTATTAATTGGATTAGCTGGTCAATTAAACGATCAAATTGATAAAATTCTTATTCCAAAGTTGATAAACGATCCAAACCCTATGGCTCAACTGGGCATTTATGGAGCAAATTTTAAATTGTCTGTTTTAATGGTTTTGTTTATTCAGATGTTTCGATATGCAGCCGAACCATTTTTCTTTAAAAACTCAGAAAATTCCGATGCAAAGAAAATGTATTCCGATGTAATGAATTACTTCATTATTTTTGGATTAATAATTTTTCTTGGTGTAATGTTTTATATAGATATTCTAAAATATTTTATTAATAAAGATTATTGGGGTGGATTGTTCGTTGTGCCAATTTTGTTAATTGCTAAATTGTTGTTTGGTATATTATTTAGTTTATCGATTTGGTATAAGGTAACAGATAAAACCCACTTCGGAATATTGATTGCCGGAATAGGTGCCATTATAACAATTGTTTTAAATATTATATTATTGCCTAAAATCGGATATTTAGGATCAGCAATTGCCAGCTTGTTAAGCTATAGTACAATGCTGATAGTTTCATATTTTTTAAGCAGAAAGCATTATTTAATACCATTTAATTTTAAAAGAATCATATTTTATTTTGTACTAGCTTTTGTATTATTTATTTTTTCAAGATTTTTAGAAATTGATAATCAAATTATAAGTTATACTATAAACACAATTATGTTATGTACATTTATTTTTATAGCATATAAAATAGAAAAAAAAGCATATATCAAATGAAAATTAAAATTGTAAACAAATCAAGTAATCCTTTGCCAGGATATAGTACTGATCATTCAGCGGGGATGGATTTAAGGGCAAACTTAGAAAATGCAGTTACTCTAAAACCGCTTGAACGAATTTTAATTCCAACTGGATTATTTATAGAACTACCTGTTGGTTTCGAAGCGCAAATTCGGCCAAGAAGTGGTCTTGCTTTAAAAAAAGGATTATCTGTACTTAATACTCCTGGAACAATTGATGCTGATTATCGAGGGGAAATAGGTGTAATATTAATTAATTTATCGAATGTAGAAGTAACTATTGAACACGGAGAAAGAATCTGTCAAATGGTAATTGCTAAACATGAGCAAGCTGATTTGATTAAGGTAGATGTATTAAATGAAACTGATCGAGGAGCGGGAGGTTTTGGAAGTACTGGCGTGAAATAGAAATATTAAATATTGTTAAAATATAAAAGATATAAACTTAACATGGCGTTTTTGTGTTAAGTTTATAAATTAATTTCTAAATGTGATGTTATGAGGATAAGAGGTGTGTTTCTTGTATTACTTTCGTTGTATATGTTATCGTCATGTACAAATACTTATAAAATACAAAATAAGAAAGTCGAAAAAGAACTAAGTAAAGATCACGAACAACAATATTATTATATTTTTCTGGAGGCAAATAGAAAAAAACTTTTAGGAGATATAAATAGCGCATTAGCATTATTTTATCAATGTTTAGAGATAAATCCCAATAGTGCAGTAGCAATGGCTGAGATATCAAAAATACATGAAATAATACAGAATTATGATACAGCAATTAAATATGCTAAAAGTGCCGTTGACAAGGATCCTAAAAATAAATGGTATAGTCTAAATCTTGCAAAATTATATATAGTTAAAGAAGATTATAATCAAGCTCAAATTGTTTATGAAACTATTTATTTACATCATAAGGATGATATAGAAATAGCGCAAAATTTAGCTGAGTTATATATACAAAATAGTCAATATCAGGATGCTATTACTATTTATAATGATATAGAAAAACAGTATGGAATAAGTGAAAACATATCACTAAGGAAACAACAGCTATATTATAAAACAGGACAAACCCTAAAAGCGTATGAAGAAATAGATAAATTGATTAAATACTTTCCAAATGAAACCAGGTATTATGGAATAATGGCTGAAATGTATACAAACGACAATCTATTTTTGAAAGCCGAGGAATATTATAATAAATTGTTCGAATTAGATAGTATAAATGAATCGGGTCAATTATCAAAAATAGATTTTTATAGAAAAAAACTTGATTATGATAATGTATTTAGAATGATTAATCGAGTGATAAAAAATAAAAACATTGATTTTGATCAGAAAGTCATGGTATTTGTATCGATATTAAATAATCAAAAAGAATTTAATTTATATAATCAGCAAATAAAAAAAGAATTAGATATTTTAAAGTTAATGTATCCCCAACAAATTGATAGCTATACTTTAAATGCTGATTATTACGTAAAAATGAATAAATTAAATGAAGCAAAAGATGAATTAATTTGTATAACTGATAATTTTTCCGCCAATATCTATTTATGGGAACAACTTTTATCTATCTACAGCTATAAAACAGATTTTGAAGGATTATATCATAAATCCATTACAGCCATTGATAGTTTTCCTAATCATGCCTTATTCTACTTATTTAACGGCATTTCAGCCAACCAAACAAATCGGAATGAATCTGCCGTTGTTATTTTAGAAAAAGGCTTAAATAAGGCTAAAAATGACGAAAAAATTAAAATAGACTTTTATACATATTTAGGAGAAGCATATCATAATATAAAAGATTATAAAAATTCCGATTACTATTTTAAATTAGCCATCCAGAATAATCCAGATGATCTATCAATATTGAATAACTATAGTTATTATTTATCATTAAGAGAAGAAAATTTGGAATATGCTGAATCATTAAGCAAAAGGACCATAGAAGCAGAGCCCAAAAACAGCACTTTTTTAGATACTTATGCGTGGATTTTATATAAGCTGGAAAGATACGAAGATGCTAAATATTACATACAAAAAGCCATAGATAATGGAGGTGTTGATAGCGATGTGATTGTTGAACATTTCGGCGATATTTTATATAAAAATGGTGAAATCGACAGGGCTCTAGAGCTTTGGAAATTATCTAAGCAAATGGGTAATACAAGTAAGGAACTTGAAAATAAAATCAATAAAGAAGTTGAATTAGAATAAATCACATTCTATGAAATTAAAAAGTATTATAATCATTTTTTTAATTTTTCAAACTTACACAGGATTTGCACAAACAAAATCTGAGTTAGAAGATAAAAAGCAAAAAGCACAAAAAGAAATTGAGTTAACAAATAAACTTCTAGAAGAAACAGAAAAAACAAAATCATCCGGCTTAAATAAATTATTGATCATTAAAAAAAGGATAAGCTTAAGAGAACAGTTAATTAATAATATATCTGATGAAATAGAATTATTAGAAAATGAAATAGTATTAAAAACAGGAACAATAGCTCAGTTAGAAAAAGATATTGAAAGATTAAAAAAAGAGTATGCTAAAATGATTTATTATGCCTATAAAAACAGGAATAATTATGATAAATTAATGTTTATTTTAAGTGCAGAAGATTTTAACCAGGCATATCGACGAATGAAATATTTCCAGCAATACTCTAAATATCGTAAAAAACAAGCAAATGAAATACTTGTAAAACAAAAAAACTTAGAATATGAGATTGAACAGATAAAAGAACAAAAAAATGAAAAAGTTGATTTATTAGCGAAAAAGGAAAAGGAAAAAACATTTTTAACGACAGAAAAAAACAGAGAAAGCAGAGAAATTAACAGGTTAAAAAGGAAAGAAAAGGAGTTAAGAAAAAAAATTAAGGATAATGAAAAGGTAATGAAGAAGCTTGAAAATGCTATTGCTGAATTAATAGCAAATGAGGCAGCTGCAAATAAAACATATAAAAGCCTTTCTGCAAGTGAAGAAGTTATTTCAAAAGGATTTAAAGATTCATACGGAAAATTAAGATGGCCCATAGACAATGGAGTTGTTATTCAAGAATTTGGAAAACACGCACATGCAGTAATTAAGGGCGTAATGATTGATAATCAAGGAATCGATATAAGCGCTTCAAAGGATTCAAAAGTGAAAGCAATTTATGAAGGTGAAGTGAAAAGAGTATTTGCCACACCAGGAGCAAATATGGCTGTAATTATTCGTCATGGACACTATTTAACATTATATTCAAATATTGTAAATGTAAGAGTAAAAGTTGGAGATGTAGTACGTGAAGGTTACGAAATAGGTGAAGTTTATTACAACGAAAACAGCAACGAAGGATCAACGATACATCTACGAATTTATCAGGAAACACAGGTGTTAAATCCAAAAAATTGGCTGAGAAGTCATTAAATTTTCTATAAAAAGTCTATATTTGAAAATTATAATGCTAATTATGTAACTATTTTAAAATTATTTAGTATAAACCCTTAATTGTATAACTTATAAGACAGTTGACGTGCTAACAACAATTATAGAAATGGAAAAAAGCATTCTAATAGAGTCAAAAATCGAGAACATCAATAAAATCGAAAAAATTATTGACGAAGTATCTGAAAAAGCGAATATTAATTCCGAAATTTATGGCAAGATGCTAATAGCTACTGTTGAAGCTGTAAATAATTCAATTGTTCACGGAAATAAAGAAGACGAAACAAAAAAGGTAAAAGTTGACTTTATTATTAACGAAGATGCAATAAGTATTTATATTGAGGATGAAGGACCTGGCTTTAGTTTTGATGATGTTCCTGATCCTACAACTCCTGATAATATTGAAAACATACATGGTCGTGGAGTGTATTTAATGAAACACCTGGCAGATGATGTTATATTCCACGGAAAAGGAAATAGGGTTGAAATAAAATTTGCATTATAAAGAATGCCAATAAAATATTTTACTGAAGACACAGCATTTAATTTAAAGAATAAAAAACTACTCAAAGAATGGATTATTTCTGCTGTTGAAAATGAAAATAAGATAGCAGGAGAATTAAATTACATTTTTACTTCCGATAATTATTTAATACAAATTAATAACGAATATCTATCACATAACTATTTTACTGATATTGTTACATTTAATTATTGTCAGGATAATATTGTAAGTGGTGATATATTTATTAGTATTGATACTGTAAAGAACAATTCTAAACGGTTCGGTGTTACACAACTTAACGAATTGCATCGTGTAATGATACACGGGATTCTGCATTTAATTGGTTATAATGATCAAAATGAAGAACAAAAAGCAGAAATGCGTGAAAAAGAAAACTTTTATTTAGAAAGATTAGAAAATCTTTTCTAATTTTCCGAAAAATTAAAAAAATACAAATTATGTTGCCAGAGTATGATGTTATTGTGGTTGGTGGAGGACATGCAGGATGCGAAGCAGCAGCTGCAGCAGCAAATATGGGATCAAAAACATTGTTAATTACAATGGACATGACAAAATACGCACAAATGTCATGTAATCCTGCGATGGGTGGCATTGCTAAAGGACAAATTATTAAGGAAATTGATGCTCTTGGCGGATATTCAGCAATTGTTACTGATAAAAGCATGATTCAGTTCCGAATGTTAAATAGATCAAAGGGTCCTGCTATGTGGAGCCCAAGAGCTCAATGTGATAGGATGGTATTTTCGGCTGAATGGAGAAATGTATTAGAAAACATTGATAATCTTGATTTGTGGCAGGATCTGGTAACTGAATTAATTATTGAAAACGATACGATTACAGGTTTAATAACAAAATTAGGAATAGAATTTACATCAAAAACGATAATACTTACAAATGGAACCTTTTTAAATGGTTTAATGCACGTAGGAAAAAAACAAGTGGAAGGTGGACGTGCAGGTGAAGCTGCATCTACAGGAATTTCTGAGCAATTAGAAAAATTTGGTTTTGAAGTTGGACGAATGAAAACAGGAACTCCTGCAAGAATTGATGGTAGAAGCATTAATTTTACAAAAGTACAGGAACAAAAAGGAGACGAGGAAGGTGGACAATTTTCATTTTTAGAACATGATTTCGTTCCCAGCAACAATAAAAGCTGTTACATTACATTTACAGACACTACAGTACATGGCATCCTTGAAACAGGTTTTAAAGAATCACCGTTATTTAACGGTACCATTAATGGCGTTGGTCCAAGATATTGCCCAAGCATTGAAGATAAAATTGTAACATTTTCGGAAAAAGATAAACACCAACTGTTTTTAGAACCTGAAGGTTACACTACAAATGAATATTATATAAACGGATTTTCATCTTCACTGCCATGGGAAGTGCAATTAAAAGCCTTAAAAAGCATTCCCGGACTTGAAAATGTTAAAATATATCGTCCTGGCTACGCAATTGAATATGATTATTACCCACCCACCCAATTAAAGCACACTTTAGAAACAAAACACATTAAAAACCTATATTTTGCCGGTCAGATTAATGGCACAACAGGATATGAAGAGGCTGCCGCGCAAGGCATGATGGCAGGAATTAATGCAAGTTTAAAAGTTAAAGGCAAAGAAGAGTTTGTTTTAAATAGAGATCAGGCCTATATTGGAGTTTTAATAGATGATCTAGTCACAAAAGGAGTGGATGAACCTTATCGAATGTTTACATCCAGGGCAGAATACCGAATATTATTACGACAAGACAATGCTGATTTAAGATTAACGGAATTGTCTTATAAAATGGGACTGGCAAAAGAAAGTCGTTTTAATTTATTAAAAGAGAAAATTAAAGCGCGTGATGAGATTATAAGTTTTATTAAAACCCATAGTGTTGAACCAAAAATAATCAATAAATATTTAGAAAAGGTAAAAACATCATCCTTAAAACAAAAAAGAAAACTATTGGATATTGTTTTACGTCCACAAGTAAAGTTAATTGATTTAATAGAAGAAATTACAGAATTAAAGGATGTTGTAAATAGAATTCAAATTAAAAAAGATGAAATAATTGAATCTGCCGAAGTGTTAATCAAATATTCAGGCTATATTGAAAGAGAACAACAAATGGCCGATAAATTAAAACGATTAGAGCACATTAAAATTCCACAAAATTTCAATTACGATGAGATATCATCTTTATCAACCGAAGGAAGACAAAAACTAAAGAAAATTGAACCTAAGAGCATTGGTCAGGCAGCCAGAATAAGCGGGGTGTCTCCATCTGACATAAGTGTGCTTTTAGTATATATGGGCCGATAATGTTCCACGTGGAACGCGGCTAGGTTTATAAATAAGTTCCACGTGGAACATTAAGCGCATTGAAATGAAAAATTCATTCAAAATTTCAGGAAAACTTGTCGATGTTGTAAGTCGACGAATTTATGACGCCCAAATTTCAGTGGTAGATGGAAAAATTGCTGAAATAGTAGAGTCAGAAAAAGAATACGAAAATTATATTTTACCGGGATTTGTAGATTCTCATGTGCACATTGAAAGTTCAATGCTTATTCCAACAGGTTTTGCAAGGGCGGCAGTGAAAAATGGCACAGTAGCTACTGTTTCCGACCCTCATGAAATTGCTAATGTTATGGGTGTCGATGGCGTAAAATATATGATTGAAAATGGCAAAAGGTCAGTGTTTAAATTTTATTTTGGTGCACCTTCATGTGTTCCGGCAACTCCATTTGAAACTTCAGGAGCTTTAATAGATTCAAATGCAATTAAAGATTTGATGAATAATCCTGACATTTATTTTTTGGCTGAAATGATGAATTTTCCCGGCGTAATTTATAATGATGACGAAGTACTAAGGAAAATAAAATATGCACACGAGTCCGGAAAACCTGTTGATGGTCACGCTCCTGGTTTATGTGGCGAAGGATTAGATAAGTATGCTGCACAAAAAATAACTACTGATCACGAATGTACTAATGTAGATGAAGCAATAGCAAAAATCGAAAAAGGGATTAAAATACAAATACGCGAAGGAAGTGCTGCAAAAGATTTTGAAAATCTATTTCCTTTATTATTATCGCACCCTAAACAAGTAATGTTTTGTACGGACGATTGTCACCCTGACGATTTAGTAAAAGGACATATTAATAAAACAGTTAGCAGAGCCATAAAAAAAGGAGCAGATATTTTCGATGTTTTAGCAGCCGCTACAATAAATCCAAAAGAACATTATAATTTAAACACTGGATTACTCCAAATCGGCGATCCTGCTGATATGGCTGTTGTAAGTAATTTGAAAGATTTTGATGTAATTAAAACCTTTATTGATGGAAACCTTGTTTTTAATGAGGGTAATGTTTTACTTGATATCTATCAAGAAAAAGCAATTAATAATTTTAATTGTAAAAAACTTAATACTACTGATATTGGTGTTTCGGTAAAAGGTGAAAAAATGCAGATTATTGTAGCGAAAGATGGCGACTTGTTAACCGGAAAGGAAATAATAAGACCTAAAATTGAAAATAACTTTGTGGTTAGTGATCTGGAACGGGATATTTTAAAGATTGTAGTCTTAAACAGATATGTAGATTCAAAACCACAGGTTGGTTTTATCAAAAATTTTAATTTAAAGCAGGGAGCAATTGCCGGAAGCATTGCTCATGATAGTCATAATATAATTGCTATTGGAACAAATGATCATGATATTGTCAATGCAATTAATAGAGTTATTGACAATACAGGTGGAATTGTTGCTGTCTCAGGTATTTTGTATAAAGATCTAAAGCTAGATGTTGCAGGATTAATGTCTACTGGCGAAGCCGAAGATGTGGCTAAACAATACCACGAAGTGCATAATATGGCTAAAAAATTTGGATCAAAATTAACGGCTCCATTTATGACAATGGCCTTTATGGCTTTACTGGTAATTCCAGAGTTGAAAATTGGCGATAAAGGTTTATTTGATGTGTCAAAATTTGATTTTACTTCGTTGTTTATTGAAGAATGAAAGAATCACAAAAGGAAAAATTTAAATCCATATTAACTACACTTCCAGATAGCCCTGGTGTGTACCAGTTTTTCAATATACAAAATGAGATTATATATGTTGGCAAGGCAAAGAATCTTAAAAATCGGGTTTCTTCATATTTTAATAAAGACCAATATGAAAATAACAAAGTCAAAGTTCTTGTAAGCAAAATTGATCATATCGAGTATATTGTTGTACAATCAGAATCGGATGCACTTCTTTTGGAAAATAACTTAATTAAAAAGTATCGTCCACGCTACAATGTAATGTTAAAGGACGATAAAAGTTATCCGTGGATTTGTATCAAAAAGGAGCCATTCCCAAGAGTATTTTATACCAGAAATATTATAAACGACGGATCAAAATATTTTGGTCCATATACAAATGTTCATATGGTTAAAGTAATGCTAGATTTAGTTCGACAACTTTATCCTTTGCGCAATTGTAATTTGAATCTTTCTCTTGAGAATATTGAAAAGAATAAATTTAAACCATGCCTGGAATATCATATTGGAAACTGTTTGGCTCCTTGTGTTGGCTTACAAACAGAAAAAGAGTATAATAAATCAATAGATCAAATTTATAAAATAATAAAAGGAAATATTCAGGAAGTTATTTTGTATTTGAATGAATTGATGAATGATTACGCTAAAAACTTCAAATACGAAGAAGCCCAAATAATAAAAGATAAAATAGAACTGCTAGAGAAATATAAAAGTAAATCAACGGTTGTTAGTCCAAGCTTAAATAATGTTGATGTATTTAATATATTGGACGACAATAATTTTGCTTATGTTAATTATTTAAAAGTAGTTGAAGGAAGGATTGTTCAGGCTCATACACTTGAGCTTAAGAAAAAGTTAGATGAAGATGTAGCTGATTTATTAATTATGGCTATTGTTGAGATACGGGAAAGGTTAAACAGTAACACAAAAGAACTTATACTTCCATTTTATATTGAACTAGAAGGATTAACTGTTTCAACACCTTTACGTGGAGAAAAAAAGTCTTTACTTGATTTATCTGAACGAAATTTAAAATATTATAGATTAGAAAAACAGAAACGCTCAGAAAAGAAAAAAGAAAAACATTCGGGCAAACGATTGCTCGAAGTAATAAAAAAGGATTTAAATCTTACAGAATTGCCTGAACACATAGAATGTTTTGATAATTCAAATATACAAGGAACTAATCCTGTAGCAGCTTGTGTAGTCTTTAAAAATGCAAAGCCAAGTAAAAAAGATTATCGCCATTACAATATAAAAACAGTGGTTGGTCCTGATGATTATGCTTCGATGGAAGAAGTGGTTTACAGGCGCTATAAAAGACTCATTGATGAAAATAAAAGTTTACCACAATTAATTGTGATTGATGGTGGCAAAGGTCAACTAAATGCGGCTTTAAAAAGTCTTGAAAAATTAGAGATCAAAAAAAATGTAGCAATAATAGGAATTGCAAAAAGACTGGAAGAAATATTTTATCCAAACGATCCTGTTCCTCTATACCTTGATAAAAATTCAGAATCTTTAAAAGTAATACAGCACATAAGAAACGAGGCACATCGTTTTGGTATAAAGTTTCATAGAGATAAACGTTCGGGTGGTTTTATAAAAAGCGAATTGGAAAACATTCCCGGAGTTGGTCCTAAAACAATTGAAGTTCTTCTCACAAAATATAAAACAATAAAAAATATTCGATCATTAAGTTTAGATGAAATTTCAAGTGAAATAGGTAATACAAAAGCTAAATTATTGTTTGAATATTTTAATGGTCTGTAAATCAATAATATAAAAAACGTTCCACGTAAAACATTTATGTAGAATTATAATAAATTAATACTTTAAATAAAAGCATATAATAATCAGAAAAATAATAAAATAAAGCTATTATTATTACAAGTTAATCCCCTGAGATTTTCGTAAATAATCTATTGCTGGTTAGTTGGTGGTTGCAATAAAAACAGAGAAGGGTTCGTGTGTTATGAATAATTTTTCAAACGAAAAGAATGATGTAAAATTTATTGAATTATCTTTGCATCTAATTTGAAAATGATTCTTAATATGCTTGTACGAAATAAATCGATACATTTTTATACTGCAATTGAAAAGTTTTCTTTTTTACAAGATACCATTAATTCAGTTCCTGGAAATGTAAATGATTCAGTTGCAACAGGCGATAGTATTTTTGAGTTTGAATCATTCCCTTTAAAAACGGTTCAGCAACTTGATTTAAGTGAGATAGATTCCATATTAAGAAGAAGCGAAGAACTTGAACAACAAATAGAACTGGAAAAGCAACAGGCAATCCAAAGAACATATTATCGAAAACCAAAAGATACTACGGAGATTTTGTATCAGGAATTTGGAATCGCAGGATTTCCTTTAACGGAAAAGCTAAATCAGGATCCATTTAAGCAAAACTTTTTATATAACTATACTTCCTATAAACCAGAAGAGAAATCGACAAACAATCAAGTTTTTATTGAAGATGAATCATCTAAAGAGCAAGCGTATTCAGAATATAAACCTAGAATTGATAAAGTTAATCCTGAATATATACAGGAAAAATTTCAATTTGATTGGATCACAATATTATTAGCATCATCATTGCTAATTTTAGGTTGGGTTAGATTGTTTAATAAAAAATACATTACTTCCATATTTAAATCAATAATTAGTTACCAGGAGTCGAGTAGTTTGCTAAGAGAAAAGAATTCATTAATGGAAAGAGCTTCCTTTTTATTGAATACATTGTTTATTAGCAATACCGCCCTGTTTATTGTGCAAATTAAGTACTTCTTGAATTTTTCTTTTTCAAGCATTGAAAATCACCTTGTCTATTTTATTGTATTTTCTTCATTATTAGCATTGTATATATTTAGAGCATTAACATCCGGATTTATTGGTTATGTTTTTCTGAAACAAAAAGTTTTTGGAGAATATTTTCATAATGTAAATATTTTTACAAAAGCTACAGGATTGCTTTTGTTCCCAGTCATTATATCTTTGCAGTTTTTATCGTTTTATTACGTACATATATTCATATATGCCGGAATGATTATGATATCACTGTTGTATTTCTTTATGATAATAAGGGCATTTCAGATAATTAATCGTAAGAATGTTTCTATATTCTATATGATTTTGTATCTTTGTGCCTTTGAAATTTCACCGTTTTTAGTAATATACAAATTAATGTTAATGCTTGTATAATCAAAAGTTTAGAAATTTTAGAAGTAACACAAATAAGTATACATGAAAATAAAAACGATTTTAGTTTCACAACCTGAACCACAAAATGACAAATCTCCATATGCGGAGTTGGCAGAAAAAAATGGATTAAAAATTGATTTTAGACCATTTATAAAAGTAGATGGGGTTACAGTGAAGGAATTTAGGCAGGAAAGGATTGATATACTTGCACATACTGGTGTTATCTTTACAAGTAGAACTGCTGTTGATAATTACTTCAGAATTGCCGAAGAATTAAGACTTACCATTCCTGATACAATGAAATATTTTTGTATCTCTGAAGCAACTGCTTTTTATTTACAAAAGTATATTGTCTATCGTAAAAGAAAGATTTTCTATGGAAATGGTACGTTTGCCGATCTAATGGAGGTTATCAAAAAGCATAAAGATGAGAAATTCTTAGTTCCACTTTCTGATACACATAAGGAAGAAATTCCAAAAAAACTGGAACAAGCAAAAATTAAATATACAAAAGCGATTATGTATAGAACAGTTAGTGCCGATTTATCTGATTTAGCAGATGTTAACTACGATATGCTTGTTTTCTATAGTCCATCAGGAATAAAATCATTATTTGAGAATTTTCCGGATTTTGTACAGAATAATACTCAGATAGCTACTTTTGGCCCTAAAACGGCAAAAGCAGTTAAAGATGCAGGCTTAACGATAAATGTTAAAGCTCCTACGAAGGAAGCCCCATCAATGACTATGGCTATTGACCAGTTTATTCACACAAATGGTAAAGCAAAAAAATAAAAAGTGAAATTATTGATAGGGGGAAAGCCAAGCTTTCCCTTTTTTTATCTTTACATTTCTAATATCAATAGAATAAAGTATTTTTGAATATGCAAAGTTCTCAATATACTTTTAAAAAAGAGGAACGATTAAAAAGCAAAAAACTGATTGATCATTTGTTTAAAAAGGGTTTGGTTTTACATCAATATCCTTTTAAAGTATTATATGATTTTACAGATGATCAGGATTTTAAATTTCCAGCAAAGATTGCTGTTAGTGTATCAAAGAAATTATTCAAAAAGGCTGTTGAAAGAAATCATATTAAACGAAAAATTCGAGAAGCCTATAGAATTAATAAAAGCATCTTATATTCAATGCTTGTTGAGAATGATCAAAAATTATTTTTTTTTGTTATATATACAGCCAAACAAAATATAGAATATAGCGAAATTGAAAAATCAATGAAAGCTTTACTTTATAAATTTCATGATAAGATAAACAACGTTAAAAAAAGTTAATAAATGCGGTGTTTACTGGAACTGAGTGATATAATAAGTAGATTTGTTATTTGGTAAAATAATTGAAGTAAATAGAATAAATCATCATACTATGATATCTAAAAAGAATATTAAAAGATCTATCGTTTCAACTTTAATAGCCTTAGTGGTTATAACAACCTTTTGGGCATTTAAAGAAGGAGACGATTTTAAGATAGCGAAAAGTCTGGATATATATTACTCTTTATTCCGAGATGTAAATATATATTACGTAGACGAAACGAATCCTGAGCAAATGGTTGAGAATAGTATTAATTCAATGTTAGATAAACTGGATCCTTATACTATTTATATACCAGAAGAAGATAATGATGCATTCAATTTTATGATAACAGGTCAGTATGGTGGAATAGGAGCGCTCATAAGAAATGATGGAGAATATCCAATAATTGCCCAACCATACAGAGATTTTCCTGCAGATAAAGCAGGATTAAAAGCAGGCGATAAAATTATAGAAATAGATGGAAAGCCTACAAATGAATATAAATTAGATCAGGTAAGTGAACGTTTAAAAGGCATACCCAAAACAAAGCTAAAGCTTCTTATTGAAAGACCATATTCAAATGAAAGAATTGAAAAAGAATTAATTCGGGAAGAGATTAAAATTAGTAGTGTTCCATATTATGGTATAGTTGAAGAAGGTATTGGTTATATTAGAGTTACAAAGTTTACACCAGAAGTTACAAATCAGGTAAAAGATGCATTAAAAGAGTTAAAAGAGAATCATCAGATTACTTCTTTAGTTCTTGATTTAAGAGGAAATCCTGGTGGTTTATTAGTTGAAGCACCAAGAATGTGTAACTTGTTTGTCGAAAAAGAACAAGAGATTGTAAGTACAAAAGGAAAGATAAAAAAGTGGAACCAAACCCTTAAAACGGAAAGTGCTGTTTATGACGCAGATATACCTTTGGTAGTATTGGTTAGCAGAGGCTCTGCTTCTGCTTCGGAAATTGTTGCAGGGGCATTACAGGATTTAGACAGAGCTGTAATTATTGGTCAAAGAACCTTTGGAAAAGGATTAGTTCAAACTACAATTCCGTTGAGTTATGGTGCTCAATTAAAAGTAACAACAGCAAAATATTATATTCCTAGCGGCCGTTGTGTACAAGCATTAGATTATTCTAACAGGAATGAAGATGGTAGTGTAGGACATATCCCTGATTCATTAATTACTGCTTTTAAAACAAAAAATGGCCGAACTGTTTATGATGGTGGAGGAATTATCCCGGATATAAAGGTTGATCTAGAAGATGTTAGTCAAATTACTATTAGTTTGATATCGCAAAATGTTATTTTTAATTATGCTACAAAATTTGCTTCTGAAAACATTACAATTCCTGGCGTAGAAGATTTTGATATAAGCGATGATACATATAATGATTTTGTAAAATTTGCTTTGCAAGATAGCTTTTCCTATGAAACTCAAAGCCAGAAAAAACTAGAAGAAATAGAAAAAGTGTTAAAACGTGAAAAGTATTACGAATTTGCTGAAAATGAATTAAATAACTTAAAACAAAAATTAGTTAAGGACAAAGAGAAAGACTTAAATAATTTTAAATCTGAGATTATACAATTCTTACGCGACGAAATAGTAGGTCGTTATTATTACGAAGATGGCCAAATACAAACCAATCTAAAAGACGACAAGCAGCTTTTTAAGGCCATTGAGATATTAAAAGACGAAAACCAATATAAATCCATATTATCTCCCAATTTTGAAAATAAACAGCAATTAAGCGCAAAATTAAGCACGTTTAATAAAAAGGATTTAGAGAAAGCCGAAAAAAACATGGAAATCAACCATCTTGAATCAGCTTTGAAATAAAATATAATTTAAGCTTTGTTGCTTATATAAGCTAAAGGCATCTGCCTTTAGCTTTTTTTATAGTCTCGAAAAGCAATACGATGACTTCAAGCTGTTGCATCACAAAAAGTAAAATATTAGTAGTAATCCGATGACTCAAAGTCATCGGATTACTATGATAAAGTAATTCTAATGTGCTTCCAGCCAGTTTTCGCCTGTTCCCATATCAACAGTTAATGGAATGCTTAATTTAACCGCATTTTCCATTTTTGTTTTTACAATCTCTTTTATCTCTTCCAGCTCGGGTTTATATACATCAAACACCAATTCATCGTGTACTTGAAGAATCATTTTTGATTTAAATTGTTTTTTCTGGAATTCGTTGTAAATGTCTATCATGGCTAGTTTAATAATATCTGCTGCAGAGCCCTGGATTGGAGCATTTATGGCATTTCGTTCAGCAAAACCACGAACCACTGCGTTTCGGGAATTTATATCATTTAATAATCGTTTGCGTCCCATCATGGTTTCAACATAAGCTTTATCGCGGGCCATGGCAATGCTTTTGTCCATATATTCCTTGACACTTGGGAAACCATTAAAATATTCGTCAATGAGTTGTTTTGCTTCCGTTCTTGGAACGCTGAGGCGTTGAGATAAGCCAAAGGCAGAAATCCCGTAAATAATGCCAAAGTTGGCTGTTTTTGCCTTTCTTCTCTGATCGCTTGTAACATCATCAATATTTTCCACGTGGAAAATCTTTGCTGCCGTCGATGTATGAATATCTACATTGTGCCTAAAGGCATCAATCATATTAGCATCCTGGCTCATGTGGGCCATTAAACGCAATTCAATTTGTGAATAATCGGCTGCTAACAAAACATGATTACTATCTGATGGAATAAATGCTTTTCGAATTTCTCTGCCCCTTTCTTCGCGAATAGGTATATTTTGAAGATTCGGGTTTTGAGAACTTAAACGGCCTGTTGCTGCTACCGCCTGATTGTAAGATGTATGAATCTTTCCGGTCTTTTCGTTGATTAATTTTGGTAATGCTTCAACATAGGTTGATAATAGTTTTTTGAGTGATCTGAATTCCAAAATATCTTGTATAATTGGATGTTTATCAGATAATTTCTGAAGAGTTTCTTCGCTGGTTGAATATTGTTTTGATTTAGTTTTTTTTGCATTTGGATCCAGCTTCATATGATCAAACAATACTTCGCCTAATTGCTTTGGTGATGAAATATTAAATTGAACACCGGCTTGTTTTAATATTTTTCCTTCAATGTTAATTAATTCACCATTAAGTTCTTTTGCAAAATCATTTAAAGCATTAGTATCAACTTTTATGCCCGCTTGCTCCATGTCTGCCAGCACAGGAATTAACGGCATTTCAATCGTGTTTGAAAGATTATCCAGGTAATTTTTTTCGAGCTCTTTTTCAAAGATTTCTTTTAACTGAAATGTTAAATCAGCATCTTCGCAAGCATAATCAATAATCTTTTCGATTGGAACATTTCTCATAGAGTCTTGCTTAGTTCCTTTTTTGCCAATTAACTCATCAATGCTTATGGGTTTATAACCTAAGTATTGTTCTGATAAAAAGTTGAGATTATGTCGTAAGTCTGGTTGCATCAAATAATGAGCAATCATGGTATCGAATATCTCACCTTCTACTTTTACATCATATTGTTTTAATATTGAAATATCATATTTAATATTTTGACCAATTTTTCGTACTGATTTATTTTCAAAGATTGGTTTAAATTCTGTTAATATTTCTTTCGATTCGTTTTGATCTGTAGGAAAAGGAATATAATAAGCCACATGATTTTTATGTGATATTGATAAACCAACAATTTCTGCTGTCAGTGGATTTAAACCTGTTGTTTCTGTATCAAAGCAAAACTCTTTTTGCTCGGAAAGCATTTTTATTAACTCAGCTCTTTTTTCTTTGGTGTCAATAAGTTTATAATCATGATCAATGTTTGAGATATCTTTTAAGCTGCTCGGTGCTTTTTCAATTTCAGTTTCACCAAACAATGAGCCTTGCATAACGCTGGATGTTGGAGTAGGAGTAATATCTTTCTGAAATAGACGTTTAGCGACTGATTTGAATTCAAGCTCTTCAAATAATTTGGTAAGTTTTTCTTCATCAGGTTTTTCCATGATTAATTTGTCGGGCTCAAAACTAACAGGCACATCTAATCTTATAGTTACCAACTCTTTTGACAACATTACCTGATCTTTATTTTCTTCGAGTTTTTCTTTTTGTTTGCCTTTTAGGTCATTAATATGCAGGTAAAGATTTTCAATGGTATCATATTCTGAGATTAATTTCATGGCTGTTTTCTCGCCAATACCCGGGGCACCTGGTACATTGTCGGAAGCATCACCCATTAAACCTAAAATATCAATTACCTGCACCGGATCTTTAATTTTATATTTTTCACAAATCTTTTCTTTACCAACAACTTCAGCGTCATTTCCACTACGTGCCGGCTTTAACATATAAATATTGTCAGAAACCAATTGCCCGTAATCTTTATCAGGTGTCATCATGTAGGTTATAAATCCTTCTTTTTCGGCAAGTTTAGCTAAGGTGCCAATTACATCATCTGCTTCAAATCGCTCAACTTGAATAACAGGAATATTAAAACCTTCAATTATTTCTTTGATAATAGGAATCGACATTTTAATATCTTCGGGAGTTGCTTCGCGCTGTGCTTTATATTCAGTATACATTTCATGTCTAAAAGTAGGATATGGAGGATCGAAAACAACGGCCAAATGTGTTGGTTGTTCTTTTTGTATTAAATCTAATAAAGTATTTACAAAACCATAAATGGCAGATGTGTTTTGTCCTTTTGAATTATATCTCGGATTTTTTATAAAAGCATAATATGAACGGTAAATTAGTGCATAAGCATCTAATAAATAAAGGTTTTTTGACATGATTTAATCTTTTAGTTTAAATAAAATGATAATTCTAATAATCAGATTACCAAATTACAATTTACAATTAAGAATTTATAATCAATTATTAATAAACAAACAACAATAAGCTAAATTTATATTGTTTTGTATTGAATGTTGATTATTGGTCTTTGATAATTGCTAATTGACTAGTTGTCATCAGCAAACCATTCGGCAAATGAAGTAGCTGTTTCGTGCAGTTTTAAGCTAAATAATTTTAAATGTTTTGGTAAGTGTTTTTGAATACGTGCCACGAAATCAATAACCATATTTTCACAAGTAGGCTGATAATCTACAATGTGTTGTTTATTTAACATTTGTTTATCAAAACAATTCATATTTTCAGTGGCTTTTTTATTTAAAACAATAGCATGATCCATTGGGTGGACAACCTGCTCGTTAACTATTGTTTTTAAATCGCCAAAGTCAATTACCATCCCATTTTTAGGGTCATTGCCATTTTCAATTGGCTCTCCGATAACAGTAACAAACATTTTATACGAATGTCCATGAATATTAGCACACGGTCCATCATAATTCCATAAGGCATGAGCAATTTCAAAATTAAATTCTTTGGTAACTCTTATTTTAGCCATTTTTAGTCAGAATAATTATTCTTTATTCACCCTCTGCCTGATATCATTTTCCTCAGGAGAAAAGGTTTTTTGTCACCTTGATGAGACACTATGGGGGTGATTAAAACTTATTTTAAATACAAAGATATGACAGAATTGTTGAAATAGTAACAAAAAAGAAAACCATTCTTAAAAAATGAGAATGGTTACAGCATATGTTTGAAAATTAATTTATCCTATAGTGCATTTACTAACACAACTTACAATGTTGCTTAAATTAGCATGTTTTAAAAAATAGTATGTGTTCTTACCTTCACGTTTTGAACATAAAACACCTTTGTCTTTTAAAATACCTAAATGATGTGATGTTGTTGATTGTTCAATTTTTAATAATTCATGAATTTCAGTGACAGTTAATTTCTTTCCATCTTCAAGGTAACCTAAAATAGCAATTCTCATGGGGTGTGCTATCGCTTTTAACATATTGGCTGCTTCTTCTAACTGCTCTGTTGTCAGGTCTTTAAATTCCATTTTATTAATCTTAATTTTTGGTTAATTAGACAAATACAAATATATAAATATATTATTATAAAAAAGATGATAATAATCAGTAATTTTCATA
>CAZPMA010000024.1:0-33506 GCA_964587535.1 uncultured Bacteroidales bacterium
TTAATTTTGCATTTTGGGGTGGAATTTATGCATCAATCTATGCAAAAGGATCTGGTCTTTTAATTCCTATTGAAATAGATCCGTTTGAAATGTTTAAAACAATGGTTATTTTACTGGGTATCCCTTTAACAATTGGCATGATCTTTTCATACAAATTTCCTAAAATAACTTCAAAAATAATACGACCTATAAAAGTTGCTTCAATTATTATATTTGGTGCTTATATCGTAGGAGCCTTGTTATTAAATTGGGAATACTTTATTAATTATGTCCACTTAATATTTTTAATCGTATTAATACATAATGCACTCGCTTTAACAACAGGTTTTTCGATCGCTTCAATATTTAAGCTTACTCAAAATAATATACGAACAATCACAATAGAAACGGGAATTCAGAATTCTGGATTAGCACTTGTTTTAATATTTAACCCTAAACTTTTTAATGGAATTGGTGGCATGGCATTTATTGCAGCCTTATGGGGAATTTGGCATATAATATCAGGGTTAGGAATTGCAACATTCTGGTCCAGGAAACCTTTAAAATCTTAAAATTAATATGGCAGTCAGAAGAGAAGATATTGAGAAGAAATCATTATTCTATACTTTATTAAGACCTTATGTAGACAGGGTTACAAAAACTTATTTCAGAACTAAAGAAATTAACTTTAAAAAAGTTCCTACAAATGATGTTTTAATTTATGCACCAAATCATCAAAATGCTTTGATGGATGCTTTGGCTGTTTTGGCTACTGTAAAATCAGAACCTGTGTTTTTGGCTCGTGCAGATATTTTCAAGAAAAAAACGATTGAAAAAATATTAACATTTCTTAAGATACTGCCAATATACAGGATTAGAGATGGAAAAGAAAACCTGGAAAACAATAATGCTATCTTTCAAAAAACAATTGATGTTCTTAAAAATAAGAATGGCTTAGTTATTTTACCTGAAGGAACACACGGAGAAAAAAGAAGGTTAAAAACCTTAAAAAAAGGAATTGCCAGAATTGCTTTTGAAGCAGAGGAAGCCAATGATTTTAAATTAAATATTAAAATTATTCCCGTTGGTTTAGACTGGTCGAATTATCAAAACTTCAGAAGTAGACTTTTTGTTAATTATGGTGAGCCTATTAAGGTTTCTGATTATTACGAAGAATACAAGAACAATCAGCCACGTGGGATGAATTTACTTCGAGAGAGAGTAGCAAGTGAATTAAAAAAATACATGATTCATATCGAAAGTGAAGAATATTACGATATGATTAACAAGATCAGATATATTTACTTGCCACAAATGGTAAATAAAATGGGATTTAAAAATTCCAAGCAACCCAATCAGTTTTTTGCGCAAAAAGAAATCATTGATAAGCTAAATAACTTTATCGATAACAATCCGGAAGAAGCAAAAGAATTATCTGAGAAAACAAAAAGATATGCTGATTTATTGAAAAATTTAAAACTTAGAGACTGGTTAATTCAAAAAGCCAAGTTTAACTTTTTAGGTTTATTTTTACAATCCTTTTTAATGATTATTTTGTCTCCTTTGTATTTGTGGGGTGGCATAATAAATTATATTCCTTATAAAATACCGGTATTGGCAACAAAAAAGATAAAAGATCCACAATTTGTAAGTTCTGTAAGGCTTGTTGTTGTGTTAATAGTATTTCCTTTATTTTATATTATTTTAGGAATTATAAGCTTGTTTATTGATGCTGAGTGGTGGATGAAATTAGGCTTTTTAATTATTTCTCTATTCATGGGTCTTTTTGCTTTTAAATATTATATAAGCGTTAAAAAAATATTCGCAAAATTTAGGTTTACTTTTAAATCCTGGTTTAAGAATAAAGACCTTAAAGAATTAAAAGAATGTTATTCATTTATTTGCAATAAAATGGATAATATAACAAAATAAAAAAGGGGCTGTCCGAAAAGTAGTCATTCCGAGCAAAGCGAAGGAATCTAAATACTTTAACATCTGATTATCAGATAAATTAGATTGCTTCATTTCATTCGCAATGACTCTTTTAATTCTTTTTGGACAGCCCCTTTTTAAATAATTTATATTAGTTATCTATATGAATATGCGGTTCCTTGCATAGTAACTGAAGGAATCTCCCCAAAGGCTACATTTGTTTTTTTATCGGTAATCAAAACAATATCCGCATTTACTAATGCAGCCTTTTTCCTAAGTACTATTATAGCAGTTCTTTCTAATGACTTTGGTGTAGAATATCCTCTGTCACTTCCTTCGGCAACCGCTTCTAATTTTGCCACTTCAATTAATCCTTCTATATCATCAGGATCTTCAGTAACCTTTACTTTTCTGTAGTCTTTTACTTCTCTAACTTCAGGTGCCTTTTCATTTAATACTTCTATTTTACCTGAACTGTATATTATCTTATGAACCAGTCTTTGGTCCATCTTATTCACTTTTGTTTCACCGGGTAATGAATAATATAAGTCATTTAAATAAATCTTTTTAATGTCTACAGTCATAACTGCACCATCATGCCGAAAAATAGTGTCAGCTTTTACCTTGTTAATAGTAGTATCCTGCACCAACGTCACTTTTTCTGTTGAATCTTTCTCTTTTTCAACTTCAGCATTTTCGGTTAATATAACCTGCGCACTTAAGTGATAACCCAATATGCAAATTAGTATAACAAGTAGTACTTTTTTAATCATACTTCATCTTTTTTTTAATCTCATAAAAAACTGATACAAAAATACTAGATTAATAAAAATATTCAAGTTTATAACTAGTTAATTATAAAATATTAATAAAAAAAGGGTTACTACATTTAGTAACCCTTGATTCTATATAAACAAATATTATTTAAGATTCATTTTCTTCATGAAATCTTGAACAGCCTGACCTAAATCCGGAGTTCCGATTTCTTGTAGATCGTATCCAACCTTAACAGTAGGTTTCTTAATCTTTACTATTCTGTTTAAGTCAATTGGAGTAGCAATAACAACAACATCACAAGGAGTTTTGTCAATCGTTGCTTCCAAATCTTTTATTTGCTGATCACCATATCCCATTGCAGGAAGTAAAGTTCCAATATTTGGATAAATTTTAAATGTTTCAGCTAATTTACCAACAGCATATTCGCGTGGATCAACTAATTCGCCGGCACCACATTTTCTTGCAGCAACAGTACCAGCACCAATTTTCATTTCACCATGAGTTAATGTTGGTCCGTCTTCAACAACCAATACTTTCTTACCACGAACTAATTCTGGTTTATCAATAGTAAGTGGAGAAGCTCCATCTACAACAACTGCATTCGGATTTACTTTTGCAATATTTTCACGAACAATCTGGATAGCATCTGCGTCAGCAGAATCCATTTTATTTATTACAACATAGTCAGCTAAACGTAAAGTAGCTTCACCCGGATAATAAGATAATTCGTGTCCTGGTCTGTGTGGATCAACAACAGTAACCATTAAATCAGGTTGGTAAAATGGGAAATCGTTATTTCCACCGTCCCAAAGAATCACATCACATCCATCAGGATCATTTTCAGCAGCACGTACAATTGCTTCATAGTCAACACCAGCATAAATTACGTTTCCACGAGTTACATGTGGTTCGTATTCTTCCATTTCTTCAATAGTACATTTGTGTTTAGCTAAATCTTCAACTGTAGCAAAACGTTGAACTTTTTGTGCAACTAAATCACCATAAGGCATTGGGTGACGAATTGCAACCACTTTTAGCCCTTGCTCCATTAATAATTCGATGATTCTTCGAGAAGTTTGTGATTTACCACAACCTGTACGAACAGCACCAACAGCAATAACAGGTTTAGTACTCTTAATCATCGTTTTACCCGGGCCTAACAAAACAAAGTTTGCACCGGCAGCATTAACTAAAGCTCCAATGTTCATTACAACCTGGTAAGGTACATCGCTATATGAAAATACGCAGTCTTCAACTGCTAATTCTTTAATTAATTTAGCTAAGTCATCCTGAGCATAAATTGGAATTCCATTTGGGTATAAACTGCCAGCTAATTCAGCTGGATATTTTCTTCCGTCAATATCAGGAATTTGAGCTGCTGTAAATGCAACTACATTGTAATCTTGGTTATCTCTGTAATAAGTATTAAAGTTATGGAAGTCTCTTCCTGCTGCTCCGATAATTAGAACATTTTTCTTAGCCATAATTCCTCCTTTTTATTTTAATTGATTAATTTTTAAAAACGCCTAACAAAGTTAAATTTTAAACTCAGATTTCATAATTTAAACCATTAAACTTTAACGCGTTTGTACATTAACATTGTTTAACAACAATCTAATTATATGATAATTACATAAATCCGACAAAAAACACAAAAACATGTTAAGAAACATGTTTAAAAAAAATAAAAAGGAAAATTGATTAAACAAAAAGGGAAAAACTTACGTAACTTAGTGGAAAATACTTAAAAGAATATCAAAACCCAATGAATTTTTTAGCACATATTTTTCTATCCGGTAAAAATGATGAAACAAAAATTGGGAATTTTATCGGTGATTATGTAAAAGGAAGTGCATTTCATATTTATCCGAAAAAGATTAAAGAAGGAATTTTATTGCATCGTTATATCGATTCCTTTACCGATAAAAATAAATATACTTTTGTAGCTAAAACCTTATTTACACCTAAATATAGAAAGTATTCGGGCATAGTAACAGATATTATTTATGATCATTTTCTGGCAGCTTTCTGGAACAATTACTCAACAATTTCACTTATTGATTTTATAAATCATTTCCATGATTTACTTAGAGAATATAAAGATATGCTTCCGGCAGAAGTTCAAGAGATGGTGCCAAAGCTAATCGCAAACGATCGCTTACATTCATATCGCAAAATTGAAGGAATAAGATCGGTATTATCAACAATGGCTATTTATACATCTTTGCCAGATCATTCTAATTTTGCTATCCAGGTTTTAGAAGAAAATTATGATTTTCTAAAAGAAAACTTCTTTCTATTTTTCTCTGAAATAAAATATTATGTAGAAACTGTACATCATATTGAATTGTAAGTAATGCATCAAAGAGCTTGAATTCTTTGATTTTCCTTAATATTTCCGTAATTTTGCAAATCCTGAACAAATCCTTTTTCAAAGTGTTAAACTTTTAAGGATTTTATTTACTGCATATCATCTGGTCTGATTTTTATTGCAGTTTAAACATATCTGAAAAATCGAAAGGAATTGAAATGGCTTATACTACAGCAGAAGAAAAAGTTCAAATTAGTAATAAATCACAAAAGATATTGGATCTGCTTTTAGATGAAAACCCAAAACTTAAGGAAATCCTGTTATCTTCAGAAACAGAAATTGAAGTAAATTTAAAAATTAAAATTTGGGCTGAAGAAGAATTAAAAAAGAATCCTAGTGCTTATCAGTATTATAAAAAAGAAATCACCGGCAGAAAAGCTTTTGAAAAAATCAAATGGCAAGAGGTTGGTGCAATTAGAATTTTGGATTACATTGACTATACAAATCATGAATATATTGATTTAAATGTTCGTGGTCAAAAAAGAATAAATACTCCATTTAAGATTCTTTGGTTAGCAGTTAAAAATGGTACTGGTGGTGGTAAATATTTTTTCTTTGTTGATATGCTCCAATTGTTTCGGCAATTTTCGTGTGCAAAAAAATATAAGGCACCTTCTCGTGAACAAATCCAGACATGGATGGATAAACATCCATCGGGTTTAGATAATGATATGATTGAAATAAGAAAGAATAATAAAGAACGTATCATTAGAATTATTATTGATTTAATCGATAATGGTAAAATTAAAAGTACTAAATATAATTTTCAGCCGGGTTTAAGCATTGATGAGAAACTTAAAAAAGTTAATGAATGGTGGAATACAAAACTTTTTCATTTAAGATTTGCAGTAAGAGATCCTGATTTACTAAATAGAATGCTTGACTATTCATTAGATAATGAAACGATGCAGGTGTTAAAAGAAGCTGAAAATAAAGGCATTCCTTTCTTTGTGAATCCTTATTATTTATCTTTACTTAATGTAAATAAAAAGAAAAAAAATTATACTGATGCAGCAATTCGTGATTATATTATCTATAGTAAAGAATTAATAAATGAATTTGGCCATATTGTTGCCTGGGAAAAAGAAGATATTGTAGAGCCAGGAAAACCTAATGCAGCCGGATGGGTTTTACCATCAGCACATAATTTACATAGAAGATATCCTGAAGTGGCCATTCTTATACCAGATTCTATGGGCAGAGCCTGTGGAGGATTGTGTGCTTCTTGTCAAAGAATGTATGATTTTCAAAGGGGAAATTTAAATTTTGATCTTGATAAACTTCAGCCAACAGAAAAATGGCCCGACAAGTTAAAAAGATTGTTGGATTATTTTGAGAATGACACCTTATTGCGAGACATTTTAATAACAGGTGGTGATGCTTTGATGAGCTCCGATAAATCGCTTAAGAAAATCCTTGATGCTGTTTATGAAATGGCAAAACGTAAAAGGGAAAAAAACCAAAGTCTTAAAAATGGTGAGAAATATGCAGAAATGTTACGTGTCAGACTTGGAACAAGACTTCCTGTATATTTGCCTCAACGAATTACAGATGATTTAATAAAAATTTTATGTGAATTTAAAAGCAAAGCTAGTCAAATTGGGGTAAAACAATTTGTTATTCAAACACATTTTGAGTCGGCAATGGAAATTACTCCTGAAGTAAAAGTTGGGGTTTCAAAACTTATAAATGCCGGATGGACAATTACAAATCAGCATGTATTTACAGCGGCATCATCGCGCAGGGGGCATACCAACAAACTTAGAAAAGTTTTAAATGATATTGGTGTAATAACATATTATACATTCTCAGTAAAAGGGTACATGGAGAATTATAATAATTTTGCCACAAATGCCAGGGCCGTTCAGGAACAGCTTGAAGAAAAGAGAATTGGTAAAATTCCTAAGAAATACATTGAGCTAATTAGAATGTACCCACTGAATGCTAAAAATATGATTGATAATATTAACTACCTTAGAGAGCGTGAAGAATTGCCCTTTTTAGCTACAGACAGAAATGTTCTTAATATGCCCGGTGTAGGTAAGAGTTTAACTTTCAGAACAATTGGAATTACCAGAAGAGGAAGACGAATCTTAAAATTCGATCATGATCATACAAGAAGTCATAGTCCAATTATTAATAAGATTGATGGAGTTAACATTGTTGAATCAAAGCCAATAGGTGAATACTTAAGACAGCTAGAAAGAATGGGGGAAAATAAAGAAGATTATGAAACACTTTGGGGTTATTCTATTGGAGAAACAGAAAGCAGATTCCCGGTATTCGAATATCCAAAATATAATTTTGAGATCACAAATGAGTTCTCAAACCTTGAAGTTTAATCTTTTTCAGCTATCACTAAAAAGTTATTTGGAAAATCATTAAATATTTTAACATTGCTGAAACTTAAAGAGATTAACTGATCTTTAACTTGCTCGGGCATATAACGAATATCCTGAGAAGGACCATGGTTCGACTTTTGTTTTTTCCAATCTGAAATAGCAATTTTCCCACCAGGCTTTAATAATCGTTTACATTCGTCAAGCATCATTTCCGGGTTAGCAAGCTCATGATGAAGGTTAACCATAAATAATAAATCACCAATATTAGGATCAAGGCCAGTTATTGAATCATCCATCTTTAAAGGTATAATATTAGAATGATTAGGTATTACATTAAGCTTTAGCCACCCGATCATTATTTCAGAAATATCACAAGCATAGATCTTGCAATTGTTATATTTCTTAGCAAACGGGATACTAAAAAAACCTGTCCCTGCACCAATATCAACTATAACTCCGGGATTTACAATTTCCGTTTTTTCAATAATAAACTCTATAGGAAATTCTTTAATTCTTTCCGGATTATTTAGTTTATCTAATTTTGCGGGATTAAACCTTTTATTTTCCATTGCAGTGAATTCTAATTCCTTTAGATTAGAGACAAATTTGCAGCTAATTTGTTTTGATCTTCTTAAAGTAATTCTAATCGGCTTGCATCTAGCCTTAAAAAAATAAATAACATGATTGTAAATGCCCATAAGGATGATCCACCATAACTAAAAAATGGCAGCGGGATTCCAATTACCGGAATTAAGCCTATTGTCATACCTATATTTATTACAAAATGAAAAAATAGTATCGAAACAAGTCCATATCCATAAATTCTACTAAAAGCAGATCTTTGCCTTTCGGCAAGCCTGGTTAATCTAAATAAGAAAAATACAAATAATGCAATTACAAAAAACGTTCCTATAAAGCCCCACTCTTCACCAATTGTACAAAATATAAAGTCGGTACTTTGTGCCGGTACAAAATCAAACTTTGTTTGTGTACCCCTTAAAAACCCTTTTCCGGTAAAGCCGCCAGAACCAATGGCAATTTTCGATTGATTTACATTGTACTCTATTCCATAAGGGTCTGATGCTAAACCGAGTGTTACATTAATTCTATTTCGTTGATACTGATTCAAAAAATTATTAAACACATAATCAACAGAAAAAGTGTAAATAACTGAACCAAATAAAAATACCAACAAAAGAAATATGTTTCTTATTTTCTTTCGAACCGAAAAAATCACATAAATTATGGCAGAAACAGCTATTCCAATTAATATGATAAAATAATATGTTAGATTAAATTCCAACACTACATTTAAACCATATAAGGCGGCTGCAATACCTGATAAAATTGCCAGGCCCACAGATGTATACTTGAAATTTTTATTTGATATCTGAAAAATAATAAATACAACGCCCACCAATAACAGGATTATTAATAGTTTATCAAGCACCAGTGCCAATATGGATAAAACAACAATAAAGAATCCTAAGAGTAAAATGTTTTCAGAAATACCCTCACGATATAAAACAAGTATAAATACAAAATATACAATTGCTGACCCGGTATCATTCTGTAAGAAAATCAAAATTGACGGAACCAATATTAAAGCAGCTAATTTTAAATATGTTTTAAATTGATTAATCTGAACATTATATGAGCTAAGATATCTTGCAATAGCAAGTGCCGTTGCAATTTTAGCAAATTCGGCAGGTTGTATTCTTATTGATCCTAACTCAAACCAGGACTTTGCACCATTAACTTCTTTTCCAAAAAGCAAAACAGCTATTAGCATAAAAATCAATACCCCATAGATTAAATATGCAAAATATGTATAAAAGTTAATGTCAATAATCATAATTACAAAAGCAATGACAATAGCAGCAGATATCCAGATTAACTGTTTACCATAACTCATAGAAAAATCAAAAATACTTTGATGCTCTTCATTATAAACAGCAGCATAGATACTTATCCATCCCATAATAACAAGAAGCAAATAAATAAAAACCGTAAGCCAATCAATGCTAGTCCATAAGTTTGTCCTGCGTTGCATCATTATTATAATTTATTTCTGCATTTAATATATAATCTTCCCACCAGGGAACTGAAATTGAGTCATTCAAATATTTTTCAATCATTAGTTTTGCGGTAGGAGCTGCCCATGTACCTCCAAAGCCACCATTTTCAATGTAAACGGCTATTGCAATTTTAGGATTTTCCTTTGGTGCAAAAGCAATAAATATTGAGTGATCTTCGCCATGTGGATTTTCTGCAGTACCTGTTTTCCCACAAACTGTAATTCCCGGGATTTTTGCTCTCCATGCTGTACTTCCAGTTCCAGGTTCACCATTAACAGCCATATCCATTCCTTCAATAGCAATTTCAAAATAATTAGAATCTATCTTTGTATAATGTTTTTCCTTAAACCTTTCATCTAATTTAAAGTCACCTTCAATTTCTTTAACTATGTGAGGGGTATAATAATAACCCCGGTTAGCGATGGCTGCTGTCATATTAGCCATTTGCAATGGCGTGGTTCCCAGCTCACCCTGCCCAATTGCCATTGAAACCAATGTTAGAGAACTCCATCCTTTTTCACCGTAAACTCTGTCATAAGTTTGTTTTGTTGGAACTAATCCTTTTAATTCATTTGTAAAATCTGTATTTAATTGCTTCCCAAATCCAAATGACATTATATATTCTCTCCATTGATCAAATGACTCTCTTATTGAAGGATATTTCTTATTATCTAAGATGTTTCTAAATACATTACAATAGTATGTATTACAAGAATTCTGGATTGATTCAACTAAATTTAATGGAGATCTGTGTATATGGCAGCCTAATCGGAAGTTTCTTGAGTAATATCCTCCTTGACACTCATATTTAGTTCCTGGGAAGAGCGTTTTCTCTTGTAAGCCGATAAGTGCATTAATAATTTTAAATGTTGATCCTGGAGGATATTGTGCCATTAACGCCCTGTTAAACAATGGCTTTAATGTATCTGACAATAAAGCAACATAATTTTTTGTTCTTTTTCGCCCTACTAATAAATTCGGGTTATAGGTTGGTGTAGAAACTAATGCCAGTACTTCACCGGTTTTTGGTTCAATAGCAACTATACTTCCAATTTTATTTTTCATTAACTTTTCTCCATATTCCTGAAGTTTCGAGTCAACTGTCGAAATAATATTAGAACCAACTTCTGCCTTTTTGTCTAATCTCCCATTCGCATAAGGACCTTTAATTCTATTGTGGACATCAACAAGATATACATTAACTCCTTTTTTTCCTCGTAACTGTTTTTCGTACGATTGTTCAATGCCACTAATGCCAATGTAATCCCCTAATTTGTAGTATTTATTCTTTTCAATAATCTTCTCATTTACTTCGCCAACATAACCTAATATATGTGCACCATTTATTGAAGTATACTTACGAAGTGTACGCGCCTGTACAAAGAATCCCGGAAATTTATATAACTTTTCCTGAAGTTTTGCATAAGTCTTTGCTGATACCTGCTTAAGAAATATTGAAGAATTATATGTTGAATAATTAATTGCACGTTTTATAGCTTCATCTACATATTTTTTATCTATATCCAACAATAAACAAAATTCTGTTGTATCAAAAGCTTTTAACTGACGGGGTATAACCATTAAATCATAGGCCGCTTCATTATATACAAGCAATTCTCCATTTCGGTCGTATATTAATCCTCTTGCAGGAAACTGAGTAACATATCTTAGAACATTATTACTTGCGTCAAGTTTGTAAGTGGAATCTACTACTTGTAGAAAAAATAAGCGAATAACATATATTAATCCAATAATGAAAATTATAAATCTAATGATATGTCTTCTGTTTGCAAAGGAATCCACAAATATTCATTTAAAAGCAATATATTATCTTCGAACATCTTTCGAGAAAAAATATTGGCTTATTAAAATTAAAATAATAGTAACTATTGTATTTAATATTACTCTTATAAATGTTGTAAAAAAGTAAGATAACTTAAATACTTCGATATAGAATAAAAATAAATGATGCGCAAATACCAGGATTATGGAATAACGAATATACCAAGCTGGTCCATAGAATTTTAATTGTGGTAAGGTTTCCGACTCGTAACCATCCCTTGGTGAAATTATTTTCAAGACATAAGGACGTAAAAATGCCATAAACACAGTTGCTGAACAATGCATTCCAATTGTATTTGAAAATAAATCAATTGTAAGTCCCAATAAAAAAGCCACAATTAACAATAACCAATTTGGAATTTCAAAGGGTAATAATAAAATAAATAATACATACAGATATGGATTTAAAAATCCTCCTAACTGGATATTATTTAAAACAAACACTTGAATTAAAACAAGCAATATAAAGTAAATTATATATCTAGGTAATAATTTAATCATCTTCTCTTGTTTGTTTTTCTAGTTTAAAAATCTCTGTTTGCATTAAATTACCAACAACATGCACACTATTTAAATTCTTAAAATCTGTTGAGAGTAATACATCAACTTCATAAAAACTCCCACCTTTTTCTTTGAAACCTTTAATAAAACCAATCAATATTCCTTCCGGATAAATAGATGAATACCCGCTGGTAACAATCGTATCTCCCACCTGTATATCTGCATGCAAAGGAATTTCTTTTAGAATTGCTTTTCTATAGTTACTACCATCCCAGCTTAATGAACCAAAGTATTCATTCTTTCTAACTTTAGCACTTACTTTAAAATCTAAATTAAGTACAGAAATTACAGTTGAATAATTTTTTGAAACTCCTTTAATAACGCCTACAATATTTCCATTAGAAATAACAGCCATTTCGGGCTGTAAACCTTGCAAGCTACCCTTATTTAGAGTTATAAAATTATGTTTTTTATTAACTGAGTTGTTTACAATCTTAGCAGGAGTATATCTATACCTTTGATTGTATATGGTATCATTCATCGATCGGAAGAAAATTTCATCCGATTTGTATGTTGATTCAATAATATTAAGTAGTCGGTTATTTTCTTCTAACAAACGTTCATTCTCATCAACCAAAGACATATATTGTTTAATATTTGCCGACTTTTGATATAGTTTACCTGCTAACTCTCTTGTAAAGTTAACAAACTTAGCTTTATGAAAATGATTATTATTTACTAAAAGAGAAATAGATAAAACTTCGATAAGAAAGAATAGTAACAAAAAATGTATTCGCAAAAGAAAATTAATTAAACTTCTCATATCCTATGCTGTCCTTATCGAAATTTATAGGTTTTTATCTCATTAAAAATGAAAAACGATCTGCATTTTTCAATGCAATTCCTGTTCCCCTGGCAACAGCATGCAAAGGGTCTTCAGCCACTTGAAATTGTATACCAATTTTATCAGTTAATCTTTTGTCAAGACCGCGCATTAAGGCCCCACCACCTGCTAGATAAATACCATCATTAACAATGTCTGCATATAATTCAGGAGGAGTTTGTTCTAGCACTCCAAGAATTGCTGTTTCTACTTTAGAAATTGATTTATCCAAACAATGAGCTATTTCCTGATATGATACTGGAATTTCTACAGGCATTGCAGTCATTAAGTTTGGACCGCGTACTACATAATCTTCTGGTGGATTTTCCAGCTCAGCCAAACAAGATCCTACATTAATCTTAATTTCTTCGGCAGTTCTTTCTCCCACTTTAATATTATGTTGATGTCTCATATACGCCTGAATGTCTGCTGTAAATGCATCACCGGCTATACGAATTGATTTATTACTAACAATACCACCCAATGCAATAACAGCAACTTCTGTGGTTCCTCCTCCAATATCAACAACCATGCTTCCTCTTGGTTCTTCAACATCAATACCCATACCAATTGCTGCAGCCATAGGCTCATAAATCATATAAACATCTCGCCCACCGGCATGTTCAGATGAATCACGTACGGCACGCATTTCAACTTCAGTACTTCCAGATGGTATACAAACAACCATTCTTAAAGACGGAGCAAATAATTGATGTTTACTATTAATCATTTTTATCATTCCACGTATCATTAATTCCGCTGCATTAAAATCTGCAATTACACCATCCTTTAAAGGACGAATTGTGCGAATATTAACGTGTGTTTTACCATGCATCTGTCGCGCTTTCTTTCCAATGGCTACTAGCTTTCCGGTACTTTGCTCAACAGCAACTATCGATGGTTCATCAACAACAATTTTATCGTTATGAATAATAATGGTATTAGCCGTTCCTAAATCGATGGCTAATTCTTGAGTAAAAAATGAAAACAATCCCATTATGCGTAATATATTAAGTTAATTCTCTAATTTATTTTAATGTTTAAAATGTCTGGTTCCTGTAAATACCATTGCCATCCCATTCTGATTACAATAATCTATTGATTCCTGGTCTCGAACAGATCCCCCTGGTTGTATTACTAATTTTATACCTGCTTCATTAGCAATTTGAACAGAATCTGAAAATGGAAAAAATGCGTCTGATGCCATAACGGCACCGTTTAAGTCAAATTTAAATGTTTTTGCCTTTTCAATAGCTTGTTTTAATGCATCTATTCTGGATGTTTGACCTACTCCGCTTCCATAAAGTTGTTTGTTTTTTGCTAAAACAATTGTATTTGACTTTGAATTTTTTACTAGTTTATTTGCAAATAATAAATCTTCTATTTCCTCTTTCGTTGGCTTAATCGTGGTAACCGGTTTTAGATCTTCCTCAATCTCCATTTTCAAATCGCGATCTTGTACCAATGCACCATTTAACATTGAACGATATTGTATTTTTGGAAACTCAAACATCTTTTGAATTAAGATAATTCTATTCTTCTTTTTCTTAAGAACTTCTAATGCATCACTATTATATGAAGGTGCTATGATTACTTCGAAGAATATCTTATCAATTTCAATGGCTGTTCTCATATCTATTTCTTGATTAGTGATTAAAATACCACCGAATGCAGATATTGGATCGCCAGCCAAAGCATCGTTCCATGCATCAACTAATTTTGTTCTTGATGCAAGTCCGCAGGCATTATTATGCTTAAGAATTGCAAAGGTAGTTTCATCGAACTCAGCTATTAACTGCACTGCAGCTTCAATGTCTAATAAATTATTATAAGATATCTGCTTTCCATGTAATTGTTCAAATACATCTTCTAAATTTCCAAAATAAAATCCTTTTTGATGTGGATTTTCTCCATATCTTAATTCATTTCCATTTTCAATACTTTGTTTAAAAACCGGCTTGTTAAAAGCTGTATTAAAATAATTAAATATGGCTGTGTCATAGTGCGAAGAGACGTTAAAAGCTTCTAGGGCGAATTTCTTTCTTTCTTCGATTGATGTTTCTCCTTTTTTATCTTCTAATAAGTTAATAAAATCTGAATATTGGTTTTTTGATGGTATGATCAAGGTATCCTTAAAATTTTTAGCCGCAGCCCTTATAAGAGATATTCCACCTATATCAATTTTCTCAATGATCTCTTGCTCTGTTGCACCAGAAGCAACTGTATTTTCAAAAGGATATAAATCAACAATAACAACATCTATTTCCGGGATTTCATACTGTATTAACTGTTCTTTATCAGATTCATTATCACGTCTTGCAAGTATGCCACCGAAAACTTTTGGATGTAAGGTTTTTACCCTTCCTCCCAGTATGGATGGGTAATCAGTTACTTCTTCAACAGCAGTCACTTTTACTCCTAACCTTTCAATAAAGTTTTTTGTTCCGCCTGTTGAATATATTTTTACTCCTAATTTATCTAATTTCTCAATGATCGGTTCTAAATTATTTTTATCATAAACCGAAATTAACGCCGAATTAATCTTTTTTAAGTTACTCATTTACAAAAAGTTATTTGATCCCACAAAAATAGTTAAAAAAAACTGTAAAATGGTAATCAGATATGCTTTAAAATTTGCAGTAATGCTACATATTTGCCTATCATAATAATTTCTCGAAAATATGAATAATAAGCCAAAAAAAAAATCAGATATTGTATATTTGTTTAAAAATCTTTAAATAGTTATTTGAATTAAAAATATGTTTTTACTAAACCTCATAAAAGAGAGTTTTCTATTTGCAATTAACGCTTTGAGAGTTAACAAATTAAGGACATTACTTACTTTATTAGGAATTACTATCGGAATATTTGCCATTATATCGGTATTTACTGTACTTGATGCTTTAGAAAATACAATTAGAAACAGCCTTTCATCATTGGGTGACGATATTATTTACATTGACAAATGGCCTTGGGCACCAGAACCAGGAGAAGAATATAAATGGTGGGATTACTGGAAAAGACCTGTTCCTAAATATGAAGAATATGAATTAATAAAGAAAAGATCGGAAAAAGCAGAAGTTGTAAACTTTTATGCAGCATCCATACGAAATGTAAAATATAAAAGTAATACCAGGGAAAACACTATAATCTGGGCAAACACTCATGAATTTGAACTAATCAGAACTTTTGAATTAAAAGATGGCAGATATTTTACTCCCTTTGAATCAGTTGCAGGTAAAAATGTTTGTATTATAGGTCATCAGGTTGCTTTAGATCTTTTTCGTGGAATTAACCCTGTTGGTAAGGAAATTAAAATTCATGGCAGAAAAGTAACAGTAATAGGACTAGTTGCCAAAGAAGGAAAAGATATTCTGAATAGTGGCGGTAGTTTAGATGAAATGATCGTTTTACCTGTTTTATATGCCAGAGCCATTATGGATATTAGAAGTGAAAACACGAATCCTAACATAATGGTTAAAGCTAAACCAGGAGTAACGATTTCTGAATTAAAAGATGAAGTTAGAAGTATTATGAGAGCTTCAAGAGCTTTAAGCCCAAGAGAAAAAGACAACTTTGCTATTAATCAATCCAGTGTTTTAAACTCTGCTCTTAATAGTATTTTTGGAGTAATAAATGTAGCAGGATGGTTAATTGGTGGATTCTCTATTTTAGTTGGCGGATTTGGGATTGCTAATATCATGTTTGTTTCGGTTAAAGAACGAACGAATATTATCGGAATACAAAAATCATTGGGAGCTAAAAGAAAATTTATTTTATTCCAGTTTTTATTCGAAGCCATTATGTTATCACTAATTGGTGGGGTAATTGGTTTATTGCTAATTTTTATAGGAAGCTTAATCGCAACATCCAAAATAGAATTAGAAATAAGCCTAACGATTGGAAATATCATACTTGGATTATTTATTTCTATAGTAATAGGTATTGTTTCCGGAATTTTCCCATCGTACAAAGCAGCCAAACTAAACCCTGTTGAAGCTATAAATACTACATTTTAAACTTTTAAGTTAATTTGATGTTAAATAATAATTTGATTTCAATATTTCTATATTCAAATTGTATATTTACATCAAAATTTAATAATTAACTTAAAACATAAATTTATGATAAAGAAAGTATTGGGTATTCTTGCAATAGCAGGATTATTAGTATCATGTGGTAATCAAATACAGAAAGAAGAAAAAGCTGTTGAAAATAACATCGCTAAAATTTCAGTTGAGCAAGTTTTAGAAGACATAACCAGCTTTGTTGATCAGGAAATAGAAATTATGGGAATGGTTAATCATGTATGTGCTCATGGTGGTAAAAGAATGTTTATTGTTGGTCACGAAAACCCGGACGCGGCTGTTAAAATAATTCCTAATGAAGAAATCGGTGTTTTTGAAAGAGAGCTGGAAGGCAGTTATGTTAAGGTTATTGGTATCCTTAAAGAACTTAGAATTGACGAAGCATATGTTTTAAATCTTGAGAAAGAAATAGCTGAAGGTTCAGACAATGAAGCTGTGCATGATCATTCAGGAGGAACTCATGATGAAACAGAATCAGAAATAGACGAAAAGAAAGCTCAAATAGAAGCAATGAGAAATCAAATTGCTGAATCGGAAACCGGATACTATTCGCAATTCTGGATTGAAGCAAGTAAATTCGAAGTTGTTGAACACGACCACCAACATGAAGCTGAAGATCATGATCACGAGCATGCTGAAGGAGAAGAGCATACACATTAAAATTTAATTCAATATATTTGTCCGGAAATATTAGTATTTCCGGATTTTTTAATTGCTTTAACTATGAAAATCAGAAAACTCAATCGAGATTTACACCGCGATTTAGGTTATATTTTTTTCTTTATGACAATTATTTACGGCTTGTCAGGAATTGCCTTAAATCATATTGACGACTGGAATCCAAGTTATATTATTAAAACAAAAGAATTTAATATTGAATCCAATCAATTAGTTAAAGACTCATTAAATAAAAATGAAGTTATTAATCTGGTTAACAATTACACTCAAGGAGAAAAATACAAGAATCACTATTTTCAAAATGATCATACTCTAAGGATTTTTATAAAGGATGGTAATATATCAATTGATCTTGCAAATGGTGAAGGATATATTGAGACATCTAAACGCAGACCTGTTTTCCATCAGTTTAACTATTTACATTACAATCCAAAAAAATGGTGGACAATCCTATCAGATATTTACGCCATTTCGTTAATGTTATTAGCTATTACCGGCCTGTTTATTTTAAAAGGGAAAAATGGGATAACCGGTCGTGGTGCTTGGTTAACATCCATTGGAATATTGATTCCGATTATTTTCTTATTATTTTATTACTGGAAGATATTCTAAAAAATTAGAAAAAAAGCACGCCCAATAAGTAAATAAATAAATAATCCCATTATATCATTAACAGTTGTAATAAATGGTCCTGTAGCCAATGCAGGATCAATTTTAAATTTGTTAAGTGCCATTGGGACAAAAGTTCCAAACATGGATGCAAAAATAATAACCGAAAATAGTGCTGTACTAACTGTAATTGTTAATGCAAAGGAATCACTAAAGAAATAATTATAAGCAAAAATTACGGTTGATAAAATAATTCCATTTAATGCAGCGACTCCTAATTCTTTAAAAAGTTTTCTTCCAATACTTTCAAATCCCATCGAATTGCTTGCAAGTGCTTGTACAATAATAGACGAAGATTGTACTCCTACATTACCGCCCATCGCAGCTATTAAAGGAATAAAAAACGCCATTTTAGGATTTAGTCCCAGATCCACTTCATAAACACCCATTACCAAGGCTGCAATAATTCCACCAAACAAACCAATAAACAACCACGGTATCCTTGCGCGTGTTAATACCCATGCACTATCCGATGATTCAACATCTTGCGTAATACCAGATACTAATTGGTAATCTCGCTCAGCTTCTTCACGAATTACATCTACAATATCATCAATGGTTATTCGCCCAACCAAACGATTCAAGGCATCAACAACCGGTAAAGCAACCAGGTCGTATTTATTCATAATATTAGCAACTTCTTCCGAATCTGTGTCTGCTTTTACTGAAATAATATCTCTATTAATTATATTAGATATCTTTTTATTAGAAGAATTAATCAATAATTTTTTTAAGGATAAAGTTCCCTTAAGAACTTCGTTATCATCAATTACATAAACATAATAAACTTCATCAACATCAGCTGCTTGTTTTCTCATTTCTTTAAGGCAGGTAGTTATATCCCAGTTTTCGTTTACTGTGATTAATTCCTTAGCCATTAATCCCCCTGCAGTATCTTCATCGTAATTTAAAAGATCGACAATGTCTCCTGCATGTTCAAGATCAGCCAAATGCGCAATAACTTCTTCCTGTTTCTCTTCTGGTAATTCACCAATAACATCCGCAGCATCATCAGAATCAAGTTTGTCGATAAATTGTTTTGCAATTACTTCACTTGGTAATACTTTTAAGAATCGTTCCCTATCATCTTCTTCCAGTTCAACAAGCACTTCAGCAGCTATTTCATCATCCAGTAATACGTGTACAAACCTTGCCTGATCAATATCCAATTCATCATAAATTTCAGCAATATCAGCCGGGTGAAGATCTTTTACTTTATGAAAGACTTCAACCTCTTCATGCTTTTCAATATTTTCGATCAATTGATCAATATAATCCTTGGTTAATTCAAACTGCATACGAATACTAATTACTGTTTATACTTATTATTGCTTTGATTCTATAAGATTTGTTAAATATACAAAATCTTCAACAGACAATTGTTCTGGTCTTTTATTAAAAATCTCATCATCAGTTTGTAAATTTACTAAAATACTTTTCAAGGAGTTTCTTAAGGTTTTTCTTCTTTGGTTAAATCCTAATTTTACAATTTTAAAGAATTGTTTTTCATTACATTCAAGTTCCTTTCGATTATTTCTCTTTAAATGT
The DNA here is from genome assembly GCA_964587535.1 of uncultured Bacteroidales bacterium. Taxonomy (GTDB): domain Bacteria; phylum Bacteroidota; class Bacteroidia; order Bacteroidales; family UBA12077; genus UBA12077. The sequence goes on from CAZPMA010000024.1 coordinate 19,689, forward strand.
ATTACTGCCGAGTTTACTTTTGGTGGTGGATCAAACACCTTTGGCCCCACAGTAAATAAATAATCAATATCATAAAAGGCCTGTAAAAAAACACTTAATATGCCGTAAGTTTTATTACCATGATTTGCTTTTATCCTATCAGCAACTTCTTTTTGAATCATACAAACTACATCTAACACTATATCCCTATTTTCGAGCACTCTAAAGAATATCTGACTGGAAATATTATATGGAAAGTTCCCAATAATTGTTATTGGATCCTTAAACATTTCTTTTAAATCGAACTTTAGAAAATTTTTTAAAATTAATTGATCACTTAAGCTTGGATATGTTGTTTGTAAAAATTCATAAGCTTCTGAATCCACTTCAATAGCAAAAAAATTAATGTCATTCTTTTTCACAAGAAGGGATGTTAAAACTCCTGTTCCAGGGCCAATTTCCAATACTGTTTTTTGCTCTAAATCTTCAATTGCATCAACAATCTTTTGTGCAATGTTTTTATCTTTTAGGAAATGTTGGCCTAAGCTTTTTTTAGGGCGTACATAAGTCATAAACTTCAATAATATCTTTTAAAATCGCTAATAATTAGCGCAAAGATCGGAAAAGTAAATTCAATATCAAATAAATGATATCTTTGGTAAAAAAGAAGATCATTTGAAAAAGAAGAATATTAACATAATTATAAGTCTTATTCTTATTATTGTATCATATACTTTCATTGTATACAAGATTATTGCATTCAATAAAATTAAGGATTTATCGTTTTCTATGATCCATTTTAATATAAATCAAATTGTAATTCTTTTCATAGTTTTTATTCTAATGTTTATTAACTGGGGTTTTGAAGCATTAAAGTGGAAATATTTAATGAAAGAAATTCAGGAGTTCTCCTTTATTGAATCATTCAAAATTATCTTTGCAGGAATTACAATAGGAATATTTACTCCCAACAGAATTGGAGAGATCGGTGGAAGAATAAGCTTTATTAAAAAATATAATCGAACTGCAGGTTTGTTAGTTACCAGTGTTGGCAGCTATGCCCAATTTACAGCAACTATTCTATATGGGGTTTTGGGATATTTATCTTTAAGGATTTTTTATTCTAATGAATTAAACATTCTTAATTCTTATAATGATTTTTTTACAATCCTGTTGTTAATTATAATTATATTTCTTCTTTGGAGCTATTTTAACATTAGAAAGATAAAAGGATTCCTATATAAAATTAAATTCTTTAAAAAAAGATCTGACCAATTAGACTATTTAGCAAATACAGAAAATAAAACCTTAACAAAGGTAATATTGTTAAGTTGTTTACGATACTTCATTTTTATATCCCAATTTTACTTTTTATTAATTGTTTTTGATATAAAGCTATCAACCATAAATGCATTTATAGCCATTAGTTTAATATACTTATTTGCCACCTTAATACCAACTACAACCATAGCTGAGTTAGGAATAAAAGGATCTCTAGCTATTTACTTTATCGGATTATTCTCTGAAAATATCGTTGGAATTATTGCTTCAACCATGCTTTTGTGGATAATTAATCTAGCTATTCCTTCAGTTTTTGGTTCGATTTTCTTCTTTAAAAAAAATATTTCTTAAAATTTTAAAATTTAATGTTGTTCAAAAATACTGATTATAAGTTTATTGCGTAATAAAATAGTTTCAGATGCAATTATTTCTGATTCCATTTGCATAAACTCTTGATTATATCTAACAATAGTGTTACTTTTGTTTCATATAGAGAACCATCTAAAAAATAACTAGATAAATAAAACAAATTATTGCAATAAAAATGCAATAATGAATACACAAAATAAACAATTTTCAAAATTAGTTGTTTATTATATTAAATCGGTTTCGGAAGCAAGGGTTAATAACAAGGTAATTTTTCTCATAATCATTTTCTTTAAAATCGCTTTCGGAACCGATTCTTCTTTTAAAGAATCAAAAAACTTCCAAACATTATGGTAACTTTAAGATTTAAAACGAACCTTAAATGCAAGGGCTGTATACAAACTATTAAGCCAGAAATGGATTCAATACCCGAAATAGAATCCTGGAATGTATTATTAGATATACAAGATAAAGTATTAGAGGTTGATGTTAAAAATAAATTAGATACTGATCTTATTGAAAAAGTTAAAACTGTAGTAACCAACGCTGGTTATGAAATAGAACAATTATAATTCTATGGGAATAGTAAAAGAAACATATCATATTCAAGGAATGAGTTGTGCTGTTTGTGCACAAAATATTGAGAGTGTGCTTTCTGCTCAGGAAGGAGTATATTCTGCTATTGTTAATTTTGCTAATGAAAGTGTTAGAGTAGAATTTGATAATTCAATTCGTACTCCAGAAGATTTAAATGCATCCATTGAAAGTTTAGGATATAAATTAATTGTTAATAATAAAAGCTATAATCCTGAAGATACTGATAAACAGGAAGTTGACAAACTTAAAAAAGCCAGGCAAAAGGCTATATTCTCAATCTTATTTGCTTCACCAATTTTCATTATATCCATGTTCTTTCGCAATATTCCATACTCAAGCTGGTTAATGTTTATATTAACTGTGCCTGTTATAGCATGGTTTGGTAGAGACTTCTTTATTATTGCATACAAACAGGCAAAGCATAGGTCGACTAATATGGATACATTAGTTGCATTAAGTACTGGAACAGCATTTCTCTATAGTGCATTTAACACAATTTTTCCAGACTATTTAATCTCAATGGGAATTAATCCATATGTTTATTTTGAAGCTGCTGTAGTAATTATTGCTTTAATTTTACTGGGCCGTTACCTTGAAGAAAAAGCCAAATCAAAAACATCAGATTCAATTAAAAAATTAATGGGATTAAAAGTAAAAAAGGCTAAAATTTTAAGAAATGGACTAGAACAAGAAGTCCTAATTGATGATGTTATTGTTGGAGATATAATAATTATTCGACCTGGTGAAAAAATACCGGTAGATGGAAAAATAACTGAAGGTTCTTCTTCAGTTGATGAAAGCATGATTACCGGAGAGCCTATTCCTGTTGTAAAAAACAAACATGATTATGTGATTGGTGCTACAATAAATAAAACCGGAAGCTTTAAAATGCGTGCAGAAAAAGTTGGTCAAAACACAATGTTATCACAAATAATCGAGATGGTTAAAAATGCACAGGGAAGTAAGGCCCCTGCCCAAAGGATGGCAGATAAAATTGCATCTATCTTTGTTCCTGTTGTTATAAGCATTTCTATTATTAGTTCATTGTTATGGTTTTTTGTAGGCCCAGATCCAAAAGTTACGCATGCTTTTGTTACCCTGGTAACCGTATTAATAATTGCTTGCCCATGTGCCTTAGGCCTGGCAACTCCTACAGCACTGATGGTTGGAATTGGTAAAGGAGCTGAATCCGGAATATTAATTAAGAATGCCGAAACTTTAGAAAATGCAAGAAAAATAGATGCTGTTGTTGTAGATAAAACAGGGACAATTACTATGGGACGTCCTGAAGTAAGTGAAATAGTGTGGCTACAAAGTGATCTCAAACGCGATCTGGTTTTAGAAGAGGTACTTGCAATTGAAAAAAAATCTGAACATCCCTTTGCCGAATCTATTGTAAGATATTTAAATCATTTATCGAATAGTAGCTTAAATGTTGTGAAATTCAATAGCGAAACTGGTTTAGGAGTATATGCAGTTATCAATGACAATGAATATTTAATTGGTAACTATCAATTAATGAAAGAACATAATATAAATATTGAAGAAGAACATCAATATTTTAACCAATTTGGGAATATCACAGAAACACAAATTTTTGTTTCGCGAAATAAAGTAATTGTTGCTTTAATATCAGTTACAGATAAAATTAAAGAAACATCGATACAAGCCATTGATAACCTACATAGAATGGGCATTGATGTTCATATGTTAACTGGAGACAATAAAGGAACAGCACAGAAAATTGCACAACAAACAGGAATAAGGCATTTTTTAGCTGAAGTGATGCCACAGGACAAATTAAATTATATTCAGATGTTGCAAAATGATGGAAACAAAGTAGCAATGGTTGGTGATGGAATTAATGATGCTCCTGCTTTATCACAAGCAGATATGGGAATTGCCATGGGCCATGGAACTGATATTGCTATTGAAAGTGCTGACATTACTCTCCTTAAAGGTGATTTAGAAAAAATTTCGGCAGCGATTAAATTATCAGCAGCTACAGTTAAAACCATTCGTCAAAATTTGTTTTGGGCTTTTATTTACAATATAATTGCAATACCTATTGCAGCAGGAATTCTTTATCCATTAAATGGTTTTACATTAAATCCAATGATAGCCGGGGGAATAATGGCATTTAGTTCTGTTTCAGTTGTATTAAATAGTTTGCGCCTTAAATCAAAGAAATTACTGAGTGGAAATCATTATTAAACATAAAAAAACATTTGGATTTATTTTCTGGCTGTGGGGATCTGTTATAATTATTCTTTCAGTTATGCCAAATACTCCAAAATTAGAGATTGATTTTAATAATAAAATTCTTCGCTTAGATTATATTATTCATTTTACAGTATACTTTACTTTATCCATTTTATTTTTACTCTGGAAAGCCGATAAATATTTAAAAATAAAATCAAGATTGCTTTTTTATTTTTTAGTTGGAGCCTTAATCTTTGCAGGATTAAGTGAATTTATTCAAACTTTTATTCCAGGCAGGTCTTTTAACCCAATGGATTTTTATTTTAATGTAACCGGAATAGTATTAGGAATTTTAATCCCAAAATTATTATTAAAGTAACATTCTACATTATTCCCAAACTCCGGAAACTGAATTTCCACAATATTTACACTTGCTATTTACAATATTGTTTTGAAGTATTTGATATCCTTTTCGTTCTAGTACTACTTTTTTACAATTTGGACAAATTGTATTTTGAGCATTAGACCCCGGGACATTACCAATATAAACATATTTAATCCCTTCTTCTTTTGCTATCTTATACGCCTGATTTAATGCACTAACCGGTGTTGATGGTAAGTGGGTTAGCTTATATAAAGGAGAGAACCTGCTAAAATGCAAAGGAGTATCATCAAAACCATTTTTATATAACCACTGACACATTTCCCTTATCATATCCATGTTATCAGTCCATTCCGGAACTATTAAGTTGGTAATTTCAAGCCACACTCCTTCATCTTTTAATATTTTAAGAGTATCCAAAACAGGTTGTAAGGCTCCTGCATTTAACCTGGCATAAATCTCATCATCAAAACTTTTAAGATCAATGTTTGCAGCATCGATATACTTTGCTACTTCATGTAAAGGTTTTTTGTTTATATATCCGGCAGATACCATTACATTCTTCATTCCATGCTCGTGTGCAATTTTAGATGAGTCGAGAAAATACTCGTAAAAGGCTATAGGCTCTGAATAGGTATATGCTATTGATTTGCATTTATAATAATCAGCTTGTGCATAAACCTGATCTGGCATTAAATCATAATTTCGTGTTTCCTTTGGGCTAACTTGAGATATTTGCCAATTCTGACAATTTAAACATGCTAGATTACAACCTGCAACGGCTATTGAAAACGTCCTGCTTTCTGGCAAGAAGTGATATAGCGGTTTTTTTTCTATGGGATCAACATGCAACGAACATGGGTTTCCATAAGCAATGGAGTATATTTTTCCTTTGTAATTTACTCTTGATCTGCAATCTCCAGTTTCACCTTCTTGTAACACACATTCATTAGGGCAAATCAAGCATTTTGTTCCTCGAGGTGTTTCAATATAATACTTAGAAAGTTTACTCCACTTCCATAAATCATCTGATGAAAGAAGATTCGTTGGTAAAGCGCAAACCTTTCCGACCCCCATTGCACATGCACAAGATCCCATAAATCCATATCTTAAAAACTCACGCTTTGTGATCTTATGATTCATTAATAAAAAGTTTAATTGAGTACAATTTAAAATTTATAAGGATCAGATTCAAGCACTTTTGCAATCATTTTTTTGAACTAGCAGTTACAATTAGATTAAACAATCCTGCAATAATTACAGACCAAAGGAATCCTAATGTTGGAATTAAATAAATTGTAAACAATAATGCTCCCGTTGCAGCTCCAAGTAAATCCAGTCCATATGCGTTCGAAGCAATAGTAGCATAATCTTCTTTAATTATTTTACTTGCCAGAGAAAATATTCCACCAGTTAAAACAGAAATTACCAAAAGAAGTATTGTAAATATTGTAAACAATAAATAATCATTCAGATTAATATTTTTAACCATCAAAAAAATAAGGGGAAGCAAAAATGCAAAAAAGCTTATTCCGAACTGAATCTTTCTAAAAGTTCTCTTATTAATTGAAATATATTTAGGCAGATAATATGATCCTAATGCCAAACCACCCATAAAAATCATAATGAATATTCCGGCTACAGCATAAACATATCCAAATACAACTTGAAATACCAGTAGCAAGATTATTTCAACACTAGTACTTGTAAAACCTGCTGCAAAAACTCCTTTATAAACAGACCCTGCTTTAATAAAGAAAAATCCTGAAAAAAGAATTATCAAAATTGCAGGAATCCAGTATTTAATATCAAATTTGCTTAGCCATAATTTAATTTGACTTTGGTAAAAAACAGGACTAAAATCGAGATTTAATGCCACATTCTTGCTTAATTGTTCGTACACCTTATCACTTCTAATTTTTAATAACTCATCATCAAAATAGTATTCGTTAACATACTGATTCTGAATATTCGACAGACTAATTTTTTCAGATATCTTTTTTGAAAGTGATGCGTTTGATGCTAATAGAAAATCTTCGTTTAACGGATAAATTTCTACATATTGAAATTCAGATTTTAAGGTTGCATAAATAATTGAAAGAAACTTCTTTGCTTCTTCATTCATATAATTTGAACTTGAAGGGACTGATAGAGATATGATAGCATCAGTTGTCAGATTCTTCTTTAATAAGCCAAAAAATTCTTTTGTGTAGAATCTGTTTAAATGGATGGTAGAAGGTTTTGGTAAGTTTATTAATACAATATCATACTTGGTTTTATTTAATTTTAAGTATCTAATTGGATCTTTTTCGATCAGGTTTAATTGTTTTACCGTATCAGTCTTAAAATAATGTTTTGCAATATCTATTATCTCAGGATTAATATCAACATAATCAATCGACTTTACCGGATATTTAAGAATTTCATCAATTATCCCTTTAGTAATTCCTGATAAGACCAGAATATTTGAAGGGCTTTTGTGTTGAACCATAGAGATATGAACAGATTCTTCTCTTGTAATGATATCTCCTGTTGAAGATATTAAAACATTATTCTCATAATAATTTTTTTGTCCGTTTTGATTTGTAATTATAAAAATACCAAAGGGAGAATCTTTAAAATATATTATTTCCTGTCCGGGAAAAGCAATCTGTCTAATCTGCTTATCAAAATTGTTTAAAAAAAATAAACTGTTAAATCCAAAAACTGTAATTAAAATTATTCCTAAAAATATACGATTACTTTTTTGGATTGCTTTAACAATAATAAACACCATTGCAATATTTACAATCAGATATAAACTCTGGAAAGTACTAAAAACCCAAATCAAAATAAAATTCAGAATTAGTCCCCCAACAGTACTGCCAAATGCTTCCCAGGCATAAACATCGCCAATTTTATTTATGTTACAATTATCAGATTCTTCTTTTGAAAGTAAGGTAAAAAGAATGCCTGATGAAATACAAAATGGACTTAAAACTATTAAAGAATAATAAAAAACTTGTATTAATCCAGCCATTATTCCTGGATCATAAATCTTATACCAAAAATAATGCAAGGCAATAACAGTAGAAAAAGAAAATACGGCAAGTAAGAATAAAAAGATTAAAATTCTTTCCACTCTTTTTTTCGTATTCTTAAAATATCTGCCAATGTATGCACCAAAACTTGTAAGAAACATCCAGTTAGCTAGAATAACTCCAATAACCAACTCATTACCATTAAAGAAAGTTAAAAATTCACGAAGAAAAATTACCTGGCTAATAAATGTTATAAAACCCAGCAAAATAATACTGGGTTTAACTACTATTTTGGAGGGAAATTTATTAGCACTCATAAAGTATTATTTAAAATCATTTTCGCCAAATACTAATGCTTCATAGGTGTAAATATCAGCATCTTTCCATCCTTCCCATCCTAAGCCGGCTTTATTCCTTGAACAGTACCCTAAAAATTCTTCTTTTGTCCAACCTGTTTCTAAAGCTACTTGTGGCAAAAAAGTGCCTGATGCAAATCCTTTTTTAATGTAAATACCATGTCTACCCATTTCAATTTCATCAATTGATTCAATTTTCTTTAGAGGTGTTAACACAGATATTTCTATATCGATCTCTGACATTTCGTTAAATTCAACTGCTGGAAACCTGTGATCTTCAGTTGCTGCTGAGATTGCCATTCTTTGTATCACTTCATATAAAGGTTCATCAGTTACAAAGCGTCCAATACATCCACGTAAATTCCCATCCTTGTGCAACGTAACAAAAGCTCCACACTTAATTTTAAAAGCATCCTTTATTTCCGACTTATCCACTGAAATTATTTTCCCCGATTTTAAAAATTCCTCAATAGTATTGCGAGAAATATCCAGGAGCTTTTTCTTTTCTGCATCTGTTAATGTAAATTGATTTTCGGCCATATCATTATTTTTTTTCTTTGCAAAAACGATAGCATGATATCCTACCACCCTGCTTTTATCTTTTAAAACATCTCCTGAATTCTGATAATCAACATGAATAACCTGTAGGTCTCTGTTCTTTTGTGTAATGCTTAATAAAGTAAAAACAGCAGGCCATCCACATAAGCTTGTTGCCAAATTTTGTACCCCTAAAGATGCATTTTGATTTATTGCATCTATTAGTCTTACAACAGAATTTGATAAGATAGCATCCGCTGTATTTTTATCTACCATCTTGGCATCTTCGTATTTAGGGTAATGAGAAAAATCTGAGCTAATAATGAAAAGATTCTTTTCATTAAAATATGGTTCTAATGCTTTAGATAATTTTTCAACATCTCCCAAGCTTTGTGTTCCGGTAACAATAGGTACAATTTGAAATTCTTTATTCATCTTATACTGTAAGAATGGTAACTGAACTTCTAAACTATGCTCGTTATTATGAGCATCTGGATTAAACACAAATATTTCATTTTCATCTATCAACTTAGAAGCTAATTCTCTATTTACTTTAACCTTTCCTAAGGGTGTTATATAATCTCCCATATTATACACAGATGCTCCTTTGAATAAAACATGATGACTTGATCCAATAATAAAAATGTTGTCGTATTCTTTATCCGGATTAATCTGATTAAATGCTGATGCTGCAACTTTACCTGAAAATATATATCCGGCATGGGGTGAAATAATTGCCAAGACTTCATCATAGGTTTTCATCTTAGCAGATTGAGCAAATAACAGATCTAACTGCGATTTTAATTCATTTGAATTATCTGGGTAAAATGAACCTGAAACAATTGCTTCTCTGTCATCGCAAGTAACTTCTGTAAAATCTTTAGTTTGAGATTTACAATCAACAATTGCAATTGCTAGTATGATAAGTATTATTAATTTATTCATTATCTTAACCTGCCCCATGATAAATGATTTAAGCTAAGTTATGAATTTAGAAATCCTAAATCAATATCTGACAGATTTTATTACTTTTGATAAATATGTTAACACTTGAATTTTTAAGTTATATTATAATATTGATATATGGTGTTTTAATCTCAGGATACTTAATTGGATGGATTAGGTTAAAACAATATAAATTTAATTCTTTAAAGAAAAACATCCCTGTAAGTATTGTTGTTGCCTGCCGTAACGAAGAAAATAATATTCAATATTTATTAAAATCACTTCATAAGCAAAAATATCCGAAAGAATTAATTCAAATTCTTCTTATAAACGACCACTCTGATGATCAAACAAGAAATATTATCAGTGATTATATCAAAGATAAAAGTAATTTTAATCTTTTAGATTTACCAAAAACCCAAACTGGTAAAAAAGCAGCATTAATGTTCGGAATCCAAAATTCAAGGTATGAAACCATTATTACCACTGATGCTGATTGCCATATGGATTCAAACTGGCTTGATTCCATGTGCACATATTATTATCACCATAAACCTGTTTTACTTTCGGGACCCGTGGAAATTACAAAGTCAAAAAGTTTATCTTCAGAATTTCAGTCTTTAGAATTCGCGAGTTTAATTGCTTCAGGAGCTGGAGCTATTGGGATACACAAACCAATAATGTGTAATGGTGCTAATTTACTTTTTGAAAAGAGCTTGTATCTTGAAAGTAATAAAAAACATGATTTTGCTTCAGGGGATGATATCTTTTTAATGCTTGCTGCAAAAAAGATAGCCCGAGAGAAGATACATTTTCTTAAATCTAAAGACGCTATTGTTTATACTAAAGCCTTGAAAACATTTAATGAATTTATAAATCAGCGGATTAGATGGGTGTCGAAAAGTAAAGCATATAGAGATTTTGATATAATTTTTACTTCCTTTGTAGTAGCTTTAGTAAACGTGATATTATCTGTTAATCTTATTGGGGCTGTATTTAATCAAACTCTTTTAATTCATTTTATTATATTGCTTAGCATTAAATCCATTTTTGATTTTATTTTCCTTTTTATTTTTCTGCAATTCTTCCATCGTAAGAACCTTTTATGGTTATTTATTCCAACTCAGATCATATATCCCTTTTATATTTCAATAAGCGTTTTTTTAGGATTAGTAGGTAAATTCCGCTGGAAAAATCGTAAATCTGAATAAAAAAGATAATTTTGCCTTACATGCTTTTTAAGAAGAAACATATTGAGATTAGCAGTTCGTTAAGCGATCTTGCATGGAAAAGATTTAAATCCAACAAACTATCTGTAGGAGGATTAATATTTATATCTACAGCTTTATTTATAGGTATTTTGGGTTACTTAATTACTCCCGATAAAACACCATTTGCAAATAATCAAATACTTGAAATTACAACTCAAAAACCCGGCTTTAAATGTCAATTTTTGAAAATCAGAAAAAATGAAAACATTAATAAAGAAGGATTTATAAATAGAATGATTGTTGGAGAAAAATCAAACTATTACTACATACCAATCAATGCATACTACTTTGAAAATCAACATATAATTATTGAACACTTTAATGATGTTGAAGGCGAAGATCCTGTTTACACGAAACATAAACTGGTTGATGTCGCATTTGCAGTTCAATATGGTAGTAAGATTTTATTTACAGATAATAAATTTATTTACAATGATCTAAAAGGCAAAACCAACATAATTTCCTTCAATGATCTCAAGAAGATTGTGCAGGAAGAGTGTATTTTAGAAAAAAAATTCATTCTGGGAACTGATCGTTTTGGACGCGATCTTTTGAGCAGATTGTTAATTGGCACCAGGGTATCGCTTTCTGTTGGATTTATTTCTGTATCCATTTCACTTTTGATTGGAATATTTTTAGGTGCTTTAGCCGGATATTTTAGGGGAATTGTTGACGATATAATCATGTGGTTGATTAATGTTATTTGGTCTATTCCAACCTTATTAATGGTAATAGCAATAACCATGGTAATAGGAAAAGGTTTTTGGCAAATATTTATTGCTGTTGGATTAACCATGTGGGTAGAAGTTGCAAGAGTTGTTCGTGGTCAGGTTTTAAGCATTCGGGAAAAAGAATATGTTGAAGCGGCCCGGTCTTTAGGATATAGTAATAGCAGAATAATTTTTAAACACATTTTGCCCAATGCAATGAGTCCTGTGATTATCATTTCAGCTGCTAATTTTGCAACAGCAATCCTTTTAGAAGCAGGTCTGAGTTTCCTTGGAATTGGAGTTCAACTACCAATTCCTTCATGGGGCACAATGATCAAAGAGCACTATGGTTATATTATTATGGATAAAGCCTATCTGGCAATACTTCCAGGTATGGCAATAATGCTTATGGTCCTTTCCTTTACAATAGTTGGTAATGGATTAAGAGATGCTTTAGATACAAAACAATAACTCTTAATCCCCTTTTGTTGTTCTTTTATCAAAGAATTCTCAATATTAATCAATACATATAAACTAATAAATGTTTGCATTGTTTATTAAGTAAATAACGACAAACAAAGAACGTATTCATGAAAGAATTTTTAAATCAAACACTTAACTTTCTAAAAGAAAGAGTTCAGAATAATTTGACAATGATACACAAGAACGAAAAGATTGTAAGGGAAATACTGAAAGAACCTGTTTCTTCCAGTCGTTCTGAGAAATTAAACGAACGATATGCAATAAATAAGCGTTTTTTAGAAGAAAATAACGATTCTATTAAATTACAATTAAGTATTATTCAGTTTCTAGATAAATATCGGAACCAATTTGATGATTCAATAAATAATTTAGAAGAAAGTAGTTCTGAAGATCAAGAAAAAATTGTTGAAATGACTAGTGATGACTATTTCTACTTAACAATCAATAATGGAATTGAATATAACGAAAAACATCCATATTTTAATGATAATCATTTTTTTAATAATCTGTTGGAATACTATACGAATGAAGAGAAATATGAAGTATGCTCTAAACTGATTGCAGATAGAAATAAAAACAATAACCTAGTAAAAAATTAAGTCTCCTTTAACTTAAACCACTCAAATAAAAAGCCTGGGAAATTCCCAGGCTTTCTCTATTATAAGCTTCGTCTATTCATTAAAATGTATGTTAACGCAATAAAGAACCCAATATATCCGGCTGCTAAAAAGATGGTTATACCCAGAGGTAAATTTTCGGTAACTATTCCCATCTCACTTAAATCCAACTGACTTTTACCTGATGAGTTAACATATTGTTTTTCTGAAGCCATAGTAAACACTTCAGGGCGTGGTGTTAAATTTGAAATAATTTTCAGAGGAAAATATCTACGTGCTTCTGCTTTAAAAAACAAACGTATAATTCCTTCAACCGGGAAATACACCAGGAATAATATTATTGAAAGAGCAGTATTCCTGAATAAGGTAGCGAAAAGCAAACCCAATGTCATATAGCCAACTGCCTGTATAAAATATATTAAAATTAAATATGCGTTTTCAAATATGATTTCAAAACTAAACTCCTTTGTAAAAATAAGGCCATAGATAATTACTGCTAATAATACCATTAAAAAGGTATATACGGCAATTGTTAAAATCAAAATCAATTTGCTATGTACCAAATCATTTCTATTTAATCCATCAATCACATTTTGTCTAAATGTTTTAAATAAGAACTCATTCCCCACCAAAACGATTAAAACAATAGTTAAAAAGATATTAAACCAGCTGGCTACCCAGGGAAAAAATTCCCAGATATTTGGAAACTGGTACAATCCTTTAATTGAAAATCCTGGCACACTAAAATGTATTCTTGAAACTACCAACACAACTATAAAGAACAATAAAAAATGAATAATCATTAATACTTTAAAGGTAGGATATGATAGTGCTTTTATTTTTTCTAAACTAAATAACTTTTTCATTTTATTTATTTTTAAAAATCTTATTTAACTAATTGTAAGAATTGATCTTCAAGACTTTGCTTTCTAACAATAATCTTTGTAAGTATTTGATCTTTTTCAAAACAATATTTATTTAAATCTGTAACATTGTAATCAGTATTTAAAACAACAGCAATGTCCAAATCTTCCTGATATACATTTTTAACAATTTTTGATTCTTTAAGTAT
>CAZPMA010000025.1:0-33469 GCA_964587535.1 uncultured Bacteroidales bacterium
GTTTCAATCTCACGCTCTCCCGGACCACGCATACCAATACCCCCTCGCTGACGTTCAAGGTGAGTCCACATACCTGCTAATCGTGGTAACAAATACTCGTACTGAGCGAGCTCAACTTGTGTCTTAGCATGTGCAGTTTGAGCTCTTTTGGCAAAAATATCAAGTATTAAATTCGTTCTGTCCAGCAATTTACACTTTAGAACTTTTTCTATATTTCTATGTTGAGTAGGTGTTAAATCGTCATCAAAAACAACCAGGTCAATATCATTGTCTTTAACGAAATATTCAATTTCTTCCAGTTTCCCTTCTCCAATTAAAGTTCGAGAATTAGGGATGTTTACTTTTTGCGTAAATTGTTTAATAGGAATAGCACCTGCCGTTTTAACTAAAAAAGCCAGCTCGTCCAAATACTCTTCAACTTGCTTAACATCCTGCTCCTGATTTATTACTCCAACCAACACCGCGTACTCAGGTTTTGGAGCTGTATCAATATTTTTTGGCATTCCTAAAAATTAATTTAATTTCTTTCTTTATTGTGTATGCAAAGGTAATAAAATTGTGATTTGTGCATCAAAATCAATAAAATAAAAAAGCTGCCTGTAAAGGCAGCCTAATTTAAAACTTTTCGATTATTACTACATTAATTTGAAGGAAACAGGAATAGAAAATTGTACATTTACATATCTTCCATTATTAAAGCCTGGCTCCCATTTAGGAGAATTCCTAATTACTTTAATCACTTCATTATCAATATCGGGATGAACACCTCTTAAAATTTTTACACTAGATATTTTTCCTGTTTTATCTACAACAAAACTTGCATACACTGTTCCTGAAATTCCAGTGTTTTTTGCTCTTTCAGGAAATTTCAGGTTTTTTGCAATATAATCTCTAAAACTATTAATATCTTTCCCTTGAAAGGTTGGCATAATTTGAGCGATTAATACTGGATCATCATCAACAGCATCTTCTCTTCTCCCAAAGTCAACATAATCATATGGATCAAAATTTTCAAGGTCCGCCAATATCTTTTGTAAATCATCTTCTATATCTATTTCCTTATTATTATCAACTATCTCAAAATTAAATGATGGCGGCTTAACTTCTTTAATTTCTGGCTTTGGCTTTGTTACTGGTGGAAGAACTTCAGAATCATCCCACGAAATATAGTCGTGTTCAATTTCTTTTAATTTTACTGTAGAATTCCATTCGAATGCCACAAGAATGGCGGCGAGAGTAAGAACAGTTCCGATTTGGAAAAAGATTGTCCGAAATCTTTCCAAGTTTGCTTTTTTTGATTTTTTTGGTTTCATAGTAATGGGGTTTAAGGTTTAACATTTCCTCCCCACAAATTCGCTCTTTGCCGGCTTTTATATATTATACGTGATATATGAAAAAAGATTGTTTGTTTAACTTTTATTAACTTATTTTAATATCTGTTGTGACAAAAAAAACCGAAGAAAATTTCTTCGGCCTTTAACATGCTTTAAAAATATTTTATTCAAATGCTGATTTTATTTTTTCAGCTATTTCTTTAAATTCTTCTTCTGTTAGTTTTAGTTTTGGCTTTGAAAAACAAGCGTCGGCTTCGCTTTTAAGCGGGATTAAATGAATGTGAGCATGAGGTACTTCTAATCCCAACACAACAACTCCTACTCTTTCACATTCAATTGTTTTATCAATAGCCTTTGCAAGTCTTTTTGCAAATAGATTTAATCCTGCTAATGTCTCATCATCTAAATCGAATAAATAATCTACTTCTTTCTTAGGAATTACTAAAGTGTGTCCTTTAGCTAATGGAAAGATATCCAAAAAGGCGTAATAATTTTCATCCTCTGCAATTTTGTATGATGGTATTTCGCCCTGAACAATTTTAGTAAAAATAGAAGCCATTTTATTTTGTTTTAAAGTGAAATCTCAATGATCTCAAATTCCATAATGCCGTTAGGAACCTGAACTTCAGTAACATCACCAACTTTTTTTCCTAATAATCCTTTTGCAATAGGTGTATTAACGGACATTTTACCCTCTTTTAAATTAGCCTCACTATCCGATACAATAGTATATTCCATAACAGCTCCATTCTTTTTATTTTTAATCTTAACCTTATTTAGAATCTGCACTGTAGATGTATTTAATTTTGATTGATCAAGAATTCTTGAATTTGCTATAGTATCTTTCAGTTTACTTATTTTTAATTCCAGTAATCCCTGGGCTTCTTTAGCTGCATCATACTCTGCATTCTCTGAAAGATCACCTTTATCGCGTGCGTCAGCAATTGCTGCTGATATTTTTGGTCTTTCAACAGTCTCTAGTTGTTCTAACTCCTTCTTTAACTTCTCAAACCCTTGTTCTGTAACGTAAGAAACTTTTGCCATTTTTCTAATGTTTTATTTTATGCTTTTAGCTTATACAATAAATAAAGAAGAATTCCGATATCGCAGGAACTCTTCTTTATCTTTTACAAAAATAAAAAAAAATAACATTCCTACAAAATATTCAACATATCTCCTATAAAAACTAATTGTTAACCACTTAATATTCTTTTCGATTTAAAATTTCAGAGAAAATCACTGCTTTTTTCAAATCAAATTCATCCAGTATTGTTTCCGATTGAAGTTCTTCTTTCGTAATATCTTGCTTATCAATTGATTCTTCCTCTATTAAATCTGTGTTGTCATATTCTATACTATACGGAATGTCTGGTTTATCGTCTAAATATTCTTTAGGTATAGAATCAATTGGCTCATCCATTAATTGGTATTTTTCATTAATAGTATCATCAAACTCACTATATAAATTTGTATCATCAATTCCCATTTGTTGCTTAATAATCTTCTCTAAACTGGGTATAAATGAATTTTCTCTTTGTGTTTGCCTAAAGTTATTTTCATTTTGTTGCACAGAAACAGGCCTTTTCTTTTTCTTTTTCCCTAAAACAGAAATAGCAAATGCAACAATTGTAATTAAAATGTATATCAGGCTATCAAATATATCGTCCATAACTATTTTCTTTTTGATCTGTCGTTTTCTTTTTTTCTTTTCGCTTTTTCTTTATTCTTCTGTATTTTTTTATTTTTCTTTTCTCTTTCTTTACGCGATTTTTCTTGTTGCTTCTTTTTATCCTTTTCTCGTTTTACTTTCGCTTTCTCAATTTGAATTTTCCTTTTTTCCTGTTTTTTCCTAAGTGCTACTTTCTCTTTTTCTTTTTTCTCCTGTAATTTAATATTTTGTTTGCTCTTTTCTTTCTCTCTAGCAATTTTTTCTTTTGTCTTTTTATCAGTTAATTTTGCTTTTTTTAATTCTTGTTTCTTTTTGTCTTTTTCTTTTTGTTCTTGCAATTTAGCTTTTTTCTTTCTGGCTTCTTTCTCTTTTTGTATTTTTTCTTTTGCTATTTCTTCTTTGTCCTTTTTAACACTTCTGCTTTTTGTCAAATTTCTAGAATACAAACCTTCATCAGGTTTTGGATTTCTTTTAAAGTTTCCAAAGAAACTTTTTATCTTTTCTTTAATAGACCTTTCATGATATCCCTTATTTATCCATTCCTCAGACTTTTGCTTATTTAAATCCCAGGTTTTTTTTGTGCTTTCGGCCTGCCTGTTATAATGCTCCTGGCGGGCCTTTTCCCTACTTTTTTTATACTCTTCTTTTCGCTGCTTTTCCTTTTTTTCTTTATACTTCTCTGATTTTTCCATGCTTGTCATGGGTTTATTTGAAACGCAAGAAGTAATAAACAACAATATTAAAAATATTAAGAACGTTTGCTTAATAATGATAAGCAATTGTTTATTTTTGTATTTCAAATTACACTGAATATGAGACATATAATTTCAAAACCAAATTTAAGGTTTTTTTTAATACCAATAATAGTCCTATTAATATTTGTTCGCTGTGATGATGATGAAACTCCTTTTCCAAATGTAAGCGTTAACGTAATATTATCTCTTGATACCCAACTGGGAAATATGCTGGTTGACACATATAAATTTATTGATGGACATGGCATTGCGGGATTAATTATTTACAGAAAAGAACAAAACACGTTTTTAGCATTTGATAGAGCATGCCGGTACGAAGCATCTAAAAACTGCGCTGTTGATGATGATGATGAATTTGCAGGTGTATTAGATTGCCCATGTTGCGATTCTGAATACTGGATGACAGGATTAGACTTAGCAGGTAGTATTAAACAAGGACCCACAAAATCTCCATTAAAACAATATAATTGTTATTTTGATGGAATTAATACCGTTAGAGTAACAAATTAAAAATACTAGAAAAATAAAACGGCTAATTTAAAATTAGCCGTTTTTTATTATTGCGATTAATATCTATAATGATCTGGTTTATATGGACCATCCATTGGTACTCCCAGATATTCAGCTTGCTCTGGAGTCATTTTAGTTAATTTTACTCCTATTTGTTCCAAATGCAAGCGAGCAACTTCTTCGTCGAGATGTTTTGGTAAACGATAAACATCTGTTTCATAATTATTCTTCCACAATTCTAATTGAGCTAATGTTTGATTTGTAAATGAATTGCTCATAACAAATGATGGGTGTCCTGTTGCACATCCTAAGTTTACTAATCGTCCTTCTGCTAATAAGAATATTGCGTGATTATCAGGGAATATGTATTTATCCACTTGCGGTTTGATATTGATTTTTTCAACACCAGGATATTTTTCTAGCTTATCCACTTGAATTTCATTGTCGAAGTGACCTATATTACATACAATTGCCTGATCTTTCATATTTGCCATGTGCTCGGCAGTAATTACATCTTTATTACCTGTTGTAGTCACAAAAATGTTTCCTTCATCAAGAGCATCCTCAACTGTTTTTACTTCGAAACCTTCCATTGATGCCTGTAATGCACAAATTGGGTCTATTTCAGTAACAATTACTCTTGCTCCGTATGAACGCATAGATTTTGCAGAACCTTTACCAACATCACCATATCCGCATACTACAACAACTTTTCCTGCTAACATAACATCTGTCGCTCTTTTAATTCCGTCAGCTAATGATTCCCGGCATCCGTATAAGTTATCGAATTTCGATTTTGTTACAGAGTCGTTAACATTAATTGCAGGGAAAAGCAATTCGCCGCGCTCCATCATTTGGTATAAACGATGAACTCCAGTAGTGGTTTCTTCGGAAACACCTTTAATCTCTTTGCTTATTCTGTGCCATTTTTGTGAATCTTGTTCTAATGTTTTTTTCAAACTTTTATAAAGTTCTTTCTCGTCAATTGCTGAAGGATTTGAATCAAGAAATGCCGCATCATTTTCAGCCTGAACTCCTTTATGAACCATTAAAGTGGCATCGCCACCGTCATCAACAATTAAATGAGGGCCATGTCCGCCTGGAAAAGTAAGGGCCTGATTTGTACACCACCAGTATTCTTCTAAAGTTTCACCTTTCCATGCAAAAACAGGTACCCCTGCTTTTGCTATTGCTGCTGCTGCATGGTCTTGCGTAGAAAAGATATTACAGCTTGCCCAACGAACATCTGCTCCTAATTCAACTAAAGTTTCAATTAAAACAGCAGTTTGAATTGTCATATGCAAAGAACCTGTTATTCTTGCTCCTTTTAAAGGTTTTTCTTTCCCGAATTTTTCTCTTAAGGACATTAGACCGGGCATTTCTTTCTCTGCAATTTCAATTTCCTTTCTTCCAAACTCAGCCAAGTCCAGATCTTTTACCTTGTAAGGTAAACTGTCAACCATTGTTCCTTCAATTTCCATTTTATAATATTTTAATTAGTATTTTTCTTAATTATAAGGAATGTAAAATTACTCCAAAATATATATCATTCAAAACTATACGCGCAATTATGTAAAATGTTCGATTAACCAATAAAAAAAAGTTTCCTGATTTCTTCTTTATCTTTAATCAACTGTTCGGAAAGTTCTTCAAGCCCATTGAATTTTTTTTCGTCGCGTATTCTTTTTACAAAAGATACCGTTACTGTCTGATTATAAATTTTTTGATCAAAATCGAAAATGTGAACTTCTATATTTTTAATTGTTAGGGTAGCATCAATGGTTGGTCTTGAGCCAATATTTAACATCCCGAAATATGAATCTCCATTTAACCTTACTCTTACTGCATAAACTCCGTCACGAGGCACTTGTTTAAACGGTTCAGGTATTTTAATATTTGCAGTAGGGAAACCAATCTTTCTACCTATCTGATTTCCTTCAACAACATTTCCGCTAATAAAATATTCATAAGCAAGATACTTATTTGCTAATTCTAAATAGCCTGATGTTAGAAATTCTCTAATCTTTGTAGAACTGACCTTATCGTTTTCAATTAGCTTAACGTCTAGTTTTTCAATCCCAAAATTAAACTTTGCAGCACATTCTTTTAAGAATTCATATCCGGCCTTTCTATCCTTTCCAAATTGATGATTATACCCGACAACAAGATGTTTTACACCAATCTTTTTAACAAGATAATTTTCAATAAATTCACAAGCAGTTAGTTGGGAAAATTCTTTTGTAAAAGGAAGAATGATTAAATGATCTATCCCTGTTTTCGAAAGAAGAAATTTCTTTTCATCAATTGTATTAAGTAATTTTAACTTATCAATATCTTTGTTTAATACAATTCTGGGGTGTGGCCATAATGTTAATACTACCGATTCCCCTCCATTTCTTTTAGCAATTTCTATAAGCTTTGACAAGATACTTACATGTCCTTGATGCACTCCATCAAAAACTCCAATGGTAAGAACAGGGTTCTTAATTTTAAATTTCTCTAAACTTGTATGAATAACCACAATATCTATACTTTTAAAAGCAGCACAAAAATATAAAAATTATACTACATTAATTAATGGATTCTGTTAATTCCTTTTGGCTTAATACTAAATACCTGTAATATTAGTTTGTAATTTAAAAAGTTTTAATTTTATATTGGTCTTCTATCTTATTTTATTAAAAAGAAGTACTTTTGAGTGCTAAGAAAAAGCATCAAACAATCTATGAAAATAATACGAATGAAAAGATTAATATTTTTTACATCGCTGGTAATTTTAATCGGGAGCTGTAAGGAACAAGTAGATCATTTTACTGTGTCTGGAGAAATAAAAAATGCTAATGGAATAAAATTATTTTTAGAAGAATTACAAACAAACAATATTGTAGTTGTTGATTCTGTTATTTTAAATAACGAAGGTAATTTTTCTTTTGAAGGACAAAGCGAAATTGTTAAATTCTATGCATTAAGAACTTCTCCAACAAATTACTTAACACTAATAATAAATCCTTTAGATCAAATTATAATCAATGCTGATGGAAGAGATCTTGCCAGGAACCCTGAGATTATTAACTCGGAAGAAAGCAAAGCAATTCTTCAGTTAAGAACTCATTTGGAATTAAGTGTTCAAAAAATAGATTCTTTAGGATTGTATTATAAATCAGTTATAGGCACAAAAGAACAATTTGAGATTAGAGATTCGCTAGCAAATGTATCTAGAAATATTATTGATAATCACATAGAGTTTACAAAAGATTTTATTGTAGAAAACATAAACTCTTTAGCTAGCTTAATGGCTTTATATCAACAGATTGCACCAAGAAGATATGTTTTAAATCCAAATGAACACTTATGGTATTTTAACCTAGTTGATTCATCATTGATGTCATTATATCCTCAATCTGAAGCTGTAAAAAATTTTCATGCACAAGTTGAAGACATAAAAGCCAAAACACACACTGCAACCATTAATCATACAGACCTTGATATAGGATCAGTTGCGCCTGATATTGTTTTGCCCAATCCAGATGGAGATACAATCTCACTTTCCTCGTTTAAAGGAAAGTATGTTTTAATTGATTTTTGGGCATCATGGTGCAGGCCTTGTCGTGTTGAGAACCCTAATTTAGTTAGATGTAATGAAAAATATAACGCTAAAGGATTTGAAATTTTCCAGATTTCTTTAGATAAAAAAAGAGAAGCGTGGATTGAAGCAATCGAAAAAGATCAACTGCACTGGACACACGTAAGTGACTTGCAATATTGGAACTCGGTTCCGGTAAAAATATATAATGTACAGGGAATACCTGCAAATTTTTTAATTGACAGACAGGGAAAAATAATAGCAAAAAACTTAAGAGGAGATATTCTGGAAGCTAAACTTTCAGAAATATTTGATTAATTTAGTGCCTTTTAATTTTTTACAAAAAACTGATTATTAAATCTTTTATATAAACAAGCATGAAATTCTTACTTTACATCATATTTATAGCTGTTTTTATTACATCTTGTAATAATTCTGCTAAGTTTGAAATTACTGGAAAAATTGAAAGTGCAGATGGGAAAAGTCTTATTTTTAATGAACTTCTAGTTAACGGCACAAACGAAATTGATACCGTGGAAGTTAAAAGTAATGGTACCTTCATAATTAAGCATGAAACAGAGATTCCTAAGTTTTATCAGTTAGCCATAAGCAAAAATAATTTTCTGACTTTATTGGTAGAACCTGGTGAAAAGATCACAATTAATGCTAAGAGTTCTGATATGAATAAAGCAAACATTATTGGTTCTGAAGGCTCGGTGCTCGTGCAAAAAATAACTAACCAATTAGCTAACACAAAAGAAAAGCTCGATTCCATTAGGCGATATATAGATTCTATTGAAGATCAAGATCAATTAAATGCAGAAATTGACGATATCAATAAAAAATATGCCGCCATTGTTAATCAACAAAGAGACTCTTCTATCGCATTTATTATTGGCAATATTAATAGTCTTGCAAGTATTGTTGCTCTTTATCAAAAAATTGACGATGAAAATTTTGTTTTATATAAAAACAGAGATATTCAATATATAAAAATCGTTTCAGAAGCATTAGAAAAGAAATACCCAGAATCAAATCATGTTAAAGCACTTGTTGCCGATCGAAAAAACCTGCTGAAAAGATATGAGCAAATTGTTGCCAATTCTAAAATTAATGAACTAACCAAAAACAAAGAAGTTAACAATTTGCCCGAGATATATCTTCCAAATCAATCCGGAGATAGCATTTCTTTAAACAGTATTGAATCTAAATATGTTTTATTAAACTTTTGGGCTACCTGGAATGAGGAAAGTATGGCAAAAAATATGGAGCTTTTAGAATTATATAAAAAATATCACATAAAAGGCTTTGAAATATATCAAGTATCCTTAGATACAAAAATTGAAAATTGGATTAGTGCAATTAATTTTGATCAGTTGCCATGGATTAATGTAATTGACATAGATGGAAGAACATCATATTATGCAAAGCTTTATAATGTTAAAGCTCTCCCTACAAGCTATCTTATTAATTCAAAAGGAGAAATTGTATCTGTAAATCCATCGAACGAGCAATTAGTTAGTATTTTTGATTTTAATTTAAAATAAACGAATTGACAGATTCTAAGAAAATATATTTTGCATCAGATGTGCATTTAGGATTACCTAATTATGAAAGTAGTCTTAAACGAGAGAAGATTTTTGTAAAATGGCTGGATGAAATCAAAGATGATGCTCAGGAAATATATTTATTAGGAGACATATTTGATTTCTGGTTCGAATATAAAAGAGCTATCCCAAAAGGTTTTTCAAGATTTCTGGGTAAATTATGTGAAATTACTGATGCCGGCATCCCTGTCCACTTTTTTACAGGAAACCACGATATGTGGATTTTTGATTATCTGCCAAAAGAAACCGGAGTTATCCTTCATAAAAAACCATTGCTTACAGAATTATCCGGCAAAAAATTTTATCTGTCGCATGGCGATGGAGTTGGACCCGGAGACCCCATGTATAAGTTATTAAAAAAGATATTTGCAAGCAGATTGTCACAATGGTTATTTGCTCGATTTCATCCCAACATTGGAATATGGATCGCAAACCGATGGTCGAGTCATAGCAGATATTCAAGGGAAACAAGACCCTTTGAAGGTGAAGATAAAGAATGGATAATTATACATTCAAAAGAGCTTCTTCAGCAAGAACATTTTGATTATATGATTTATGGACACAGGCACTTTCCTACTGATATAATAATTAATAAAACAACCCGATATATTAATTTGGGTGACTGGTTAAGTCATTTTACATATGCCGTTTTTGATGGTAAAGAAATATATTTAAAAGAATATACTAAAAGATAAGAATAGAAGGAATGAAGTTATTTAAAACTACAACATTAATTTTATTTATTGCCGGAGTTTTATTTTCATGCACTGATGATCATTGCAATGTGAACACTCAGCCACTTCTTAAATTGAGTTTTACTATAGAAGACAATGTGTTGGAAGATGATTTATATTTAGACAGTCTGTCGATTTTTTCTCCCGAATGGTCAGATAGTATCCATTACTGGATATCAAATGCTGATAGTATTACTCTGTCTCCAATCAACAATATAACCACCTTAATTTTAACGTCAAAAAATGAACCACTTATAGATACATTGATTATTTACCATAAAAGCGAAAAAAGATTATTGTCGATGGAATGTGGATTCGTATTAGATTTTCATATAGATTCTATTGATAATTCATGGAACTTAATTGATTCTATTTCTTTAGTTAAAAAAAATATAACGACTGACGAAAATGGGCTTATTGAAATATATTATTTTTAGTTTTCTAATTACTTTGTGCTTTTATTCGTTTTCATTTGCACAAAACGATAGTACATTGTATGCCCCTGTAAAAGAAAGAGAACCCATTCATTTTTTAGGTCTTAAGTTTGGTGCTAATATTGGTCGTTTTTCTGATTATTTATTTAAACCTGACAGAGTCTCCTACGAAGGATCATTCGATTTTAACTTAAACCATAAATATTTTGGACTTATTGAAGCAGGATATGCAAAAGTTGATATTCTAAAAGATAACTATCACTATAAATCTGATGGATATTTTTATAAAATAGGTTTTGAATATAATATGTTAAAAAAACAACCAACAGATTTCCTTGGAGTTGGTATTAAGTTTGGAGTATCAAATTTTTCCCATAGTGCATCAGATGTTGTAATTAGCATTGATCATTGGGGAGATTTTGATTATACTCAAGCCCAAATAGATGATAAAATGTATTGGGCCGAAGCAACTTTAGGTGTAAAAGGAGAATTGTTTAAAAATATATATTTTGGCTGGTCTGCATTGGTAAAAGTACGGCTATCGGGTGCCAGTGATTATAACTTCCAGGCCTATAATGTTCCAGGATTTGGGAATAGCTCAAAATCTTTAAGACTTGGAGCAAATTATTATATCTACTATCAAATTCCTTTTAATCGAAATAAATAGAATAGTGGCTGAATAAAACGGTCCACAAACATACTTTTAATCTTATGAGAAACCATGTAATAAACATTACATTAGGTCCACAGTTTAATCAGGGGAAGTCCGCAGGAATTCTGATATTTACGCTTTTTCTTTTATTATTAGATATCTTCTTCTATACATATCCTATTTACATTGCTGCTTTCCTTTTAAGTGTATTTATTATTCTATTAGTATATAATATATTAGATATCCAAGGAGTTGAAATTGATAAAGAAAATTCTAAAGTTAGAAATTACAAGGTTCGTTTTTGGGGCAAATCCGGGGAATGGAAAGATTTAAATAGTTTTCATTCGATCTATCTTGATTATTCAACTTATCATGTAAAAACCCGCTCTGTTTTTACTGAACTAACCACAGTAAAAGCAAATTATCATTCAACAGAGCTTCATGGTCATTTTTTAATTTTCCTTATACATAAAAATGAAAATAAGAGTTTAGTATTAGGCGAAAAATCTAATTATAATGAAACAAAAAAGTTAGCCGAAAAGTATTCTGAACTAACAGAGATTCCTTTACGAGATATCATAAAAGAAAAAGTGCAGAAATCAAAAGCAAACAAGAAAATAAGAATAAAATAAGGTACTTTTGGAGTTTTATCACAACATCTTTTTTCCTATACTCATTGAAACTTTTTTAGGATATTTCTTAACTATCACAAATCTAAAGCTTAGGAATAAGCACCGGAGTATTTCTTTTATACTCTTCATAGTCATCATTTCCACCCCATTTTTCATCAGCACGTTTTTCAAGCATAGGCACACCACTTATGCGAGTAAGCAAAATTGCAACAAATACAGGAGAAACAAGAGAGAAAAATTGCCATTCTTTAAGTATTGGAATCGCAATTATGGCTACTCCAAGCCAGATCATAATCTCGCCAAAATAGTTTGGGTGTCGCGATCTACTCCATAAACCTACATTTATAAACTTACCTTTGTTTTCAGGATTTGAGCGCCATTTCGTTTTCTGTGCATCGGCAATTGATTCAATTGCAAAGCCAACAAGCCAAATAACCAATCCAACTATAGCTAATACTCCTAAGGGTTTTTTAGCGGATGTAGTTATTATGACAAGTGCTGCCGCCAGTGTAAATGTTACCCATAATCCCTGAAGTGTCCATACTATTAAAAATCGAAAGAAGTTAGGCTTCAAATGGTCAAAGCGACTATCTTTACCTTCTTTAAGAATACGCCTAAATAAGAAGGTTCCCAGTCGCAAGGCCCAGATTAAAACCAATACAACCACAATTAAGGTTCGTGCATCGCGTGTCGGTGAAAATACAAATCCTAAAATGGAAACTGAGATATAAGTAATACTACCCGTTAAATCAAAGAACTTCTCTGTTTGAAAAATATAAGCAGGAATAAAAGCGATCCAGTTAATAGCAAATGCCATAAGTACGCAAAAAGCTAACAATGGAAAGCCATTAAAAATTGTAGCTCCATTTTGACTGCCTGCTATTGCAATTGCCGCCCCCACAGCTATAATCGCAAAAATAATAAACACTGAACTGATTACTTGTTTCATAATTTCTATTCTTTAACAACTTTCAACAATGCTCTCTTATTATCAGCTTTTATTTCTATTAAGTAAATGCCTGTTTCCCCTTCAATATTTAATTGGAGTTTTTCTTTATTACTATATTTTTGTCTGCTTATCTCTTGTCCAATACTGTTTTTTATAGTTATATCAATATTTGTATATATCCTTGTTAAATCAACAGAAATAGAACCTCCTGTAGGGTTAGGATAAATTTTTGGAGTATTCTCAAAATCATTTTCCATTATACTCAAATTATTTACTACTTCACAAATGGATGTATCAACACAGCCATTCTGTGTTACTTCTACTGCATACTCACCATTATTTGTTGCAGTAAAACTTTGATTGGTTTCTCCGGTAATAATAGACATATCGTCATTACAATCCAACCACTGATAGGTAGCATCTGTTGCATTTGCGGTAAGCATTGGGGATTCATTTGTTACCGATACATCAACCGTATTAATGGTAAGGTTTAAAGTAATTATCGAATCACAGCCTGCTGCATTTGGTATAATATAGGTTGCAGTATTATTATTTTCTTCATATGTATTTCCGTCTATCCATGTATAGCTATTGCATGCAGTTATAACATCTACACCTAAAGTGTTACATAAAGAAAATATTCGCACATGCCCAGAGCTAGTCCCATTTCCATCATTTGATGGAGCTCCAACTGCAACTGTATTGGTATCTGGCATACTTACGGTCTGACCTGAATAATCATCCATTGCTTCGCCTTCAATAGTTGCTTTATTCTGTTCCCAATCAGAACCATTCCATTTAAAAATTCGAACATGTCCCGCATGATCTAATTCCCCACTATTGTAAGTTGAACCTATTGCAACAGTATTTGAGTCTGCCATGCTTACAGAATACCCTGAATAATCACCATTTGTTTCTCCAAAAATATCATTTCCTTTCTGGACCCATTCTATTCCATTCCATTTATAGATTTGAACATAACCAGAATAATCTGTTTTGTATGCTTGAGGCGCGCCTATAGCTATGGTATTGGTATCTGGCATACTAACTGAATATCCAAAAAGGTCATTTTCTGCTGAACCATCAATATCTAAACCCTTTTGGTTCCATGATATTCCATTCCATGAGAATATTCGAACATGTCCAGCTACAGATTCATTTCCATCATTACCGCTTGCTCCTATTGCTATGGTGTTAGAGTCAGGCATACAAATGGAATGTCCTGAATAATCATTAGCAGCTTCTCCATTAATGTCTGTTCCTTTTTGAATCCATGAAGTTCCATTCCATTTAAAAATTCGAACATGTCCGGAATTCGTTCCATTCCCATCATTTAATCTAGCGCCTATTCCTACCGTATTGGTATCCGGCATGCTTACGGCATGGCCAAACAGGTCATTAGGTCCTTCTCCATCGATTCTTGACCCTTTCAGTTCCCATGCAGAACCATTCCATGTAAAAATACGGGTATATCCTGTTTGATTGTTCCCATCAATAGCCCGGGCTCCAATTGCTATGGTGTTTGTGTCTGGCATACTTACCGAACAACCCGAATAATCAGCAATCGCTTCTCCATCTATATCTGTTCCTTTTTGTACCCATGTTATACCATTCCATGTAAATATACGCACATGTCCGGCATACCATCCATTATCACTATTCTCAGGAGCTCCTATAGCAACTGTCTTTGCATCTGGCATACAAATTGAATAACCCGATTTATTTGCATAGGTTTCTCCGTCTATATCCTGCCCAATTTGAACTTGACCAAAAGATTTTATTGCAAAAGCAATAATACTAAATGATAAAATTATTGTTTTCATTTTTAGACATTAGAATTTTACCTAAAATATTTTTAAATTTCAATATTTGCAATAACTAAAGAATTTTAATTATAATACGACTTCAATTTTTGCTGAAATACTTCTTTATTTACTTCGTTAATCTGCTTCACAATAAGGTCTATTTTATCTGTTCTTTCAAGGCGGGTTTCCATAGAAATAAATCGTTCGTCGGCAAATACAATTTTATCTACCTGATAACCTGATTCATTCAGACTCATTGCTACTGCGGCATTAAAATTGTCGAAGATTATAACTGAGGGCAGCTGGTCATCTGCATAATTTGTAAATGCTTTAAGTACCATTGATTTGATGTATTTTATTTGGATTTCGCCCAGGTAATTTGCTCCAATCAGGATTTTTACCATATCAATATGAGCCTTTGCCCTGCTATTTCTTATTTGCTTTAACTGCTCGTATTCTGACTGATTCGTCTTAAGGAATAATTCAATAAATGCTTTTGGAACATCATTTAAATGTCCTAGTTCATCATTCTTCTTTTTAAGATTATATTCTTTAATTGCCAACTTTTGATCAACAGGCACATAATATTCCCACTTTTTGGTTCTTTTATATGTTTCAGTCATAGGTTTGGGTTTCCAGTTACTTTCAGGACGTTTCATTAAAGGAGCTGTAATATCAAGATAACCAGTTTCTAAAGAATATAATAAACAATTGACAAAATGTACCCATCCGCCACCAATAGAGCTATGTAAAGCACTCCATAAAGTTTTATTCGAAACAGAATCCTTAACAGTACTTAAGTTAGTATCTACTTCTGTTTGTAATAAAGTTTTCACAAAATCATCATTTAGCTTTGTGGGTAAATAAGTAAAGTCTTTTTCATTTTCACCCACCTGGGTATGATGTAACTCTTTAATATCTAAAATGTAATTTGAATCGTTTGCTAAAGTAATGTGTATCTGAAGATCTTTATCCCACTTCATTTGCTCAATATTTTGGGCTGTTACTGATTGAGCGAAAACTATAAATAAGCTGAATATTAATGCCTTTTTCATGATCCTTTTAGCTTGGTTTCAATTCTTAAATTTAGTGATTTTTTTTTCTTAAAATAAAATTATTTATGTCATTACGAATCAAGCCCGGAATCTTATATAAATAGATTCTCGCTTTATTCGCTTTGCTCATTAGAATAGTTCGCGAAAATGACAGCCATGGTAAAACAAAAAAGACCCAACAAAAATGTCAGGCCCTTATAAATTTCATTGATAGGATGACTCAGGGTCCTCCTATCAATATTATATTTAACTTTTACTCGTCATCAAGCATAATTTCCAACATCTTGATTGCAGCAACAGGAATTGAAGTTCCAGGACCAAATACCCCTGCAACACCAGCATCATACAAATATTGATAATCTTGTGCAGGAATAACACCACCCACAATAATCATAATATCTTCACGACCTAGCTTTTTCAACTCTTCCATTACCTGTGGCACAAGAGTCTTGTGACCTGCAGCTAATGATGAAACTCCCATGATGTGTACATCGTTTTCTACAGCTTGTTTAGCAGCTTCAGCTGGAGTCTGGAATAACGGTCCGATATCTACATCGAAACCTAAATCGGCATACCCTGTTGAAACAACTTTTGCTCCACGGTCGTGTCCGTCCTGACCCATTTTAGCAATCATAATACGTGGCTGACGACCTTCTTTTTCTGCAAATTTCTGAACTAATTCTTTTGCTCTTTGATAATTTGCATCATCTTTTGATTCTGACATATATACTCCTGATATTGATCTAATTACAGCTTTATAACGTCCTGCCGTTTTTTCGCAAGCATCAGAAATTTCACCTAACGAAGCACGTTTTTTAGCAGCATCAACAGCTAACTCCAATAAATTACCTTTACCTGTTGCAGCACATTCTTCAATTTTCTTTAATGCAGCTTGTGTCTCTTCTTCATTACGTTCTGCTCTTAATTTAGCTAAGCGTTTAATCTGAGCTTCGCGAACAGCAGTATTATCTACATCCAAAATATCAATTGGATCTTCTTTGGCTAATCGATATTTATTAACTCCAACTATGGTATCTTTACCTGTATCAATTCTAGCTTGCTTACGAGCAGCAGCTTCTTCGATACGCATTTTTGGGATTCCTGTTTCGATTGCTTTTGCCATACCGCCTAACTTCTCAACTTCTTCGATTAAAGCCCATGCTTTATCGGCAATTTCCTTAGTTAATTTCTCAACATAGTAAGAACCTGCCCAAGGATCAACTGCTTTACAAATCTGGGTTTCTTCCTGAATGTAAATCTGAGTATTACGTGCAATACGTGCAGAAAAATCGGTTGGCAATGCAATTGCTTCGTCTAAAGCATTTGTATGTAACGACTGAGTGTGACCCAAAGCAGCACCCATTGCTTCGATACAAGTACGAGCCACATTGTTAAATGGATCTTGCTCAGTTAAACTCCATCCTGAAGTTTGCGAGTGTGTACGCAATGCCATTGATTTTGGATTTTTAGGATTAAATTGTTTTACCAATTTAGCCCATATCATACGGCCTGCACGCATCTTAGCAATTTCCATGAAATGATTCATTCCAACAGCCCAGAAGAAAGATAAACGTGGTGCAAAAGTATCAATATCCATACCTGCATTTACACCTGTACGTAAATATTCTAAACCATCGGCTAAAGTATAAGCTAACTCGATATCGGCAGTTGCTCCTGCTTCTTGCATATGATAACCAGAAATACTGATTGAGTTAAACTTAGGCATATTTTTAGAAGTGTACTCAAAAATATCAGCGATAATTTTCATTGAAAATTCTGGCGGATAAATGTATGTGTTACGAACCATGAATTCTTTCAAAATATCATTCTGAATAGTACCACTTAACTGATCTAATGATACTCCTTGTTCTAATCCTGCAACAATATAAAATGCTAATACCGGAAGTACAGCACCGTTCATTGTCATTGATACAGACATCTTATCTAAAGGAATCTGATCGAACAAGATTTTCATATCTAAGATAGAATCTACCGCAACACCAGCTTTACCAACATCACCAACCACACGCTCGTGATCTGAATCGTATCCACGGTGAGTAGCCAAGTCGAATGCAATAGATAAACCTTTTTGTCCTGCAGCCAGGTTTCTACGGTAAAACGCATTTGATTCTTCAGCAGTTGAAAATCCGGCATACTGACGTATAGTCCAAGGACGCATAGCGTACATTCCTGAATAAGGTCCACGTAAGAAAGGAGCTAAGCCTGCAGCATAATTTAAATGCTCCATGTCTTCCAAATCTTCTTTCGTGTAAACGCTCTTTACATCAATTTGCTCCGGAGTTTTCCAGTTTTCTTCGATGTTATTTTCTTTTTCCCAATCTTTTGCAGAATCGTATTTTGACTTGGGAAGATCTAAATTTATATTGTTAAAATTTGGTTTCATATTTTTTTGTTTTTAACCACAAAGGTCACTGTGTAGTCACAAAGATCACAGAGATCTTTTCATTGTGTCCATCGTGTTAGCCTTTGTGTTCATTGTGGTTAAATTTAGTTTTTAATTTATTACAATATTCAACTTATTTTATCCCAAGTTCTTCTTGGAAGCCTTGCAAAGTTTCAATTAAGTTTGATTTCACGTGAATGAAATACTTTAATCCTTTCGCTTTTAATTCTTCAATGCTCTTTGGATATCCTGCAACCACAGTTATTGCTTTATCTCCTAATTGTTCTAAAACAGCAGGAGCGGCTTCTGTATATTCATCATCAGAACTACAAACTACAACGATATTCGCTTTTTGATCCATTGCAGCTTTAACACCTTCGTCAACAGAAGCGAATCCCAAATTATCTATTACTTCAAAACCGGCACAAGCAAAGAAACCAGAAGCAAACCCAGCTCTTGCCTTACGCATAGTTAAATCGCCAATAGTTAATAAGAATACTTTTGGAGTTTCTTTTGCTCTATCCGTTTTTAAACGTAACATTTCCATTTGCTCAGCAGCACGGAATGGTTTAATTGGTTCAGCAATTGCATCGTCTCGTTTAGAAGATTTAGAAATAACCGTTTCTTCGTTTATTTTAGAATCCATTTTTTCTAATGCATTAGGATACTGGTTAGTTCCTAATAAAATCTCGCGACGATTTGCAACATTAATTAATCTCTTATTTGCTGATTCAGTAACTTGTTCCTGAATAAAACCGGCTTTAAAAGCTTCAACATAACCGCCTTTAGCTTCAATTTCCTGGAATAATTTCCAGGCATGTTCAGCTATTGAATTCGTTAAATTTTCGATATAGTAAGATCCACCTGCAGGATCAGTTATCTTATTAAAGTAAGATTCTTCTTTTAAAAGAATTTGAGTATTACGAGCAATACGATCTGAAAATTCAGTTTCAGTTTCATATGCTTTATTAAATGGGGTAACTGACAATGAATCAACTCCTGCAATAGTAGCCGACATTGATTCCGTTGTTCCACGAAGCATATTTACGTATGGATCGTAAATTGTTTGGTTAAATTTAGATGTTGTTGCATGAATATTCATTTTTGCAACTTCTAAATTATTTGGTTGGTATACTTCAACTATTTTAGCCCAAAGCATACGAGCAGCTCTAAACTTAGCTATTTCCAAAAAGTAGTTTGAGCTAACACCAAAATTAAATTTAATATTTTCGGCAACTGTATCAATATCTAATCCTTTTTCTGTTAAAAGATTTAAGTATTGATTACCCATAGCTAAAGCAAAAGCTAATTCCTGAACAATAGTTGCTCCAGCATTACAGAACATTTCGCCGTTAACGCCAATTGTTCTGAACTTTGGAAGATCTTTTGCCTTCTCGATTAATTCCTTTGCGGTATCAAAAACTTCAGATTGTGCTTTACAGAAATTACCGTTTAAAGTTAAATGAGCCATCGGGTCAAAACCAACAGAACCTTTTAACTCATTTTTATTGATATTTTCATCTTCAATCTTAGCTCTTAAGAAATCCATAAAAGGATGAGCAGCAGCTGCACCAACTATATTCAACTCGATGTCAGCAATGCTAATATCTTTTATTAGTGTTTCGAAATCCTTACTAGAGAATTCTTCTTTACAAGTAACATCGAAACCTAACGAATCAACACCTTTCATTAAAATATCCAATGCTTTTTTGTTAGCTTTTACAGCATCTTTGGCATCAATATTTTGGCGAATAAACCAGGTGTTAGATTTTGTTTTGTTTCCACGAACGTAAGGAAATTCTCCCGGAACGTATTTTAAGTGTTTCAGATTTTCAAGATCTTCAG
The DNA here is from genome assembly GCA_964587535.1 of uncultured Bacteroidales bacterium. Classification (GTDB taxonomy): domain Bacteria; phylum Bacteroidota; class Bacteroidia; order Bacteroidales; family UBA12077; genus UBA12077. The sequence continues at coordinate 19,969 of CAZPMA010000025.1, forward strand.
CGCGATAATAAGGTTGCACGCTAAAACCTTCTATGGTTCTCCATACCAGTTTCTTGTCGAAATCTGCACCTTTAAGATCAGCAATGATCTTATCTTTCCATTCCTGCGATGACACAGGAGGAAATTCTTCGAACAGTTTTTGTTTTGTTTTGTCTGCCATAACAAATTGTGAAATTTTATAAAATTCGGTGCAAAATTACGCCATTTCACATTAAAAATCATGACTTTTAGCATATAAAAACTATGCTATAGAATATAGTTATTAAGTTTAAAGTTAGAAGTAAAAGCTATATGTCTTTTATATCAAAATCCAACAGCTAAATGCAATCCAACAGCTGCGTGCAGATCTTCGGTATTAAATCCCACACCAACTAAGGGCCCAATATGAAAATGACCTAATTCAAACTCGTATAAACCTTCGATATGCATTGCAGGTTTTAAAGAATTTTCCTTAGAATCTAACCATATTATTCCAGGAGCTATATTAATCGAAAAATGTTCTATTGGTCTGTACATTAAGATTGCACTTATTGCATTGTGCTTGTGATCATCGAAAATACGTTCGTATCCAATGCCCATTCCAAAATTGTCGTGCTTTTCGAAAGTTCTAACAAAGTGCACATGAATACTATATGCTACTTCCTTTTCAGAAACATTATATACTGCATTGTTTGATAATCCTATTTCGTTTCTGGAATGTTCATGATCATGACCATCATGCTGAGCTGTTGCAATTATATTAAAAAATATAAGAGCCATTAAAAAAGTTAATAATCTAGCATTCATAGATTTCGATTATAGTTTTATTTAACTAAAGTAAAAATAAACAAGTACCATAAAAACCGAACCTAGTAAGAAATCATCTCTTGCAAATGCCTTAATTGATTTTCTAGATACATTTTTGTTTCTATATCTTTTTCTGTTTTGACTGCCATCTCTAAATCAAAAATAAAATCAGTCCGTTCTAATTGAACTAATGCATCAGCAGCAACTTTTCTAACTTCGGGCGAAAAATCGCGAACTAATCCAACTATTCTTTTTTTTGCTGACCATGCAGAAATTTCAACTAATCCTCTAATCGCTTCAATTTTTTCAGCTTCTGTTCCCCATAAATTATCATAATATTTGCCTTGTTTTTCTAATAATTCACTTGTGAAAAGAATTTCCTCATTAAAAATCTCAGGACGAACAACTGCTTCTGAATAACTGACCAATTCCTTATTTAAAAGATAACGAACCATTCTTGGTATCATCCAACGCATACCAGGCGTAGCTTCCGGATGTCCCACAAACGATGCCGTGTTTCCTTTTCCAACTTCCGATGTAATAATAAAAGGTTTATTATTTGTCATATTTGTCGGGGCTCCTTCAACAGTGTGCACATCACTTAGCATTGTTGCCAAACTTTGATATTTGTATTTTGCATTTTCGACAGGAATTAAAACCGGACCTTCATAATATTGCATAAAACTAATTTCACGATCTTTTAGCTCAGGGTAAATTTTTGCTCCTTCTCCTGTTAAACTAAATTTTACAATGCCATGTCCACGATGATCATGCTTAATGTCTGTTGCCTGCATACCACTTAGGCCCAATGAAGGATATCCTTGAGTTTGAGTTAAAATATATGCTCCTGCACAAATGCCAATAACCGATTTACCATAATCGGATAGCAATTCTTGAATTCTTTTTTTCCCCAATTCGCCCAATCTACTGGTTTCTGCTTTTCCTGATCCACCAGGAAATAAAATCACATCATAATCTAAAATTTCATCAGACATAATAGTTGCCGCACTAATCACTTCTGGTTTTATTTCTGAATCGATTCTTAAAGCTTCAAAGGCATCAATAATACAGCCAGGGCTATCTCCATTGGTGTCGAAAATTCCTACTCGAATGAAATCGCTATTTTCTGATTTATCTAATTTATTACATGAACAAAAACCTAAAATCAATAATAATAAATAAACTAAGTGTTTCATTTTTATTCTGGATTAAATTTCATTTTTCAATTTAATACTATTTATATAAAATAAATAAAAAAGGGGGTAAAGAATTACCCCCCTATTAATGTACCACGACAAATTTTTATTTCTTAATCACTCTTCTCACCACATTGTCCTTATTTTCGACTTCAACACTTATTATATAGACACCTGGTTTTAATTTTATTGTTGTTATTTCGATAAGTTCCGAACCATCATGCTTATAAATATCAACAATTTGTCCAACTGCATTAATTATTGTTACTCGTTTTATCGTTCTAGCATTACTTATTTTCAGACTATTTCCAACAGGATTTGGATATACTTCAATGTTTATATCATCAACATCATTAATACCTGTTGTTTTACTTAAAGTAACATTTTCCGTTTTGTCTTCATCAACAATAGAAACATAACCTGTTTCTTCATCGTAACCTTCAGCTGTTATACTATATGAGTAATCTCCACTCTGTAACACGTATGTTGCCTGCCCATTTTCATCTGTTGTCACACTCTGCTCGTTAAGTGTAATTGTTGCGCCACTTATCGGAGTTTCTCCATCCGCAACATTAAATGAAAGTGTATAAGTTATTAACTCAAACTCTGCTACAACAGTAATATCATTGGTTACGCTCAAATCGGTACGTGGGTTGTCAGTAACACCATCACTCCATTGATAAAAAGTAAAACCAGGGTTAGGAACAGCAGTAACCGTCGGACCACTCTCTCCGGCAATAACAGATTGAGTAATTACTCCACCTGTTGCACCTTCGATGGTTCCGTTTGCGCCAGCTGTATAAGTCACAGTGTATTCAACTGCTGCATCAACACCAGTAATTTCGATATCATCAACTAACCAATAGTAACCCCATGAACCGACATAGGTCCACTTAAAGCGTACATTTTTTTGACCAATAACATCAGTAATGTTTCGATCGAAAGCTTCAGGATTAACGGTTGTACTTGTCCAATGCTGTATTTCAACCCAAGCTCCACCATTTATGCTGAACGATAATGTAGCAGAACTACCATAATTACTTTTAAAATGGTGATTGAATGATAAATAAACAGCAGAATAAGTAGTAAGATCGAATGTTGGACTTATTAAGTCAGCATCTTGTGATCCTCCGGAACCATAGCTGTCGCTATCTAAAATGGCTGAATTAGGTGTTGAACCTGAAAGTGAAACCTTGGTATACTTTCCTGCTTGTGCCTTAAACTCCCAAACCATATCATCACCTGCATTATCAACATTTTCCCAATCTTCTGGTAATGTTGTACCATCAAAATTTTGAGTATAAGGTAGTGTATAAATCTTAGTGTACTCCGCAGTAACAGATTTATCCATCATTACATTGATATCGATACGTGGATTATCGGTAACACCATCGCTCCATTGTACAAATGAATAATTTGTATTCGGAATTGCTTCTACAGCGGTACCATCTGAACCATGTTCTACAGTTTGCTCTGCATCTCCCGAAAGAGTTCCGTTTGTTCCTGCATCATATGTTAGCGTGTACGTTTTAAGTTCAAACTGAGCGATAACACTTACATCACCCTGAACATTCTCTTCAAAACGAGTTGCAGTTGTAACACCATCATTCCACTGGTTAAAAATATATCCTGTAGCAGGAATTGCTGTTACTTCTTCACCATCATAACCTTGTTTTACACTTTGTGTTTCAGTTCCACTAATTGTTCCATTACCATCAGTTGTATAATTAATGGTATAAATTGGCAGAGGATCCTGAAGAACAATATCAATTTTTTGATTAGCATCAACAACATCAACAGTACCTGAATAATCTTCGCGTCCGGCTTTAGTTGCCAGGTATGGGTAACTACCTGCTTTTAACGTAACAATAGCTTCACCGTTAATATCGGTTGTAAGATCAGTATTATTTATATTGATATTTACATCGTGATCAGCAGATCCGCTGTAGGTTACGCTAAAAGTAACATCGTAAGCTGCAACATCTTCTATAGTTAAGGTTCCATTTACCAGGGTAATATCATAGTTTTCATCTGAACCACCACTTAATGTAATTGAGTAATCGCCTGCCGGGCTATTTTGTATCGCAGAAGTAGCTATTACAGGAAGTTCATCAATTACAGACTCATCTTCGCCGTCTAATAATCCATTAAACGACATGGTCAATTCTGGTATTGGATCTGAATACTCAATAGTTTTACTATCGGCAGTAATAGTAAGTGCTTTTTTACTTACAGAATACTCATGAGCAACAGGTGTAGCTGCCGCAAAAGAATTTGTTCCTTGCTGGTATGCTGTTATGGTTGCTGTACCTAAACCCTTTACTGTAGCCTTATTCATTGCAAGGCTAATAACATCCGGGTTACTTGATTCGTAATAGATATCCAGACCGGAGTTACTAATGCCTTGTAAAGTGAAAACCGGATCGCCGTATACCTTAGCAAGCGAAGCTGGTTCCCAAGTAATGGTTTGCTCCTGGCGTACCGAGATATTATAATAGGTTATAGTTCTGTCATTTGTTGCAACCACTTTTATTACCACAGGATTTGAGTAATCTAACTGAGTTCCTGAAGTAATTTCCACATCGTTAAGGTAAGCAGTAGCCTCAGCCGATAGTGTAAAGTTAGTTGTTATAGATGTTACATCTGTACCATTTGCTACAATAATTACATTATCCATATCAACAGGTGATGCACTAAAGCTTATTTCAGATAAATCAAGAGATAAAATCTCACATTCTGCACTTAGCTCTTTTTCAACTTCTAACTGATAAGTGTTGCTTATGCTTTCGCCAAAATATGTAGCTGTCAGTGTGTATTCAACAGGAGTTGTTGCTGAGTTAGTGAAATCAACAGCAGTAACCCCCGATTCTTGTTCAATGCCACCTGCAGTTACATTTGTATTACTCATACTTGTAACAAACGATGGAACTAAAGTTGCCAGGTCAGCACTTTGTAGAACCTCTGTGCGATAGTGATTTTCACCAATTTCTTCGAAATCAATAACCTGCGAAAGAATCTGGAAATCACTAAATGCCACAGTTGGCTCAATCCAAATACTATTTTCAGAATCAGTAACATCAGCATTTGATATTGTTGCTTCTATTGCTCCGGAATAAGCTTTACTGTTATAATATCCTTCGTCGAATAAGAACTCTGCTATAAGATTTTCTTGTCCGGATACAGATACATTCATATTATCTGCTATATCGGCTTGTGTTTTAACAACACTCCAAACGCGAGCAGCATCGATAATACCATCAAAAGCTCTCGCAAGGTCGGAACGATTACCAATATATAAACTATTTGCAGCATTATTCTCGATTGTTGTAGCCGAAGTTCTTGTAATCACAGAAACTTCATTTCCATCAATATACACCTTAAGTTCTTTCGTATTATTATCGAAAGTAACAGCAACATGTTGCCACTTATTAAGGTCTATACTATTTTCTTGTGTGTGATATGAACCTCCACCTGTAGAAATTACAAGAGAATGATCAGGATAATTACTATTCTGTTCTCCGTGTAGGAAAATTGTTGCTGCTTTTCCTTCGAATAATCGTCCGAAACCAACATAACTGTATCCTCCATAACTCACAGGATTAATCCATGCCTCGTAGGTATACGATTGTAGGTTTGTACCATCTAAGGTTCCTGCATTAACTACATCGTCTACACCATCAAAATTAAGTGCGAAGAAACCGTCAACAGCAGGTTTTTCATTCATTATGTTAACAAGCAATTGATTGTTATCTGTATCTTGGTCATCACTTGCAAGAGTTTCAACAACAACTTCGTGTGGACCAACTGCCGATAAATCAGCAGTTGCAGTAAAAGTATATTGATATGTATCGAAAGGTACAATTTCGCTGGCAACTGTTTCGGTAATAGTTGTACCGCCATCAACAGTCATTGAAATATCGAAGTTGCTTATAGCAAGCGATGCATTATTTTCGATGGTAACCGTAACAGTTTCTGTTGCTGTTAGATCAGATCCATTAGCTAAGTTGGTTGCTACTGGCGCAACGTCTTTAGTAACCGGATAACTTTCAAACACTTCAACCATATAATCTTCTACCTCACCATTGTTACTGTACTCACTGGCACAAGGATCTAAAGTAGAATGTGTAGTAGCCCTTATACGTGTATAATACTGCCCTGCTGTTGTTCCTTCAGGGATGGTTAAAGGAATATTATATAAATTTTGTCCTTCTACAGTATTAACATTATATGATCCTCCATCGTTTGTGTAATCGCCATCGTTGTTCCAGTCAACCCAGATACCAATTTTACCTCCTGTACGGTGATTATTAACATTAACAGTAATAGTCTCGTTAGTCACATCTTTATAAAGTGGCAATACGATTGATCTAAAGTACTGAGGTTTGCTTCCTCCGTGAACTGTTGCTGATGTTGGGTTACTAATATCGTTTTTACTTACATCAGAAATTAAGAAAAGTCCTCCACCTGAATACGCAGAGTATCCAGAGTATGAGAAACAATAGACATCACTTAAAACGGTTTCTGTAACTGAATTATCATCCATTAAACCATCTTCTATTATTACTTCTGCTGTTACGTTAAACTGTGTTCCTGCCGGAATAGCAATTTGCTCACTAAATGCAAAATACACATAATCGTTAGCAGCAATAGATGAAATGGTTTCATTTACCCATTCGCCATCATCAATTTTATAGCGTACAGGCACATTGGTAACTTCAGCCTGACTATTATTTGTAACTTTAATATCAACATCAGAAGCAGAAGAGTAATCACCATTATACATTGATACATCGATGGTAAATGTATTATCGGTAATAATCTCCGATTCGTCAACTTCCGACACTTCGGCTACCCACCCCGAATTGTTATTTTCAGAATCAGAAATAAACTCAACATACAATTTACCAAAGTAATCCAAGGAATAAATATCATCCGGAATATCACTTCCTGTAAGCGTTGCAATAATTGTTGATGTAGATAAATTTCCACTTCGGATAACCAACTTATCGTAGTTATTTTCAAGGTTGAACTCAGTAAAATGAATTTTAACTTTTTTACCCGATGTGAGTGGTTCAAATACTACAACACCATTAACAGAATTACTGTAATTTAAAACTTTACCTCCATTGTCAGTAAAAATTGTTGCAGTGGATGAAACTGTTTCATTATTTCCGAATTTTGTTTCAGGCATCCTGTAGTAATCTCCAAACCGAGTTGTTTGTGCTGTTGCTGTATTGTTTTCTTCCTTTTCGTCGCCAGGAACTGAAACGCTTGCTTCAATATTAAAAGCAACATCAATATCGGATAAATCAGCCTTGTTTGTAAAGGTATATGTAGTTGTTTTAAACGGCTCAATTGGTCCTGCTACAATCTCTTCAACAACTGCTCCGCCATTTATTCTATAGCTAACAGGTATGTTGGTTAATTGCTCGCCACTATAGTTTCTGATATCAACAGAAATAGTTTCACTATTGGTAAGATTTTGTGATGGTTCTGGCGCATTCACAGCAGAAATAGCTGCATCGTAAGTAGGTTGCCATATACGGAAGTGACCAAATTGAATTGAATCTGCTAAATTACGCAGTACTGCTTCAAATTCTAAAGTGAAAACAGATCCCAATTGGGCACTTAAGTCCCAATACATAATGTTCTCACCGCTTTCAATTGCAGCAATTTCGCTATCACCATAAGTATTAGTTAATGTAGTTCCATTGGCAAGAACTCGAAAACGAGCGTTATCAGCTCCGGAGTTACCCATAACACCAGCCACACGTAACCAAAGCTGACCATCTGTAATTGTTGTAGCATCAATTTCACACATTTTTGCCGAAGCTACATCTTCCGTATTATTGGCAAATAGGTCGCCAGTAGCATTCCATGTGCTTGTTGTTGCGTTTCCTCTTAATTTAATATTATGTGCTCCTGTATAAGTAAATAATGTTTGTGGATATGAAATATCTACACCATTACCTCCTGATACTCTGATGTAATCACTTGGAAATTCAATCAGGTTTTCTTCGAAAGGAATATTAGTTGCATCTAAATTAAGGGGCATTGAAGGATTTGCAATAATAGCATACGAACGTTCACTTACAGCACCATCGGCTGATACGGCAGCAACAGAATATATATTGCGATCATCACTTAATACTGGCAAATCAAATGTGGTATTTGCTGTTGAGCCCACTTCTGTATAAATACCGGCTTCTAAATCAGCTTTTAAAACTTTATACGATGAAGCATCGGCAACGGCATCCCATGACAACTGCCAGCCATCGCCACCACAAGCAGTAGGATCCAATGAAAGATTTCCGGTTGTTGGCATAATATTAAATGTAGCATCACTTACATCCATAGTGCCATTTTGGATCACACGAAATAAAGCTTCGCCGGTAATTACATCCGGGATATCTGCAACGTAACTGGTTTGTTCATTTGGTATATCTGTTGCAATTGTTTCGTATGTTTTACCATTATCGATAGAAAGCTGAAGAGTATATGTCCCGTCGTATCCAACAGAAGTCCATCTAAATACCGGCATGTCTGAAGGGTCGAATTTTTCACCTCCATTAGGATAAGTAACCATTAATTTCGGCATTTCATATGTATAGACTAAGGCATATTCCTGTGGCCCCTGAGGAACTTCAAATGCATTTACAGTAATAGTATAAGTTCCTGCATTAGGGTTAGAAACAAGCACCTGCTCCTGGTTATTAATCCTGTCAACCCCCTTAGTTGCATTTTGCTCAGGGTTTTGATGATCCAGGATCCATGGCATATGAGTGTTAGCACCATAAGTAACAGAAAGATCTAAATCATTGATAAGAGCTTTTGTGGTGCTTGTTCCGTAATAATCGCTCCAAACGAGCATTACCCTTAATTCTTTGGCTCCGGCAGGAATCGAAATAGTATGAGTCTGCTCCACTCCATTTTCAATAGTGGAAGTTACAAAATGATTCTCTTCAATCAATTCAACCGCCTTTAAGCCATTCAGCGAACCATATCCAAACTGATAATCAGGTCCCGGATTTCCTTTGTCTTCGGCAGTATTTAAAATTGCTGCTTTCACTAATGAAGCTATCGGGTAATCTCCATATATTTCTTTATATCGTTGGTATAAAAGAGTGATTGTACCTGATGTTGCAGGACAAGCCATAGATGTCCCACTCATCAAATCATAAGCATTATCATAAACTGTAGAGTAAACTCCATCGCCAAATGCAGTAATGTGTGGAAGTAGTCTGCCATCATCCATTGGCCCCCAGCTACTAAACCATGCCATTCGGGTTAACTCATCCAAGGCACCAACTAATATTGCATTTTTAACACGTTTAGTTGATGTTCCATAACGAGAGCCTGTAACTTCTATACAGTCTTCCTGGTCGTTACCTGCAGAAAAAACATGCGTTAACTGCGGATACATGTTTACCAGCTGGTCTAATTGTAAATCGGCAGCATTATAGCCCGCAGGGCTAAGGCAATAGGAATCTGTGATACCCACACCATATGAGTTTGAAGTAACCACTACATCGTGATCGCGAGCTGAAATTAGCATTTCTTGCTGAACACTTAATCCGTTTTGCTGAACGCTAAAATTCCAGGCCCATAAGCTTGCTTCAGGAGCCATCCCCATTGCCTTAGGATCTAATATTCCTGCGCCAAGTACAGTACCCGAAGTATGTTGTCCGTGTTCACTGACATATTCAAACTCCATTGAATTTAACCTATTTCCCAGGTCGGGATGGGCTTCAACACTACCATCCCATAAACCTACATTTATATCTTTCCCTTTTAAGTTACGCTGACCTAAGGCGTTGCTGCCAAGAATGTTTGAACGATTCATAGTTCTGCCCTGAATATTTTCAAGTTCGGCAGGAGGAGCTACATACTCAATCCATTGTACCCAGGGTTGCTTAGCCAGATTTTCTAAATTATCAAGCGGTAACTCAATACTTATTGTGTTAAATTCTTTTGCCAAATGAATAACTCTGTAAGCTTTGTCTTGAAGATATCTCTCTACAAAAGAAAAGTCTATAGATTCGAATAAGATAATAGTTACTTTGGCAATATCATCAGCTACTTTGGCATGCTCAGGTATTTTACGCGAGTAAACATCTTCTGCAATTTTCCAAAGTGGATTAACATCTTGAATAGATACTATGGATGATTCAGAAATTCGTTCTTCAATAGTAAATTGCTGATTGTCATTAACCGTAGCATAATAAGTATTATCGCTAATGTAGGAGTGCAGGATAATACCTTTTTCGCGAAGTTTTTGTTTTTCTTCGCTGTTTGGGATACTTTTAAATCTAAGAACAACAAAATAGTTGTTGTTAAATTTTGCACTTTGGGGAATCTTTTGTTGCCCCGAAAGTATCTCCTTTACATTTTCGTTCGTTTCCATTTTTCCGGAACCGACTTTTACTAATTCTTGTGATTTCAGCATAAGCGAAAAAACTACAAGAATTAAAGTAAGGTAGATGTTTTTCATTTTTTGATTTTTTTGTAGTAATTGTTTAGTAAATAATATACGTTCTGAAAGGTTTTATTTTAAAAGCTCGAAAAATAGAAAAGAATGGTTTAAAAGAGCTCCTTAAAAGAATAGTATTAATACTACTTTTTTACTACAAAAAAATGTAATTTGCTGATATACAATACTTAGATTTCTTATTTTAATAGGGAAATACCTTTTTAGATTTGTTTTAGGAAAGTACTGATATTTGTTTTTGTATTATCGATATTTAGCTTTTTTCTAAGCCGGGTACGCGCAACATTGATGCTTTTTATACTTTGCTGAGTTATTACAGAAATCTCTTTAGTTCTTAGGTTTAACGAAAGAAATACACATAATTTTATTTCGTTAGGAGTTAAATCAGGATACTTTTCAGATAGTCGACTTAAGAATCCAGGATTTGCATCATTGAATGAATTTTCAAACTCTTGCCACATTTGTTTGTTCGATGACAATTTTAGCTGATTAATTAAAGAATGAATTTTTGTACTAACCTGTTTTCTTGTATTTCCTTTCTCACTATGAATTTTTCGAATATCATTTAATTCATCAACAACTGTCTTAAGTAGTTCGTTATGATGATATATTTTCATTACTTTTCCGGAAAGTTCCTTCTCTTGCAGTTCAAGCTTTTGTTCAATTTTCTCTTTTTCTTTTTGCAGCAACACCATTTCCTGGTCGTAAATTCTTCGCTCTTGTTCTTTAATTGTTTTTATGTTTTGCTTAATTGTTTGATATTTTCTAAAAATATTGTATAACAGTATTATACTAACTAAAAGTATGCTGCAAATAAATAAAATTATAATTTTTCTATTTTTCAATTTTAAATATTGAACCTCTGTTTTATGCTGTAGCTTTTGATTGTCTAGCTCTTTTTTCATTATTATATAATCTGCCTCAACCTTAACTACTTTTCGCATTTGTTCGGTAATTTTCAATGAATCGCTTAAGTGGTTCATCTCCGAATATAAGATAAAAGCATTCTTATAATCTTTTTTCTTATATAATAAATTGGCAAATTCTTTCCCAACAGATATATAAACTCTTATAAACCCCATCTCCATCATCTTCTGGTGGCTTTCTTTTAGCTCAGCAATGAAATCAATAGTGGAATCTGATAAATAGTTCAGATAACGTATATTAATGTTACTTACTAATTTACCAATTGGATTGTTACATAATCGTGCTGCTTGTTCAGCTTTTTGAAAACATAACAATGCACTGTCTGGCATGTTTTCTATTTTATAAATATTAGCCAGATCATCAAAAAGCAACATGCTTGTTCTATGCAATTCTAGTTTTTCTGTAATACTCAGTGCTTTATAAATTTGATACTTTGCACTGTCTAATTTGTTATTTTGCATTAATATATCTGCTAAACCAGCAATACCCTCAGCAATTAAATTACTGTCATTTATTTCTTTAGAATGAAGAATTGATCTATTATAAAGAGTATACGCATTATCTAAGTCATTCTGAATATAGTATGTATTAGCTAAATACAATTCATACAAAGGAAGCCCTCGTTTATAATTTATGCTATCTGATAAAAATCGCATTTCGCTTAATGCTTTGATACTGCCATGTGGATCGAATTTGTAATAACAATCAATAAATGAAATACGTTGCAATAATTCAATTTTACCTTTAATAAATGGCGTTTCTTTAAACTTATTTAATGTACTGATAGCAATATCATAAGCTTTTGCAGGTTTCGAATATATATATAAATCAATGGTATCTATATTTTGAGAAATTTGAACCGAATCACTTGAGTATCTAGATAATTGCTGAGCTTGAACAAATAAAAGGCCTTTGTAAAAAAATAATGCGATAAGTATGTATAATCTTAATTTCATTCTTTATTTATTACTAAAATATATGATGTTTTCATCAATATTGAAAGTAAGAATAATCATCTTCTTGCTGACTATCATCCATATGTCCATATTTTTCTGCAACCAGATCAAGTGTTTTTATCAGCTCAGAAACCTCTAGTAAAGTTACAAGCTTCATCCTGATTTCTTTAAAATGTGGCAATCCTTTAAAATAATTTGAAAGATGACGGCGAATTTCAAAAATACCACGCGGTTCGCCTTTCCATTCAATGGATTTTTCGAGATGAAGTTTTGCTAAATCTACTTTTTCTTTAATGGTTAAGGGTTTCATGATTTCACCTTTTTCAAGGTAATCCTTAATTTCCTTAAATATCCAGGGGCGACCAACAGTAGCACGACCAATCATAATTCCATCAACACCATATTTATCGAAGGCCTGTTTTGCTGATTCAGCACCCACAATATCACCATTCCCAATAATTGGAATTTTCATTCGTGGATTATCTTTTACTTCACCAATCAATGTCCAGTCTGCCTGTCCTTTGTACATTTGCTGACGAGTGCGACCATGAATGGCAAGCATCTGTATACCCGTATCCTGAAGTTGTTCAGCTAAGTCAACAATTATTTTACTATCATCGTCCCAACCTAATCGTGTTTTAACAGTCACAGGTGTTTTTACAGCTTTTACTATTGATCTTGTCATTTCTAGCATTAGCGGAATATTACGCAACATTCCGGCACCTGCACCACGGCCTGCAATTTTTTTTACAGGACAACCAAAATTCAAATCAATGAAATCAGGTTTTGCTTCTTCGGCCAGTTTTGCAGCTTCGACCATAGAATCGGTTTGATGACCATAAATTTGTATTGCGGCAGGTCTTTCAAAATCAAATAACTGCAATTTTTTTTGACTTTTTTTACAATCTCGTATCAGTCCTTCTGAAGCAACAAATTCAGTATAAACCACATCTGCCCCAAAATGCTTGCACAAATACCTAAACGAAGGATCCGTTACATCTTCCATGGGTGCCAAAAAAAGTGGCTTTTCTCCTAATTCTATATTCCTAATCTTTACCAACTTCCTGAATAATTGATTAAATTTGGACTGACATATTAAAAATTTTAATAGTACAGGCTAACCTTAACAAGAAATAATAAACGATAAA
>CAZPMA010000026.1:0-33325 GCA_964587535.1 uncultured Bacteroidales bacterium
CAGCTTGTGAGACATTCTCTTATGGCGAAGTTGAAGACTATACTATTAATGTAACTGGTAATTCAAATTATTTACCAAAAGAAAATCCAATTGCAGAAGAAATTGGTAATGAACCTCCTACTGGAATCAAATTATATCCTATTCCGGTAAAAGAAGATCTTACTGTTGAAATTACAAATGGAACTAAATATGGAACTGTTAGTATCTATAGCGTAACTGGAACACTTGTTAAGGTTTTTGCAATTGAAGGAACAGAAAGAAGTGTTAATATCTCTGATTTACCAGGAGGATATTATATCATCACTGTTGATGATGAAAAAGCACCTATTACAAGACAATTTATTAAAGAATAATAAGATTAGAATCTCTATAATATAAGGAGTGCAATTATTGCACTCCTTTTTTAATTTACCCGCACTATTTGCTTTTTATGGGTAGATAATTGTTGTTTGTCGATAGCGAAAAAATAATTCAATTACTTATACTATTTTTCGGTGCAAATAATTTAAAAATGCTTATTAACTGAAAAGAAATTATTATTTGGCCCCACGGGCTAACACTCTTAAATAACCTAACACTCTAATTTATTAATTTAAACCCATATAGAGCCATTACCCAGGGCTCTTTTTTTTATATTAATCTTTTCATAATTTGTAAAGTCTAATTATAAAAATCTATTATGAAAAACTTCATTTTAATTGGTCTTGCACTAATATTAGCATTATCATGTAAGCAAGAAAAAATTAATAAGTTAACAGATGAACAGGTCATAGAAAGAATATATAAATCTGCGCTACAAAGTGATGTTTCATATGAAAATCTTAAATTTTTAACTAAAAATTTTCAAAAAAGACTTGCATGTTATCCTCAAGCATCGGAAGCTGCTAAATGGACAAAAGATATTATGGATAATATGGAGATAGATAAATCATATTTGCAAGAAATAACCGTAATGAATTGGGAGCGTGGAAACATTGAGGAAGGGAAGATAATTGTAAATGGTGAAGAAATTAGTGTTAATGTTTGTTCGTTAGGAAGAGGTATTGGCACTTTAAAAGAAGGGCTAAGAGCAAAAGTTATTGAAATTAATGGATTAGATGATTTAGCCAGGGTTACTCCTGATGAAATTAAAGGTAAAATTGTATTTTTTAATAAGAAAATGAATCCACATCTTGAAAATACATTTCAGGCCTATGGCGAAGCTGCAGGTCAAAGATTTATGGGGCCCATTTTAGCTGCTCAGTATGGAGCTTTAGGAACCATTATTAGGTCATTAACTACTTCCGTTGATACCTTCCCACATACAGGAACAACAAAAAAGGCAGATGATAACAAAACGGTCCCTGCTGTGTGTATTGCAACCAAACATGCAAATCTGTTAAGTGAAAAATTAAAAGAAAATCCAAATTTGGAATTTTACTTTAAAACAAATTGCAAAAACAAACCCGATACAACATCATACAACGCTATTGGTGAAATAACCGGTTCGGAATTTCCAAATGAATATATAGTTGTTGGAGGACATTTAGACTCCTGGGATAATAGTGGCGGTGCTCACGATGATGGCGGTGGCTGTATGCAAGCAATTGAAGTCTTAAGAATTTTTAAAGAAATTGGATATGTGCCAAAAAGATCGATAAGAGCTGTAATGTATATGGATGAAGAAATATCGCAGGGAGGGGGCAGAGATTATGCCAGAGAAGCTAGAATAAATAATGAAAAACATATTTTTGCCATTGAAAGTGACAGGGGTGTTACTAAACCCGTAGGGTTTACGTTTGATGTTCATCCTGTAATATTCGAAAAAATTAAATCGTGGGATTATTTATTCACACCGTATGATATTGAAGTATTTAAA
Organism: uncultured Bacteroidales bacterium; assembly: GCA_964587535.1. Lineage (GTDB taxonomy): Bacteria > Bacteroidota > Bacteroidia > Bacteroidales > UBA12077 > UBA12077. The sequence continues at coordinate 1,859 of CAZPMA010000026.1, forward strand.
CAAGGTGGTGGTGGTGTCGATATTGGACCTTTAAAAGATATTGGAACACCATTGTCGGGGTTATTAACTGTTCCAACACATTACTTTGATTGGCATCATTCAGGAAACGATACTTTTGACCATATTAAAAGAGAAGAAATGCAACAAGGTGCTGCTGCAATGGCTTCACTAATATACTTAATTGATAAGTATGGATTAGAATAAAAGGGACAAGCTTTTTTTAAAAGCTTATTTTTTATGATAAAAAAGAGTTTAGAAATATTATCTAAACTCAAAATTTATATTTTAACCTTATGGTGAAAACTACTCCACGGTAACTGATTTAGCTAGGTTTCTTGGTTGATCAACATTACAGTCTCTTAAAACAGCAATATGATAAGATAGAAGTTGTAATGGGATTACTGTAGTTAAAGCAGAAAGTTCCTCGCGTGTTTCAGGAATTTCTAATACATGATCAGCCATATTTCTAATAACAGTATCTCCTTCGTTAACAATTGCAATTACAACACCTTTCCTAGCTTTAACTTCTTGGATGTTACTTACAATTTTTTCGTAAGATTTATCTTTAGTGGCAATAACAACTACAGGCATTTTTTCGTCAATTAATGCAATAGGGCCATGTTTCATTTCGGCTGCAGGATAACCTTCAGCATGGATATATGATATTTCTTTTAATTTTAATGCCCCTTCTAGTGCTACAGGGAATAAATAACCCCTACCAAGATATAAGAAATTAGTAGCATTTTTATAAAGTTCGCTTACTTTTAAAAAATCATTATTGTAAGTTAAAATCTTTTCAATTTTTGCTGGTATATCATGTAATTCAGCAATAAGTTTTTTATATGATTCTTCAGATATTTGCTTTTTTTCATACCCTAGCAACATAGCTATCATAGCTAATACTGTAACTTGGGCAGTAAATGCTTTTGTTGATGCAACACCGATTTCAGGACCAGCATGTGTATATACCCCACCATCAGTTTCTCTAGGAATACTGGATCCAACTACGTTGCAAATTCCTAATACTGTGGCTCCTGATTGTTTAGCAAGTTTTATTGCAGCTAAAGTATCTGCTGTTTCTCCACTTTGACTAATAGCAATAACAACATCATCTTCATTGATAATAGGGTTTCTGTATCTAAATTCTGATGCGTATTCAACTTCAACAGGTATTCTTGCCAGATCTTCAATTAAATATTCTCCAACTAATCCTGCATGCCATGAAGTGCCACACCCAATAATTAAAATCCTTTTTGCATTAATAAGCTTAGGTAAAACATGATGTAAACCACCTAAATGAATTTCGTTTTTATCCAACGAAACTCTACCCCTGAAAGTATCAAGAATAGACCGTGGTTGTTCAAAAATTTCTTTTAGCATAAAGTGATCAAAGCCACCTTTCTCAATTTCTCCTATATCTAAATCTACTTGTTGTATTTTTGGTATAAGCTGATCATTTTTAATTGTTTTTAAAGTAAGTCCATCTTTTCCTAAAATAGCAACGTCATCATCGTTAAGATATATAACGCTTTTTGTGTATTCAATAATTGGTGTGGCATCTGATGCTATAAAATATTCTCCTTCTCCCACACCTATTACAAGTGGACTTCCTTTTCGTGCTGCAATTAGTTTATCGGGCTCATCTCTACATATAATTGCTAAGCCATATGCCCCTACAACTTTAGATAATGCAAGTCGAACAGCTATTTCTGCACTTACATTTCCTTTTAAATATATATATTCAATTAAATTAACAAGGACTTCAGTATCTGTTTCGGTTTTAAAATCATAACCGCGATCAATCAGTTTTTCTTTTAATCTGCTATAGTTTTCAATTATTCCATTATGAATTAGCACGAATTTTTCGTTCATTGAAACATGAGGGTGAGCATTATTATCGTTTGGTTCTCCATGTGTTGCCCAGCGTGTGTGCCCAATTCCAATTGTGCCTGAAATATCTTTTTTTTGGACAAAATTTTCTAAATCAGAAACTTTGCCTTTCTTTTTATAAACATTAATACCCTTATTCAGTATAGATATACCTGCTGAATCATAACCCCGGTATTCTAGTCTTTTTAGTCCGTTAATAAGTATTGGATAAGCTTGTCGATCCCCTATATAACCTACAATCCCGCACATAATTTAATGTTTTGTATATGTTACTTTAAGTTTAATATTATCACCTTTTCTAAGCATTACTCTGTAAGGGTATGGTGAAACTGCCCGCATGCTGATATTAAGGCAGGAGTCGGTAACTTCTTCATTCAAGATATCTTGAAAATGTTTTGTAATATTAAATGTATACGATTCTTGATTTTCATCGTATTTACCGTAACGGTAATAATAATTTGAATTGTAATCAGCTATAGAGTTTAAACTACTATCTTCATCGCTATAATATAAAAACAGATTATCCGGACGTGGAAAAACATCGTATAAATCATCTTTATGTATTGGCATATATAGATTAGCACTTAAAATTGTGTACAATGAATCAGGGTTAAAAACATTAGAATAATCATTAAATTGTATTTTGGAAGAAACACCACTTATTGCCTGGTAAAACAATAAGGAATCGTTACAGTTATTAGCAACATCTTCAGCATTAATATGATTTATAAAGTTACCAAATTTTGATCCAAAGGTAAATCTATAGTTTAAGGTCAACTGATCATTATATAATACATTATGATAATATATTACTATTTTACTATTTCCGGTGTTGGTGTTTGCAATTATTATTTGCCCTTCTGAACTATATGAGTCGGGAAGGATTGCAATACCTTTAAAAATTTTATTAAAATAGGTTGGAGAAAGATTTATTGAGTCTTCCTGAGTGGTAAATTTATAAGCAAATTCATTTATTAGTGGTATGGCTAATAAGGTGTCGGCCTGTATTCTGGATCCACTGCTAAGAAGGTCAACTTCTCTGAAAAAATTGTCAATATTTTCATCTGAATAATATTCATAGTCTGCAGAATCATTTATTTCGCTACTAATTTCATATGCCTTAAATTGCATATTATTCTCACTTGGGCCAAACAATGTATCAATATCTATATACAAAACAACAGAATCAACACTAATTTCGCTCATATCAACACTGTCACTAAATATCTCAGGGTAAAACTCACTGGCAAATTTAGCTGTAAATACACCTAAAAATTCATCTTCAATTATTCCTATTGGATATTGTGTTAATCCAGAAGTAAGCACCGGTTCTTTATCGAAAATATCCCCTTCAAATGTTATGCTGGTATCGTAAAAATACACTATTCTATCATCATCTGGCAATAGTTCTGCTCCTAATGAATTAGGTTCTTCTTCACAAGAAATTGTTAAAATCAACAATATAAATGGCATTACACCAAGTAACAACCTAATTGCATTAGGTTTTATTAAAGCATTTATTTTATTCATGTTTTTATTAAAGTATTTTATCATAAAATTCTGAGTAAGCATCAATATAAGACTCTTCGTTGTGGTAATCTAAATAAGGTTTACCAGAGTTCTTAATAAAACTATTAAGTTCTTCGTTTATTGTTTCACTTCCAATAATAGTTGCATCTGATGTTTCAATTGCAAGCTTACTCAAATTATTGAAGGTAGGATTATCTAATATTTTAACATCTTCATTTGAAATGTTTTCAAATAAGATTTTATTTTTAAAATCTTTATTTAATGGTTTATCAAAACCATCATCGTATAAAGAATAAATAACTTTCGAATTTGCAAATAATGGATCTTCATTATATGCTTTTTTTATGTATAAAGGAACCAATCCAGTAAACCATCCGTGGCAATGAATAATGTCTGGAGCCCATCTTAATTTTTTAACAGTTTCTAGCACCCCTCTTGCAAAGAAAATTGCTCTTTCATCATTATCTTCAAAATAAACATCATTATCATCTTTTAATGTTTGCTTTCTTTGAAAATAGTCTTCATTATCAATAAAATACACTTGCATTCTAGCTGCCTGGATGGATGCAACTTTGATAATTAATGGATGATCAGTATCGTCAATTATTAAATTCATACCAGATAAACGAATCACTTCGTGAAGTTGATTTCGTCTTTCATTAATACATCCAAATTTTGGCATGAATGTTCTAATTTCTTTTCCCCTCTCTTGTATACCTTGTGGCAAATATCTTCCAATCAAAGACATCTTACTTTCAGGCAGGTATGGTGTAATTTCTTGCGAAATGTATAAAACCTTTGTATTCTCCATCTGGAAATCTAAATTAATTTAAACCACCGCAAAATTAGTAAAAATTATGTTAATCATCAACAAATTAAGGTTCGCTTATATGATATCATGAAATTGTTTGCTATTATGTGAAATATTATTTTTTACTTTGTCTTCACGTTTTGCTATTAACTTTCTATTTGAAATGAAGATTATAGATAAAAGAATTCAACTTGAAAATGAGTTGAAAAATTTACGAAATAGTGGGAACAAAATTGGTTTTGTGCCTACTATGGGGGCATTACACGAAGGACATATTTCATTAATTAAGCAATCAAATTTAGATAATGATATTACGGTAGTAAGCATTTTTGTTAATCCAACTCAGTTTAATAATAAAAATGATTATTCTAGATATCCGCGAATATTATCTGATGATATTGAAAAGTTAAAAAATGTGAAATGTGATTTTCTATTTACTCCTGATGAAAGAGAAATGTATCCTCAAGAAGACACGAGAGATTTTGACTTTGGCTTGCTTGATAAAGTTATGGAGGGGAAATACAGACCGGGGCACTTTAGAGGAGTAGGATTAATAGTTAGTAAGTTATTTGAGATTGTAAATCCACACAAAGCTTATTTCGGAGAAAAAGATTTTCAACAAGTTGCAATTATTAAATATCTTACAAAGCAATTAGGATTTGAAATTGATATTATAGCCTGTCCAATTATTCGTGAAGAAGATGGCTTAGCTATGAGTTCTAGAAATATGTTATTATCAAAAGAACAAAGAAAAAATGTTTCTTTAATTTCAAAGACTTTATTCGAGTCTGTAAATAATGCCAAAAGTTTAAGCGTTTCGGAAACAAAAGACTTTGTAAAACGTACTATTAATGATAATCCTTTTATGGATGTCGAATATTATGAAATTGTTGATTCTGAGACTCTGCAATCTGTTCAAAGTTGGAATGATAAAGGAGAAAAGTACGGATGCATTGCAGTAAATGTTGGTAGCATTCGTTTAATAGATAATATTAGATATAATTTGTAAATTTGTGCAAAATCTCATTGTTATATGAACATTGAAGTTGTAAAATCAAAAATTCATAAGGTAACAGTTACCGAAGCAAATCTTCAATATGTTGGAAGTATCACCATTGATGAAGATTTAATGGAAGCATCAAACATTATTGAAAATGAAAAAGTGCAAGTAGTTAATATTAATAATGGTGAAAGGCTGGAAACCTATGTTATAAAAGGAGAAAGAGGGTCAGGAGAAATTTGTTTAAATGGTCCTGCTGCAAGAAAAGCTACTGTTGGAGATGTAATTATTATAATCTCCTATGCATCAATGGATTTTGAAGAAGCTAAAAGTTTTAAGCCAACACTATTATTCCCGGATACCTCAACTAATAAATTAATTTAATACTTGAAACGCAAGATTATAAGGATAGTAAATTTACTTATATTTTTAGCATTAGGAGTTCTATTGCTATACTTAGCGTTTAGGGGTATTGATTTTAATAGTTTAGTTCATGATTTAAAAAACGCAAATTATTATTGGGTTTTATTTTCATTGGTTTTTGCTTTTATAGGATACCTAAGTAGAGCCATTAGATGGAGACTACTTATTGAACCTTTAAACTATAAACCTTCGGTTAAAAATGTATTCTATGCATTGATGTTTGGGTATTTTGCAAATATGGCATTACCAAGATTAGGGGAAATTAGCAGGTGTGCATCTTTAACAAGAACCGATAAAATCCCAATGGATTCACTAATAGGTACTGTACTTATAGAAAGGGCTGTTGATGTAATTGTTCTGTTGTTTTTACTATTGGTTTTATTTTTTGCCAAGCTCGAGTCTTTTGGAATGTTTTTAAAAGAAAATGTATTTATACCTGTATCAAAAAAAATAGTTCAAACAGTTGACTTCTCAATATATTATTGGTTATTAATAATAATAATTTTAGGATCAGCCATAGGTCTTTTTTATTATTTCAGAAAAAGATTTAAGCGAGTAAGAATCATTATTAAAATTAGAAAAATACTAAGAGGGGTTATATCAGGAGTTAAAACGGTTACTAAAATGAGAAACCGCAGAGCATTTTTATTTCATACCTTCGTAATTTGGTTAATGTATTTTTTAATGACTTACGTAGTGGTTTTTTCTATTCCGGCAACAAGTGGACTTAAACCAATTGATGGATTATTTTTATTGGTAATAGGTGGTTTAGGAATGTCGGCTCCCGTTCAAGGGGGTATTGGTGCTTTTCATTGGATTATTTCTTCAGGACTTACTCTTTATGGAATTACTAAAACCGAAGGGCTTGTTTTTGCAACTATTCAACACGAATCTCAAGTACTTCTGGTATTAATTCTTGGGATCATTTCTGTTTTTGCAATATTTTTTAATTCCCGACACAAACGAAAAAATATTTAACTTTACTCACAGTATTTTAAAATATTGTTATGAGTAAATTAGATCATGTAAAATCAAAAATAATCGATATCCAAGATGTTGAGCCTTATTTGACATACTGGAGATTGAAAAATCAACGAATAGTTTTTACCAACGGTTGCTTTGATATCATACACCGTGGTCATGTTGAGTATTTAGCACAAGCAGCTAATTATGGTAACATTCTGGTAATAGGATTAAATACAGACAATTCCGTGCGCAGAATAAAAGGCGAAACACGGCCTCTTCAGGACGAAATGGCAAGAGCAATAACACTTGCATCATTCCAATTTGTAAATGCCGTTATTTTATTTGATGAAGATACTCCATATGAATTAATAAAAAGAGTTCAACCTGATGTTTTAATTAAAGGGAGTGATTACAGTGTTGAAGATATTGTGGGATACGATATTGTAAAAGCTAAAGGTGGAGAAGTAGTTACTATTGATTTTATTGAAGGCTACTCCACAACTTCAATTATCAAAAAGCTAAAAAAATAAGATATGGCAAAGTCAAAAACAGTATATTTTTGCCAAAATTGTGGAGCAGAATCTGCTAAATGGATTGGTCGCTGTGCATCTTGTGGTGAGTGGAATACATATATTGAACAGATTGTTTCAAAAGATGTAAAACAAAGCAAAGTTTCATACGATACAGAAAAACAAAGCCCTCAAAAGATAAGTGAAATAAAATCCAAAAAAGAAGGTAGAATTTCAACCAGGATAATAGAATTAGACAGGATTTTAGGAGGAGGATTGGTGCCTGGTTCAATGGTGTTAATTGGTGGAGAACCAGGAATTGGTAAATCAACATTGGCATTACAGGTTGCTTTAAAACTAGATCATTTCAAAACATTATATATATCAGGGGAAGAAAGCCCGCAACAGATAAAAATGCGTGCAGAACGATTAGATTTAAAAAATGATGATTGTTTTATTTTAAGTGAAACATTATTAGAGAATATATTAAATCATGCTATTAATATAATTCCGGATATTCTTATTATAGACTCTATTCAAACTTTATATTCTGATAAGCTAGAATCATCGGCAGGAACGGTTTCGCAAATTCGCGAAACGGCAGCTGCATTATTAAAGTATGCAAAAGAAACAGGTACGCCGGTATTCTTAATTGGTCACATAAATAAAGAAGGAAATCTAGCTGGACCTAAAGTGCTTGAGCACGTTGTTGATACAGTACTTCAATTCGAAGGAGATCACAATAATATGTACAGAATATTACGAACAACAAAAAATCGTTTTGGATCGACTTCTGAATTAGGAATTTTTGAGATGAACAACAAAGGCTTGAGAGAAGTTTCCAACCCTTCTGAGATTTTAATTACTCAAACAGACGAAAATTTAAGTGGAACTTCTATAGCATCGACAATTAATGGAGCCCGTCCGCTTTTAATTGAAATACAAGCCCTTGTTAGTACAGCAGCTTACGGAACGCCACAACGTTCATCAACGGGGTTTGATAATAGAAGATTAGGAATGCTTTTGGCGGTTCTTGAAAAAAGAGCCGGTTTTAGATTAGGCCAAAAGGATGTTTTTCTAAACATTGCAGGGGGAATAAAAGTAGATGACCCTGCAACAGACCTGGCAGTTATTGCTTCTGTCTTGTCATCAAATCTTGATTTACCAATTGAAAAAAATATATGTTTCTCTGGCGAAGTTGGTTTAACAGGAGAAATAAGGCCTGTTAACAGAATTGAACAAAGAATTGGCGAAGCAGATAAATTAGGTTTTTCAAAAATTTATATTTCGAAATTTAACACAAAAGGTCTTGATGAATCGAAGTATAAAATTAAGATTATAAAAGTATCAAGAGTAGAAGAATTATTTAGATCATTATTTAAGAAAAGTTAATTCGTGAAAATTCTTGAAGTAAATAATCTATCATTATCATTTAAAAGCAATCAACAGCAAATTGATGTACTAAAAAATGTTGCTTTTTCATTGGAAAAAGGAAAAACGCTGGGAATTGTGGGGGAATCAGGCTCCGGCAAGTCTATTACTGCCTTGTCGATCTTAAAATTGTTGCCTAAAAATGCAGTAATAAAAAATGGAGAAGTAAATTTTTATGTTGATAAAGGGTTTGTCAATCTTTTAGACTTTTCCGAAAAGCAAATGTTAAGTGTTCGTGGTTCAAGTATCTCAATGATTTTTCAGGAGCCAATGACATCGCTAAATCCATCTTTAACATGTGGGTGCCAGGTATCAGAAATAATAAAATATCACTTAAATTTAAGCGAAAGGAAAGCTAAAGAAAGAACCTTAGAGTTGTTTCAAGAAGTAAAGTTACCTATTCCGGAAAAATTGTATTTTAAATATCCTCATGAGATATCGGGTGGTCAAAAACAGCGAGTAATGATTGCAATGGCCATAGCTTTAAATCCTGCAGTTTTAATTGCAGACGAGCCCACAACGGCATTGGATGTAACAGTTCAAAAATCAATCTTGGCCCTGTTAAAACAGATTCAACAGAAATATGGTACAAGCATAATATTTATTTCACATGATTTAGGAGTTATATCTAATATATCAGATGATATCTTGGTAATGTATAAAGGAAAGATTGTTGAATATGGCAATAAAAATATAATCATTAAAAATCCACAAAATCCATATACCATTGGACTTTTAAAATGCAGGCCAACTCTTGATACTAAAAAGGAAAGACTGCCGGTGTTAAACGATTTTTTAGAGCACAGAAAGTATGAAAGTAAGAGAACTAAAAAAATAATAAATAAGTCTGAAGATGTAATTTTAAGTGTTCAGAATCTCGATAAGATTTATTTTTCTCAAAAGAATTTCTTTGGTAGATATAAAGAACAATTTAAAGCAGTAAACAAAATAAGTTTCGATGTATATAAAGGTGAAACACTTGGCTTAGTTGGGGAGTCGGGATGTGGGAAAACTACTCTTGGCAGAACAATAGTACAGTTAATTAAAGAAACATCGGGCAATATCAGTTTTAAAGGGAAACCAGTTACCAATTTATCAGCAAAGGAGATAAAAAACTTTAGAAAAAAAGTACAAATAATTTTTCAGGACCCGTATTCTTCATTAAACCCAAAACTAACTATAGGCGACGCTTTGATGGAAGTGCTCGATGTTCATAATTTATATAATAAAAAACAAAGAAGGGATAGGGTTTTTGAGATTTTAATGAAAGTAAAATTAGAGAAAGAAAGTTTTTATAAATATCCACATGAATTTTCTGGCGGACAGCGGCAAAGAATTGTCATTGCACGTGCGCTTATTCTTGAGCCGGAATTTATAATTTGCGATGAATCGGTATCTGCTCTTGATGTATCAGTGCAAGCAGAAATTCTAAACTTATTGAATGATTTAAAAAACGAATTTGGCTTGACCTATATTTTTATTTCACATGACCTTTCAGTTGTTAAATATATGTCGGATAGGATATTAGTAATGAAAGATGGTAATCTGGTTGAATTAAAAAAAGCTGATGAAATTTATAATTCACCAGCTTCAGACTATACAAAATCTTTAATAAATGCAATTCCAAGGTTAAATCTTGATTAGAAAAACTCATCTCCAAATTCTACCTGATCCTGATTGTCTCCTTCTAATTTATCACAATCTAATTCAATATTGAAGTTTAACGGTTTTTCAAATTTATCTTCCTGAGTCACATTTAAGGTAGAATCATTATACACTTTTTGCATATACAAAGCAAATATAGGTAGGGCCATATTATGTCCACCACCTAAATAAGTGCCTTCAAAATGAATACTTCGATCTTCTCCTCCAACCCATACTCCTGAAACAAGATTTGGAGTTACACCCATGAACCATCCGTCTGAGTTATTTTGTGTAGTTCCGGTTTTACCACCAATTTCATTAAACAGTTGGTATTTCCATCTAACTCTGCCACCAGACCCTCCTTTTACAACACTTTGTAATAATTGTGTCATTAAATAAGCAGTTTGCTCACTAATAGCTTCATTTTTTGTAGAAGTAAAATTCGCCAAAACATTTCCGTTTTTATCTTCTATTCTGGTTACAATTAATGGGTTAGCATGCACTCCTTTGTTTGAAAAAGTAGAATAGGCACTTACCATCTCCAATAATGAAATATCAGAAGTTCCCAAAAAAATGGAAGGGACAGCATCAATTTTACTTCTTACTCCCATCTTTTTCATTACATCAATTACTGAGATCGGATTAAATTGCTTAATTAACCATGCCGAGATATAATTAACCGAATTTGCTAAACCCCATTCTAATGTTACCATTTTGCCGTCCATACTTGTAGGTCCTGAGTTTTTTGGAGTCCAGGTTGTATCGTTTATAATAAATGTATTTGCCACATTAGGTACTTTATGACAAGGAGAATATCCTTCTTGCATTGCTAATGTATAAAGGAATGGTTTAATTGTTGAACCAACCTGTCGTTTTGCAACACTTGCTTGATCATACTTAAAATGTCTGAAGTTTGGACCACCGACATATGCTCTTACATAACCATTATGCGGATCAATTGAAACAAATCCAGCCCTTAAGAAGTTTTTATAGTATAAAAGCGAGTCTAATGGGGTCATTGTTGTATCTATATCTCCAGTCCAGGTAAAAACGGTCATTTCTTTTGGAGTGTTGAAACTAGCCATGATCTCATCTGTGTTTTTGCCAGCATTTCTTAAGACTCTGTATCTCTCAGTTCTTCTTATTGCCAGGTCAATGATATCTTTCAATTCTTCATTAGTGAGCTCTTCATAATAAGGCTTGTTAGGATTATTCTCCTGCTCTTTATTAAAATCATCTTGCAATTCTTTTGACAAATGCTCAACAAGCGCTTCTTCACCATATTGTTGCATTTTAGAGTTTAATGTGGTGTAAATTTTTAATCCGTCGCGATATATATTGTACGGAGAACCATCAGGCTTTGTATTCTTTTTGCACCATCCATAAAGTGGATTAGTAAACCACTCGATCGAATCATTTTTATAATCATCAAATGACCAATAGTTTTTTCTATTTGGTTTAGATGCATTTAGAGTTAAGCGGATATGTTCTCTAAAATAGGTTGCTAAGCCAACATTATGATCTTGTACCTTATAGTTTAATTCAATGGGCATAATGCTTAATGAATCAAATTCTTCGTTGGTTAAATATCCGTATTTATTCATCTGGGACATAACCACATTTCTTCTTAGTTTAGACCGTTCGGGATTTCTAACCGGACTGTAACGAGTGGGAGCTTTTAGTAAACCTATTAAAACCGCAGATTCTTCAACTTTAAGAGAATCAGTTGTTTTATTAAAGAATGTTTTAGCTGCAGATTTAATTCCAAAAGAATTGCCACCAAAAGGAACGGTGTTTAAATACATTACAAGTATTTCATTCTTTGTATAATTTTTCTCTAATTTTACCGCAGTTACCCATTCTTTAAATTTTGATAGTCCTAAATTTATATTCCTTCCAATTGATGTTTTATAACTTGTAGTATCTCTGGGGAAAAGATTCTTTGCCAATTGTTGGGTTATTGTACTTCCACCTCCCGATGAGCTGTTATTCATTAATATAGAATATACAAAAACTCTTCCAAGTCCTCTCGCATCAACTCCTGAATGCTTGCGAAACCTAATGTCTTCAGTCGCAATTAAGGCATTTACTAAGTTTGGCGATAAATCCTCATAATTTACATAAGATCTGTTCCGATAATAAAAATTACCTAAAAGAACACCATCATCAGAATATATTTCTGAAGCCAGATCATTTTCCGGGTTTTCTAATTCCTCAAATGTTGGCATTTCTCCTAGCTTCTCAAAAGAGATTAAGGCGAAAAGTAATATGATTGTAAAAACAGGTATTGTAAATAATACCCAAAACAATCTTACGTAAGATTTTGTTGTAAATTTTATTTTGTTCATATTGCGTGTTTTCTCTAGATTGTAAAATTAATTAAATAATATTTAATTAGAAATTTTGAACTTACAGATGTATTTGTATTAATTTTGTGATGTTTTAGAAATTCTTCAAAATCAAATTATTCATGATTGAAAATTTAGTTATCGTTGAGTCACCGGCAAAAGCCAAAACAATAGAAAAGTTTTTAGGGAAAGATTTCCAGGTTACTTCTAGCTTCGGACATATAAGGGATTTAGCAAAAAAGAACTTAGGTATCGAAATAGAAGATAATTATACACCTAAATATATTGTTCCTGATGATAAAAAATCTGTTGTTAAAGAATTAAAAAAATTAGCAAAAGAGGCAAAGATTGTATGGTTAGCTTCTGATGAAGACCGCGAAGGAGAAGCAATTGCTTGGCATTTATTGAAAGAATTAGAGTTAGATCCTAAAAAAACGAAAAGGATTGTATTTCACGAAATTACTAAAGAAGCTATTCAGAATGCAATACAAAATCCAAGATCGATTGATGATAACCTGGTAAATGCTCAACAAGCCAGAAGAGTCTTAGATAGATTGGTTGGTTTTGAATTATCTCCTGTTTTATGGAAAAAAGTAAAACCATCTTTATCAGCAGGAAGGGTGCAGTCAGTAGCTGTTAAACTTCTGGTTGAAAGGGAAAGAGAAATAATGAACTTCCAAAGTGAAGCATATTATAAGATTTCAGGAATATTTAAAACAAATAAAAACGAAGAATTAAAAGCGGATCTTTCCGAAAAGCTTAAATCAAAAAAAGAAACAATAGAATTATTAAATGATTGTTCTAACGCAATTTATTCTGTAAGCGATATTTCAAAAAAACCCGGTAAAAAATCTCCTGCAGCACCATTTACAACATCAACACTGCAACAAGAAGCAAGTAGAAAATTAAATTTTTCAGTTGCTCAAACAATGGCTGTTGCACAAAGACTATATGAGTCAGGAAAGATTACTTACATGCGTACCGACTCTGTTAATTTGTCGAATATGGCAATTAATACCGCCAAAAAAGTTATTGCAAAGGAGTTTGGAGAGAAGTATCTAAAGATTAGAAAATACAAAACAAAATCCAAAGGTGCTCAAGAAGCTCACGAAGCAATTCGCCCAACATTTCTTGATAAACAATCAATTACAGGATCCGATAACGAAAAAAGATTGTACGATTTAATTTGGAAAAGAACAATTGCTTCACAAATGAGTGATGCAGAACTTGAAAAAACAACTATAAATATCGATCTTTCCAATAGTAACTACAAATTTATATCTGTAGGTGAAGTGCTTAAGTTTGATGGTTTCCTGAAGGTTTATATCGAATCAACAGATGATGAAAACGAAGAAGAAGTAAAAGGATTATTGCCAAAAGTTACCAGTGGTGAAAAATTAAGTTATAAAACCATTCAGGCATTAGAAAGATTTACTCATTATCCTCCTCGATATACAGAAGCCAGCTTAGTTAAAAAACTAGAGGAGTTGGGAATCGGACGTCCTTCAACATATGCACCTACAATATCAACAATACAAAATAGAGGTTATGTTATAAAAGAAGATCGTCCGGGGAAAGAAAGAAAGTACAATTCTATTGTTTTAAAAAACGCTGAGGTAAAAATAGAAAGTAAAACTGAAATTACAGGAGCGGAAAAAAGTAAACTTTTCCCCAATGATATTGGAATGGTTGTAAATGATTTTCTTGTACAACATTTTGATGAGATTGTAAATTATAATTTTACTGCTTCAGTTGAAGAAGATTTTGATAAAATCGCAAATGGAAATCTTTCTTGGTCAAAAATGATCGATAAATTTTATAAACCATTTCATAAAACGGTAGAAAATACTCTTGAAACTTCAAACAGAACGGTTGGTGAGAGAGTTCTTGGTGAAGATCCGGAAACTGGTAAACCTGTAACAGTGAAAATAGGCCCTTATGGACCAATGGCCCAAATTGGTTTAAAAGATGATGAAGACAAACCAAGATTTGCATCCTTACAAAGAGGACAGCATATAGAAACAATTACCTTGGAAGAAGCTTTAGAGTTATTTAAATTGCCAAGAGATATTGGCACATTCGAAAATAAAAAAGTAGTGGTGTCTATCGGTCGGTTTGGTCCTTATGTGCGTCACGATTCAAAGTTTGTTTCTCTTAAAAAAGAAGATGATCCATATTCTATAGATTTGAAAAGAGCTATTGAACTTATTGAACAAAAAAGGCAAGCAGATATCGAAAAAATGATAGCTGTTTTTTCAGAAGATGATACTTTATCTATACAAGCAGGTCGATGGGGAGCATATATCAAACATGGAAAATTAAACTATAAACTACCCAAAGAATACAAAGACAAAGAGAAAGCAGCTTTGTTAACATATAATAAAGTGGTTGAGATTATGGAAAATCAACCTACACCAAAAGGGGCAAAGACAACAAAAAAAACAGAAGCAAAAAAAACAACAAAAAAGTCAACAACAAAAAAAGCATCAAAAACAACAAAAAGAAAAAATAATTAGATGGACTTAAATCATTATTTTGATGTAGTTAAGGTTGATAATATTAAAAGAGATTATTTATCTCATAAAAATCAACTAATTGCAGAAGTTACCTTAAATCAGGAAATCGGATCAATAAAAAGCATTGGAGATTTTGATGTTGCAATTATTGGTGTTGCTGTTAATGGTCAACAAGAGAATGATCAACTTAATGGTCTAAAAAATGTAAGGAGTAATTTATACAGCCTTAGCAATTTAGACAGGAGTATTAAAATAATTGACCTGGGTAACTTAAAAAATGGTAAAACCTATAATGATACAATTATTGGACTTAGAGATGTTATTGTGGAATTAATAACTTCAAATGTTTTGCCAATTTTAATAGGCTCGTCAGATATAATATTATACGCAAATTATTTAGCTTATAAAACAATCGGAGAAAAAATAAACATTGTGTCTATTGACAATAAAATAAATATTACAAATAATGTCGAAGATGATTATAAATCTCCACTTTGGAGAATTTTAGTGGAAGAAAATGATGCACTATTTACTTATACAAACATTGGTTATCAGTCGCATTATGCAAGTACTAACATAACTAAATATTTAACAGATCATTTACACAATGCCTACAGGTTAGGGCATGTTAAAACAAATTTAAAAGATGTAGAACCTGTGCTGAGAGATGCACAATTAATAGGTTTAAATATATCGTCAGTAAAACAATCAGAAGCATTCGGACAATTATATGCATCTCCAAATGGATTCTATGGCGATGAAATATGTCAGTTAGCAAGATATAGTGGTATTAGCGACAAAGTTAGCTCATTTGGAGTTTATGATTATTACCCATTACATGATATAAATAGTCAAACGGCCAGTTTAATATCTCAAATAGTATGGTATTTCCTTTCGGGATTTATTTATAGAAGTTTTGAGCATCCAATTGATGAGAACAAAAACTTTAAAAAGTTTATTGTAAATCTGGATACTTTAGAATACGAACTGGTATTCTATAAAAGTGAAAAAACAGATAAATGGTGGATGGAAGTACCTTCCTTTAAGAATAAATCAGAAAAAAAATTGCTCATTTCATGTAATTACAATGATTATAACAATTCTTGTAATGGTGAAGTACCAGAAAGGTGGGTAAAAGTATTCCAAAAGATTAATTAAAATCTAAAAGGGCGTTTTTTTAATTAAAAACTTAACTCTTAAGTAACTTTATTATTTTATTCGAGTATAAAAGTATTATCTTTATAAATTACAAATTTATTATTACAACTAAAATTTGTATAGAAATAATATTTTTGTTTATTTTACCTTTGGTAATCTTTAATTTAATTGAGGTATACGGTATTGAATATGAAAAAACACTTATTTCTTTTTATAATATTTATGTCTTTCTTTGTGTTTTTAAAAGCGCAGCAAGAACCTCAATTTACTCAGAATGCATATACTAAATTGTTGGTAAATCCTGCTTATGCAGGTAGTGAGGATATGATTTGTGCATATGCTTTAGAAAGGTTACAATGGGTTGGTTTTGATGGCGCTCCACAAACAACAGTTTTTAATATTGATGGAGCTGTAAAAAGATTAGGATTAGGATTATCTCTTGAAAATATGATTGAAGGATATGAAAATAATTTTAAGGTAAATCTTTCTGTTGCATATAGATTTAATGTCAATAATGGAAATCTGGGTATAGGAGTGAAATGGGGTATAGCAAATTCAAACTTAGAAGCTACATGGCAAACCCCCGTTGGAGATAATGGAGCAGACGATCCTGCAATTCCTCCGGAAACAGGAAATGCTATGTCTTTTTTAGATTTTGGATTTGGACTTTATTATAAAACATCTGATTTGTATCTTGGTTTATCATCAACACAATTGTATAAAACAGAATTTAAGTACGAAGGTGAAGAAAAAACTGTTGCAACAATTTTAAAAAGACATTACTATATAACAGCAGGCTATGATATGCCATTTTCTAATCCTTTATTGGTGTTTAAACCAAATATTTTTGTTATGTCAGATGCTGTAAATACCCAATTATCTGTAACAGGATTAATTGAATACAATAAAAAGATGTGGGGAGGCGTTTCATTAAGAACAGATAAAGCAATTTCTGGTATTTTTGGAATGGATTTATTTAATTGGGTTAAAGTAAGTTATTCTTACGATTTTGTTATGTCCGAAATGATAGGATATAATAATGGCAGTCATGAGATTATGATGGGATTTTGTTTGGATGTGAAAAAGGACAAAACACCAGAAAGATATAAAAGTATTAGATTTTTATAGTAGTTTATAATACTAAATTGAAGAATTATTATTATTTTGCATAAATAAATATTTAAAATATTATGAAAAAGTTACTTGTAGTTAGTATTTTAATGGCAATCTCTTTTAGTTGCAGTCAGTTCAACGAAGGAGAACTAACTGGAGTTCAAGGTAGGAAAGGTTGGTTTGAATCAACACCTTACGGAATGGTCTTTGTTCCAATGGGTAGTTTTAATATGGGCCCCAGCGATCAGGATGTTGCCTGGGCTATGACAGCCTACCAAAGAACAGTTTCTGTTGATGCATTTTGGATGGATGCAACAGAAATCACAAATAATGAATACAGACAATTTGTTTTTTATGTTCGTGACTCGTTGATGAGAAGAAAATTAGGTGAGCAGATTGAAGATTTTCTAATTGCAGAAGATGAGTTTGGTAATCCAATCGATCCTCCAGTTATTAACTGGGAAACTGAAATAGATATGATGGATGAAGAACAGGCCGAAATACTAAACGAAATGTATTATGCAGAACATGAAAGGTTTTATCGTCGTAAAGAAATAGACACCAGAAAGTTAATGTTCGAATATTATCGTGTTGATATGCAGCAGGCAGCTAGTAAATCAAACAGATATAATTTCGACACAAAAGAATATTCAGGATCTGCAGTTAATGCACAAGGCGAAAGAATGGATGTTGAAGATAGATCTGCATTTGTTTTAAGAGATGTAATTAATGTATATCCCGATACCTTATGCTGGATATCAGATTTTACGTATTCATTTAATGAGCCTTATACTAATATGTATTTCTGGCACCCTTCATATGACAATTATCCTGTAGTTGGAGTAAATTGGAAGCAAGCAAGAGCATTTACAGTTTGGAGAACAAAGTATATGAATGATTTCCTTCATCGTCAAAGAGAAGGTTTTGTTCAGGATTACAGATTGCCTTCAGAAGCTGAGTGGGAATATGCAGCAAGAGGTAACCTCGATTTGTCAATGTATCCATGGGGAGGTATGTATACCAGAAATAAAGCAGGTTGTTTCTTGGCTAACTTTAAACCTTTAAGAGGAAATTATGTAGATGATGGAGGTATGATACCTACAGCAGTTGGAAGCTATTCTCCAAACGAATATGGATTATTTGATATGGCTGGAAATGTTTCTGAATGGACTGCTAATGCTTTTGACGAGTCTGCCTATAGTTTTATGCACGATATGAATCCGGATTATAAATACGAAGCTCTACCTGATGATCCACCATCAATGAAAAGAAAAGTAGTAAGAGGTGGTTCATGGAAAGATATAGGATATTTTCTTCAAAATGGAACAAGAACCTATGAATTTCAGGATTCTTCTAAAGCCTATGTTGGATTTAGATGTGTTAGATCATATTTAGGAACAAATTAAGATATTTTGTTTATTACAATTTAAAAGTTTTGTGTCATGATTAATATACAAGAAATAGTTCAGAGTTCAGGCTGGAAAAATTTTATGGCAAAGTTATATGGATGGGGTGCAGCCCTCGTAATATTAGGTGCTTTGTTTAAAATTAACCACTGGAAAGGTGCTACAGCAATGTTGGTTATTGGGATGTTAACAGAGGTAGTTATATTTTTCTTTTCTGCGTTTGAACCAATGCACGAAGAAGTAGATTGGACTCTTGTTTATCCTGAATTAGCTGGAATTAGTGGAGAAGATGAATTTATTCCTATGGAAAGAGAAGACAGAAGATCAACAGGCGGGGGAGGTTTTGGTAAGCTAGATGAGATGTTAGAAAATGCTGAAATCACACCTGAAGTTTTTGAAAAACTTGGAAAGGGGCTTAAAAATTTAAATCAAACTACACAAAATTTAATGAATGTTGCTGATGCTGCAAATGCAACAAATCAATTTGTAGATAATTTACAAGCTGCGTCAGAATCTGTAACATCAATGACTGAAAGTTATGGTGAATCTGCTCAAAAATTAAGTAGCTCAATAGAAAACTTAGTTGGGTCTTATGATCAGTCATCTGAAATTGTTGGTGATTCAGGAAAAAATCTTGCCGAACAAATCGCGCAAGCAAACGATAGTTTTTTAAATAATTATAAAGCAATTGAAGAAAAGATACAGACGAATATTGAAATGATTTCGAATGGAAATCAATCATATAATGAAAAGCTGGAAACCTTAAATAAAAACCTATCGGCACTTAATTCTGTTTATGAGTTACAGTTGCAAAATACAAATGAACATATCGAAACATCAAAATCATTATTCGGCGAAATGAATGATATAATGGGTAATTTAAAAGGCTCAGTTGATGAAACAAATGTTTATAGAGAAGAAATTGCTAAATTAAATCAAAATTTAGCAGCATTAAATAATGTTTATGGCAATATGTTATCTGCTATGAATATGACTAATAAATAATTTTGAAAAAAAATTAGATTATGGGTCACGGAAAAGAAACCCCCCGGCAGAAGATGATTGGTATGATGTACCTTGTGTTAACCGCAATGTTAGCACTAAATGTTTCTGCTGAAGTGCTGGATGCTTTCGATGCAGTTGATCGAGGTTTGGTTAAAACAACAAAAATCTATGCTGAGAAAAATCAAGCTATATATAAAGAGTTTGAGCAACAATTTGCCCAAAACCCAACAAAAGTCGGCCCCTGGAAGGATAAATCAGATGAGGTTAGAGAAAGAACAGAAGAGCTTGTTAACTACATTCAGGATCTAAAGATTGAGATTATTACACAAAATGGCCAAGGAGATCCAGAGGCTGGAATAATTGGAGAAAATAAAGAAATTATTCATGGAGAGGATATTGCAGGTAAAGATAAACCGGATGTGGCAAGTAATGTATTAATAGGTGAGCATAACGGAAAAGCTTATGAACTAAAAGAAAAGATAATAGAGTACAGAAAATATTTAGAAAGCTTAGTTGATGAAGAGAGTCTTACTGTATTGCATTCAATAGAAATTAACTTAAATACCGATGACCCACCTAAAACAGAAGATGGAGAGAAAAAAACATGGGAAGTAAAAAACTTTGCCCATATGCCATTAGCTGCCGTAATGCCGCTATTAACTAAAATTCAATTAGATATTAGAAATTCAGAAGCGGAAATAGTTCAGTATTTATTTAGCCAGATATCTGCAGGATCTATTCCTTTTAATAAGTTGGAAGCAACAGTGATACCCAATACTAGTTACGTTTTACAAGGTAACGAGTATAAAGCAGATGTTTTTATCGCAGCTTTTGATACTACTGCAGCACCTGAAGTTCTTATTGGTCAGTATGATTCAACCTTAAACGAAGAAACAGGAGAATATGAGTATAAAATGGTTGGAGGGTATGATTCTTTAGACGTTATTGAAGGGAGAGGAAAGTTCAGCAGAATGGGATCAGCTTTGGGTAAACAAAATTGGGGAGGATTAATTCGAATTAAAGACCCTAGCGGAAATTATATTACAAAGACTTTCAAAAAAGAATACACTGTTGCACCACCTAATTTGGTTGTGTCGGCAACTAAAATGAATGTTTTTTATATTGGAGTAAATAATCCTGTTAGTATATCTATTTCAGGAGTGGATGGAGACAAAATTTTCCCTAGCATAACGAATGGCCGATTAGTTCCTAAAGGCGGTGGAGAATATAATGTACAGCCTCAACGACCTGGAAATAGTTTAATTACTGTTGCTGCAGAGATAGATGGAGTAAGGAAAAATATGGGAACAGCTCCATTTAGAGTTAAAGTACTACCAGACCCTGTTGTTAAAGTTGCAGGAAAAAAAGGTGGAAAAATCGAGAAAAATACCTTAGCAGCACAAAGGGGTGTAATGGCTGATATGGAAAACTTCGATTTTGAATTAGAATTTAAAATTATTGAATTCAGCGTTTCTACAACCGATAAAGGAGGATATTTATTGGAAGAAAAAGCAAATGGAACTCTGTTTACAAAACAACAACAAGATTTAATAAAAAATTTAAGAAGACATTCAAGAGTAACAATAGAAGATGTTAAAGCAGTAGGACCTGACGGAAGTGTAAGAACTTTGGCTCCTATTGTTTTTGAAGTATTGTAAAATTTTAAAAATATATATAGTTATGAAAAAGGTGTTTATTGCTTTTTTAGTTTTTACACTAACAGGATTAATCGTTAATGATTATAATGTACAAGCGCAAAGTGTAAATGATGGTGTATACGTGAAAGAGAATATACCGGGGAAAAGACCAGTTCCTTATCCTCCATTAAGAGAAGCAGATATTTTATGGACTAAAAAGATTTGGCAGATTATTGATTGCCGGGAAAAAATTAATCACCCATTTTATTTCCCAACAGTTGATATGGACGATAGAAAAAGCTTAATAAGCCTATTAATATATGGAATAAATAATGAAGGTTTAACCGCATATAGCGACCATGAGTTTAAGCAGATTCTAACTAGAGATGAAGTGTATGGAAAATTTGATGCTCTGCCTGATACTCAAAATATTTTAAATCCTGAAACGGGACTGCTTGAGCCTACTGTGATTCCAGGTGAAATAAAATTTGATGAGGTAAAAAAATACGAAATAAAAGAACAGTGGTACTTTGATAAACAGCATTCGATGATGCGTGTAAGAGTGCTTGCTATCTGTCCAATTAGAGAATGGTTAGATATGGAAACCGGCCAACCAAAAAAAGCAAGAATGTTTTGGGTTTATTTCCCTGAAGTTAGACCATTATTAGCAGGTCAGGAAGTTTTTAATAGACATAATGACGCTCAAAGAATAAGTTTCGATGACATATTCTTCCAAAGAAGATTCAATAGTTATATTGTTAGGGAAACCAATGTTTATAATAACAGAGAGATTAACATATATATGCAAGGTTTGCCTCAGTTAATGGAAGCAGAGAAAATTAAAAGTGAATTAATGGAGTGGGAACACGATTTATGGGAATATTAATTTGTACAAATATATTCTGAGAAGGAGCTTACTAAGCTCCTTTTTTTTATTATAAAAAGCTAATTAAACTCTATTTGTTTGAAGGCTTAATAAAAATAATAGATAGTATTATTTTTTATGAATAATTTTACCATTCAATAAAATAAACAGGTTATTATTAAGAAGGTTATAATCATCTATATAAAAAGTAACATTATTTCTGGAAACTGTTCTTATTAAACCTTGATTTCTTAACGTGTAGAAATCATTTGAATTCTTTACTTGAGTAGCTAAATATTTTGATAAAAAAGTAATGTTACTGATTAAACCTGCTATGTGCGAATTCCATATGCCATGGCTTAACCGGAAATAGTGTAGTTCACTGTCTAATGAATCTTTCATAAATTCAATTTCACACCGATAATTATATGTTCCTTCTATAAATTCAATAATATCATTATTATAGATAGAAGCAATGTCATAATTGCGATTTACTTTTTTATAATTATATTGTGATATGTTAACTGTTGAATCTAAGAATAAATTTTCTGTAATATGCAGATTATAAAATTCAACTTTTTCTGTCTTAAAATTTCTTTCAATAAAGATTTGAAGATGCTCTGCTTTAACTTCTAGTGTATCTTTCTTGTCATATAAACTATCATCTTTATATTCTAACAATACAATTCCTTCTTTGTATTTTGTATAGAAGGTATCTTTAACATTAAAGCATGAATGATTATAAATAAATTTTGACTTTGATAAAGTAAAATCTTGAAATTTAGTTGAGTATAAGGAATGTCTATTTTCTTCAATTAAATTAGTGTAATCATCCGTTATATTGCTAACCTTACTATTAAGTAATAATGCATATAATGCCTTAGCTCTAAGTGTCGCTTGTTCAATAGCTTTCTCCTTATTTAGATTTGGATCGGAAATTCCAATTATATAGTGCAAATTATTATTTAACTGATTTTCAAACATCCAGGTGGGTAGTTTTTCAGGAATTTTGTCATAAAGTACTCTTTCTGAGCTTAAAATGTCTTTATCATCATCAAATTCTTTATTAAAAGTACTTTTTTCATAATTGCTTTTATCATGATCAATAGAATTAAGATTTTCACGATTCTGACCAGGAACTATAAATGAGCAAAAAAATGAGAAATAAAGAATAAATAGTAAGGATTTCATGAATCTACTTTTAAATGAACAGATTTAAATTTAAGAATTTATAAAAAACAGTACAATCTTTGCGCCAAAATAATAAATTCTATGTGATTTTAAATATCTTATCAATAGATATTTTACTAATAAAGTTTTATTTAATATTTTTGATAAAAATGAAAAACCTGTCTAAATGCTACGTAAGATTTTTATTATAGCAATAGCTTTTATAATGCCAGTTTCTATTTATTTGGGGTATAAATATATAAAGAAACAACAACTGCCGGAAGTTAATATTTTTAATTTAATACCTACGGATGCAAACATTATTATAGAAAGTAATGACTTTTTTGAGAAAATTGATGAACTAAAGACAGAAAACAGAATATGGAGTGAGATAATTTCAATTGAAGGAATTAATAAAATTAATAATGATCTTGATTTTTTGTTAAATCTGAAAAAGACTAATCATGAGATAGATAATATCGTTAAGGAAAATAAGATTATAATTTCAATGCACTCCTTAGGAAAATCCAATGTGGGGTTTTTGTTTTTTATTCGGTTATATAACCATAGAGAGAGAAAAATATTACTGGAACTAATAAAAAATAATATCGCCAAAGCTTATCAGATTACAAATAGAAATTATAATGGATCAGTTATTTACAAAATAAATGCAAAAGATAGGGAAATTGAATTTGCTTTCCACAATGGGATATTGATTTTTGGATCATCCTCCATCTTAATTGAAAATTCAATAAGGCAGGCAGATAATAAAACATCGGTTAAAGATATTCCTGAGTTTAATGTAATTCAAAAAACCGCAGGAAAGAATGTGGAAGCTAACATCTATATTAATTTCAAGAAATTCAATGAGTTAATTTCAGATTCTTTTAATGATAAAATTGCCAGAGTTGTTTCTGACTTTCAAAATATTGGAGAATGGGCAGAGTTAGACTTAAATGTAAAAGAAGATGCGATCCTTTTTAATGGTTTTACAATTAGTTCAGACACAAATAATAATTTTTTAAACATTTTTAGAGAACAAGATCCTGTTAATCACAAGTTAATAGAGATTTTACCTTCCAACACATCCATTTTTACCATATTTGGAATAAGTGATACGAAAAGCTATTTAGATGAATATAGAAAATGCCTGGCCAAATCGGGTAAAATAAATCAATACCAGCTTTTTATTGATCAGTATAAGAATAAGTTTAATATTGATTTAGAATCTTTTTACATAAAAAATTTAGAAGAAGAAATAGGAGTAGTGGTAACCGATGAGCCAAATAATAATTTAAGTGAGAATACATATACAGTAATGCGAATAAAAAGTAAAAGTATTACTGAAAATCATTTGGAAGAAATGATATCAAGAATAGCAAAAGTTTATAATAGACCTATTTCATATTATACTACGGATGTTAGGATTGATAAAGAAACAAAGTACAAAGTATATGCCTTGCCTGTTGAGAGTTTATTTGCTAGTTTCTTTGGAAGCGTTTTTCCGCAGAATGATAAGCATTATGTTACCTTAATTGATAATTATATAGTTTCCAGTGGATCAAAAAATTCCTTAACAAGGTTTATCCATTCATATGTTTTGAAAAAAACCTTGGATAATGATATGAAATTTGAACGATTTACTAATTATCTATCATCCAAATCAAATTTTTATTTTTATACAAATTTATCTAGTTCTCCAGCATATATTTCTCAGTTTTTAAATCCTAAACTGAAAAAAGGATTAAATGAAAATATCGAGATTTTTAAAAAATTTCAGGCTTTGGCAATTCAATTTCGAAAAAATAATGATTTAATATACAACAATATTTACCTGCAATATGTGCCTGATATTAAGGATGATGCAGTTACAGTTTGGGAAAGCCATTTAGATACAACAATAAATCTTAAACCTGTTTTGGTTACAAATCATTATACAAAAGAAAATGAGATCTTTGTACAAGATGTAAATAATAAAATATATCTAATAAATAAGGTAGGAAGAATACTTTGGAAACTACAATTAAATGAAAAACTTAATAGCGAAGTTTATCAAGTTGATTACTATAAAAATGGCAAGTTGCAATTATTATTTAGTACAGAAAATAAGATTCATTTAATTGATCGAAATGGGAACTATGTTGAGCGATATCCGATAAAACTTCGATCGCCTGCAACTGCTGGTTTGTCTGTTTTTGATTATGATAAAGATTTAAATTATAGGCTGTTTATTCCAGGCAAAAACAAAAATGTATATTTATACGGAATAGACGGAAGTTTAATTAATGGATGGAATTTCCAGCAGACTGACACTTGGGTAACAAAACCAGTACAGCATTTTCGGGTAAATTCAAACGATTACATCGTTTTTGCAGATAAATACCGAGTCTATATCTTAAACAGAAAAGGCGATGAAAGAATTAATGTTAGAGAACAATTTTCTAAATCAGTAAATAATTCATTCGAACTTGAAACAGGAAATAATGTTAGATCAAGATTTGTTACAACAGATACATCTGGATTGGTAAGGTATATATATCTGGATGGTAGTGTAGAATCAAAACAAATTGGGAATTTTAGTAGTAAGCATTTTTTCGATTACCAAGATATTAATGCGGATGGTTATAAAGACTTTATTTTCTTAGATAATAACAAGTTGGGAGTTTATAAACAAAATAAAGAGAAGATTTATATATATAATTTTGATGAAACTATTGATGATTCTCCGATTTATTTTTATTTTTCTTATGACGAGAGAAAAATTGGAATAGTTTCAAGAACAACAGGGGAACTCTTTTTGTTTAATAGTAATGGATCATTATATAATGGTTTTCCTTTAAAAGGATCAACGCAATTTACAATTGGTTTCCTAGAAAACGCTACAAATCAGTTTAATCTAATTGTTGGTTCAAAATACAACTTTTTATATAATTATTCCGTAAATTAGTGAGATATAAATATTATTATTATGAAAAGATGGAGATTTAGCGATACCTTGAAAATACTTGCTATTATGTTTATTGCAATAGCATTTTATCAATGTATGCAAGATGAATATCAATTTGATAAATTGGACCCGGACATCAATATAAATGCTAGATTTACAACACCTTTAGTATATGGATCTTTAAATTTAGAAAACTTAATTAGTGAATTAGATAGTACCGGAGCTATCAATATTGATGAAAATAATTTAATTTATTTATTATACGAAGATTCTTTGCTTTCATTTATTGCTGAAGATTTAATGGAGGTTCCTAATCAGGATTTTGTTGAATTTTTTATTGACAATCATTTTGGTATTGTTGGAACAGGATGGGGCTCAGCAGTATTAGATACTACAGACATTTTTCCTTTCTCGTTTGAGAATAATGAAAAACTTGATAGTATAGCTTTGGACACTGGAGATATTGTTTTTGATATTAGATTTGATTTTCATTGTACTGGAATTATCCAAATGGAATTTCCAACAATTAAGTTAAATGGGATTCCATTAACTCCTGATCCAATTGTAATTAGTGATCCTTCCGGAACTTTTACAGATCACATTGAAGTTTCACTAGATAATTATACCGTTACCCTTTCTGATAATCAATCTTTACCAGTTAATTTCCATATTGAGCTTTACGATGAAGGTAATTTTATACAACCTTCTGATTCAATAAAAATAACAGCAGGGCTTCAGAATCTTAATTTTGATGCCGTTTTTGGATTTATAGGTGATTATGAACTTATATCAGAAACTGGAGAAATTGAGTTAGATTTCTTTGATAATCCTTTAGAAGGGGATATTACATTTGCAAATCCGCAAATAAATTTTGATATTTTAAACTCATATGGAGTTCCGGCAGAAGTTACAATAAATAGGCTTACAGGCTTAAAAGGTGAAAACGATTCTATACTTATGAATTTTGATCCTTCAATTAACCCTTTCAATTATGCTTATCCAAAGGTAAGCCACTATGTGTTAGATCCTGTTGATTTTGCTCAGGATACAACCATTTCAATTAATGGTACAAATTCAAATGTAGCTAACCTGGTTTCTTTTATGCCAGACAAGATTGCTTATGCTTTGTCAGCAATATCTAACCCGGGAGCAGCTGCGGGAGATACCCTTTATAACTTTGTGGCAGACAATAGTAGGATGGATGTTGATCTTCGATTTGTTTTACCGATGCATTTTACTGCAACAAATTTTGTATATATTGATACTGTAGATGTAGATCTAACTGAGATTCCTGACGAAATGGAATTAGTAAAAACGATTAAACTGGAATTAGAAGTTACAAATGGCTTGCCTACCGATATAGACTTTCAATTAATTTTTGTTGATAGCCTTTACAATGAAGTTGATTCTTTATTTGTTGAAGGAGATCAACCTATAATTCCAGCTGGACAAACAGAAATGGACTATAGCATTGATCCTCCTGGTTTGTATGTTGTTAGTCCAACAACTGAAATTACCAGGATAGAATATACTGGAGATGAAATTCTAGATTTAGAAGGAGTTAAATACGGAATTATTAAAGTAGGTTTAAATACTTCAACCGATCCTGTTTTATTTAAAGCAGACGGTAAAATTAGTTATAAGTTAAGGGCAGCGGTTATATTGGAAGGTGAATACGATATTGATTAAAAAATTTCTTTATGAATAAAAATATAATTAGAATATACTTAATAGTTATTTCAATCTTTATTATTAACGTTGTTTCAGTGGCTCAGGATAGTCAAACTTTATATTTTATGAATAGGGTTCCACAGTCAACCTTTATGAATCCTGCGATACAACCAAAGTGTAATTTCTTTTTCGGATTGCCTGTTGTATCTTCGGTACAAGTGGGGGTTGGGAATAACAGGCTATCACTTACAGATGTTGTAATGAAACATCCTTCAAATGATTCATTAATTACATTTTTACACCCTGATGCTGTCTTTAATCAATCAGACTTTTTGGCTAAATTAGATGAGAATAATTTTTACTACGAAGATTTTAGTACAGATTTATTATCGTTTGGTTTCAGAACTGGTGAAATGTATTTTACATTTAATATTTCTGAGAAATTTTATATGGCTGTTAATTATCCCAAAGACTTGATGGAATTTGCTCTTAAAGGGAATGAACCTTTTATTAATCAAACGGTAGACCTTAATTACTTAGGAATAAACGCATCGTTCTATAGAGAATATGGGCTTGGTGTTTCAAGGAACTTTGGAGATAACTTATCGGTTGGTGCCAGAGTTAAATTGTTATATGGACATGCAAATGTATATTCCGATTTTGATAAAAATAAGTTAAGCATGTATTCAAGTGCTGACTCAATATATCTGAATGCTGATGCAACATTCTATACTTCATCACCAATGGTTCCGTCATATGACCAAAATGGAAATCTTGATGGTTTTAATGCCCCAACGTATTTTGAAAACTCTGAACAAGATTCTATAATTAATTTGGCAATGGCACATAATAACAGAGGTTTTGGTATTGATGTGGGTGTTTATTACAAACCAATAGACAGACTGGCATTGTCATTAAGTATAATAGATTTTGGATTTATTAAGTGGGATGTTAAAGATGTTACACTTGTCAATTTAGTAGGTTCATATTCATTTAAGGGAGTTGATTTAGGTGACGATTTAAGTGGTTCTGAATCAGATGATCCTTTTCAGGAAGTAGTTGATTCTTTAGAAAATAGTTTTACTACAAGTAGTGCAACAAAAAGTTATAAAACTTATTTAGGAACAAAAATATATGTTGGAGCATCATACCTGGTTTCAAATAAATTTGATGTGGGTTTTTTATCCAGATCATATATATTAAATGGATATTTAAATCAAGCCTTTACCCTTTCGGCAAATGTTCGCCCATTAAATGGATTATCGGCAAGTTTAAGTTATTCTATAATGAATGGTTCGTATAATAATATTGGTTTTGGGCTTGTTTTAGGTGGAGCGCCATTCCAGTTATATGTTATTTCAGATAATGCTTCCGCAGCATTCTGGGGGCACAAAACTACATCGTTTAATTTACGCTTTGGTTTAAATTTTGCTTTGGGATGCAGAGAAAGCAAAAGGGCTAAAGATACACCATTGCTTAAATCAGTTTTCTAAAAAAATAATTTACAAAATATTGAAGAGTAGAGAACGCTTTCATTTTGAAGGGTTTTTTTAGAATTGTTGGAGTTGTTAGTCGAAAAAGCAGTGTTTTTATTACAAATTATTTATATCTGTAAATAGCTATATATTAGGTATTTGACTGAAATACAGTTTGTTTGCCCCAAAATACTTATAAAATTGGTCGAAAAAATTTTCTTTTTTTTAGCAGAAAATTTATCTTTAGTGCAATAACCAAAATTAATTCATTATGAAAAGATTGACATTAGTATTGATAGGTTTACTAACCTTGCCTTTTTTCTCTTATTCCGGTGGTATTATGACAAATCAAAATCAGAGTGCTGCATATATTAGAATGTTTGCTCGCGACGCAACTACAGATATTGATGCGGTATTTTTTAATCCTGCAGGATTAACTAAATTAAATGATGGATTCTATCTTTCTTTGAATAACCAATACATTTCACAAAATAAGCTAGTTACTTCTGATTATAGTCTTTTTGGAAGTAAGCAGGAGTATAATGGTGAAGTAAGAGCCCCATTGTTTCCTGGCATTTATGCAGCATATAAAACAGGTAAATTTGCATTTTCTATAGGCATAAACCCAGTTGGTGGTGGTGGTAGTGCAGTTTTTGATGGTGGATTACCATCGTTTGAGATGCCAGTTGCCCAATTGGTTCCTGGAATGGCAGGTTTGTCAGCCTTAGGATATGATGTAACAGATTATGGATTAAATGCATATTTAGATGGAAGTTCAGTATTTTGGGGTTTCCAGGCAGGTATTAGTTATGAACTAAACGATGTATTTTCTGTTTATCTTGGTGCCAGATACGTATATGCAAAAAATACATACGAAGGATATTTAAAAGATATTACAGTTACAAATAGTGGTACTGTAGTTAAAGCTGATGAGTTTATTACTGATAATGTAGTGCCAACCATTGATGGAACAGTTATAGGTTTAAATGGATTATTGTCTTTCCCTACTGATATTGAACCTGTAATCTCTGGTGGTGCTGGTGGAATGTCTCTTGATGATGCGGAGATTGCGGGTTATATTACAGCAGCGCAGAAAGCAGGATTAATTAGTGGTTTAACAACATATGGTTACTCTGGAGCTTCAGGTTCGACAACATTACAAGAAACTAGTGATTATCTAAGTTTGTCTCCTGTTACTGGTGCGATTGGTGGTACAATTACTGATTTAGAGTACAATAAAGCGGTTTTAGAAGCAACAGCTCTTTTAATTGCAGATCAGGATGCTGATATTGTACAAACAGGATCAGGAATTGCGCCAATAATTGGTGTAAATATTAGTCCGAATGAAAAATTAAATATTGGATTACGTTATGAGTTCCAAACTAAATTGGAAATGACAAATGATGTTGCTGATGGTAAAGGATTCTTAAAAGGATTTGATGGTTCTGGAGATCCAGTATATATATACGAAGATGGTGAAACTTTTAGAAGCGATATGCCAGCATTGATTTCGGTAGGTGTCGATTATAAGTTTACTGATAAGTTATCGGTAGCAACTGGTTTCCACTATTATTTTGATAAAAATGCCAACTATGGTAAGGAAATACAAGATAAATATGTAGATAATGATGAAGTTATTGATGCAAACTCTATGGAGTGGGCTCTTGGCGTTCAATATAAATTATCTGATAAACTATTATTGAGTGGTGGATACTTAATGACAAGAACTGGTGTAAATGAGGATTATCAATCTGATTTAAGTTATAGCCAAAACTCACATTCTATTGGTTTTGGTGGAGCATATTCAATTACACCAATTATGGATCTTAACTTAGGATTTGGATATACAATGTACGAAGATGCTTCTATTGATTTTGATAGTATGGGGGGTTATACTGAAACATATGATAAAGATAATATCTTTATTGCTGTAGGAGTTGATTTCAAATTTG
>CAZPMA010000027.1:0-33225 GCA_964587535.1 uncultured Bacteroidales bacterium
CAAGCGGAAAGAAGAGAAAAAGACATAAGATGGCAACTCATAAGCGTAAAAAACGTTTGAGAAAAAATCGTCATAAAAAAAGAAAATAAGATAATTAACTTATCTTAGCATTATAATTTGAACCTATTGAAGTTTATCTTCTTTAGGTTTAAATTGTTTTATGTAATCAATTTATTACAAAATAGAGAGGAAACGTGAGTACCGAACTAGTAATTGATGTAACACCCTCAGAAATAGCAATCGCCTTATTAGAGAACAAACAATTAGTTGAATTAAATAAGGAGAAACGTAATTTACAGTTTGCTGTAGGAGATATTTATTTAGCCAAGGTGAAAAGAATAATGCCTGGACTAAATGCAGCGTTTATTGATGTGGGCTATGATAAAGATGCTTTTTTACATTACCTTGACTTAGGACCTCAATTCAAAACCTTAAGCAAATATGTGAAAAGTTCTATGGCTCGAAAGGGAAAAGCACCATCGATTCCTAGGATGAAAATTGAAGCCGAAATTGACAAAAATGGAAAAATTTCTGATGTTCTTAAAGGGGGACAGTTGGTGCTTGTGCAGATTGCAAAGGAGCCTATTTCTACAAAAGGACCGCGATTAAGTTCTGAGATTTCAATTGCGGGTCGTAATTTGGTTTTAATGCCTTTTTCGGATAAAGTTTCAATTTCACAAAAAATTTCATCTTCAGACGAAAAGAAAAGACTTAAGAGACTGGTAGAAAGCATTAAACCAAAAAATTATGGTGTAATTGTACGAACAGTTGCTGAAGGTAAAAAAGTGGCTGTTTTAGATTCGGAACTTAGAAGTTTAGTCAAGAAGTGGGAGTCGGCATTTGATAAACTTACCAATGAGGTGGTTCCTAAACTGGTTATAAGTGAGTTAAATAGAACATCTGCAATGTTGCGTGATGTTTTAAATGGCTCATTTAATAACATTTTTGTAAATGAAGATACAATCTATCGTGAACTGCGGGATTATATAAATATGATAGCTCCTGAAAAGGAGAAAATAGTAAAATTCTTTGATAAATCTGATCCGATTTTTGACCATTACGGAGTTGATAAGCAAATTAAATCATCTTTTGGGAAAACAGTTTCTTTTAAAAGAGGTGCTTATTTAATTATTGAGCACACTGAAGCTTTGCACGTAATAGATGTAAATAG
The DNA here is from genome assembly GCA_964587535.1 of uncultured Bacteroidales bacterium. GTDB lineage: Bacteria > Bacteroidota > Bacteroidia > Bacteroidales > UBA12077 > UBA12077. The sequence goes on from CAZPMA010000027.1 coordinate 1,172, forward strand.
TGGAAATCGTTCAAAATTAGGTGAAGATCAAGAATCTAATGCATTGGAAGTAAATTTAGCTGCAGCAGATGAAATAGCACGCCAATTAAGATTACGAGATATGGGTGGAATTATTGTTGTGGATTTTATTGATATGCATACCAATGATAATAAGCAGAGAGTTTATGAAAAAATGAAGGAAGCGATGGCTTCTGATAGAACCAAACATAATATACTTCCATTAAGTAAGTTTGGTTTAATGCAAATTACACGACAAAGAGTTCGACCTGAACTTAATATTAGAACCGATGAGAAATGTCCTGTATGCAAGGGTTCAGGGAAAATAGTGCCTAGCTTATTATTGGTTGATGATATTGAAAATCATATAGATTTTTTACTTAATGAAGCGAATTACCAGAAACTTACATTAAAAGTGCACAGTTATATAGCTGGTTATATTAAGCAAGGATTCTTTTCAGTTAAAAGAAAGTGGTTCCTTAAATTTAAAAAGAACATAAGAATACAGTCGGATAACTCTTACCATCTTATGGAATTTCATTTCTTCGATAAAAATGGAGAAATCATAAAAGATTAAAATATACTTAAATCTTATTTGTTAAAAATTGTTAACATCTAAACATCTAGATGTATAACTTTGTATTTGTATTTTAAAATTGGTACTTAATTCTTAAATTTGGTGCTTTATTATAAATATAAATCAGAATCATGAAAAAATTAGCTTTATTATTTAGTGTGTTATTGATTTCTTCTATCAGCAGTATGGCTCAGTTAGAAGATCCAGTTAAATGGAAAACAACAAGTAAAATTGTTGAAGACGGAATAGCAGAAATTACTTTTGAAGCAACAATTGATATGCATTGGCATCTATACTCAATGTATTTTGATGAGGGTGGACCTGTTCGTACAACTTTGTATTTTGATGAATCTGAGAAATTTGAATTAGTTGATAAACCAACCGAAAGTCCGGAACCTATATCAGAGTTTGACGATATATTTAAAATTACAGTTAAATATTTTAGCGATAAAGCAACGTTTGTACAAAAGATAAAAGTATTAACTGAAGAGTCTTTTAGTATAACAGGTAGTATTGAATACCAGGTTTGTCATGATGATAAATGTGTTTATTTTAATCCAGATTTTAAAGTGACAGTTAATGGTACTAAAAAAGCGGAATCGGATGGAAGCTCAGCTTTAACTCCAAAGCTTGATTTGGGCAGTCAAGTGGATGTAACTGAAAAAACTGACATTCAACAATCAGAAAGTCAGGGTGATAAATCAATTTGGGGATTTTTCTTTTTAGCATTTGTTTTAGGATTAGCTGCAATTTTAACTCCTTGTGTATTTCCTATGATACCTATGACGGTGTCTTTTTTCATGCAAGGTCAGCAATCAAAATTTAATTCAATAATAAAAGCTTTAATATTTGGAATTTCTATTGTAGTATTATACACAAGTGTTGGACTAATTGTGTCACTTACAAGTGCCGGAGCAGATTTTACAACAAGTTTAAGTACACATTGGATTCCAAATATGATATTTTTTATTTTATTTATAGCTTTTGCAGCATCGTTCTTTGGAATGTTCGAAATAATACTTCCTTCAGGATTAGCAAATAAGGCTGATAGGCAAGTAGATAAGGGTGGGTATTTAGCATCTTTCTTTATGGCATTTACTTTGGTTATTGTTTCATTTAGTTGTACCGGACCAATAGTTGGTGCATTATTAGTGAAGGCTGCAGCAGGTGATGTTTTGGAACCACTAATTGGTATGTTTGCTTTTGGCTTAGCATTTGCTTTACCATTTACATTATTAGCGATTTTCCCAAGATTACTCAAGAATATGCCTAAATCAGGAGGGTGGATGAATGCTGTTAAAGTAGTTTTAGGATTTGTTATTCTTGCATTCTCATTAAAGTTTGTTGCAAATATTGACCAAACATATCATTTAGGAATTCTAAGTCGTGAAGTATTTTTGGCAATTTGGATTGTTTTATTTGTTTTACTGGGAGTTTATTTCTTGGGTAAGATTAAGTTTTCGCATGATAGTGATGTGCCTTTTGTATCTGTACCAAGATTAGTATTGGCAATTGCTTCATTTACATTTGCCTTATACTTATTGCCTGGAATGTTTGGAGCAGACTTAAATGGAGTATCAGCATTAATTCCGCCAAAATCGGCACAACAATTCGATCTTTCTAAGAATCAGATAGTAAGTGTTGCTGATCATGGCGATAATGATCCATCATCATTATGCGAAAAGCCAAAATATAGTGATATTTTACATTTGCCACTTGAATTAGAAGGATATTTTGATTATGATCAAGGAATGGCATGTGCAAAGAAACAGGATAAACCAGTTTTATTAGACTTTAAAGGTCATGCATGTTCTAATTGTAAAGAAATGGAAAATAAAGTTTGGTCGAATCCAGAAGTTTTAAAGCGTTTAAAAGAAGATTATATAATCATTGCATTATATGTTGATGACAGAACCAAGTTGCCTGAAGATGAATGGGTGACATCATCATACGATGGAAAAGTTAAAAAGACAATTGGTAAGAAAAATGCTGACTTTCAAATAACTAAATATGGAATAAATAGCCAGCCATATTATGTTCTTGTGGATACGAATGGAAATAATTTGACCGAACCTAAAGGGCATGATTTAAATATCGATAACTTTATTGCCTTTTTGGATGCCGGGAAGGAAGCATTTAATAGCAAGTAGAGAAAATAAAATATCATATTAGGCCTGTTTATACAGGCCTTTTTTATTAATATCCTTCCAGTTCGATCCAATTTTTTTTCGGAGGAACAATTTCGGTAATTCTATGTGTGGTGTAAGCTAAAAAGAAACCTAGCGGATTATCATTATCATTTTTGTTATCGACTACTTCATAAATATTGCCAACAGGATTTGCAGGAGGCCCACTAAGTGGACCCATATTCCATACAGTAACTTCCATAACCTGATAAAAATATTCGTAGAATTCTTTGGTTATTGCCTGCATTTCAAGTGTTATAGTATCATTTAACCCTGCTTCCACATATTGAACAGGATACCTGGAAATATAATTACCATTCACAAATTCATCATCAGAAACAATTTTTTCATGTAAGGTATCGGAATCTAAAACTCCATTTTTATAAACATCCCATAAATAGAAGTTATTTGGTGTAGGAGGTTCCAAGGCATATAAAAGTACGTTTAATACCGTATCTCTTTTCCCATCATAATTTTCATCATCATAAAAACCAAATTTTATTGAATCCATTTCAGGGCAATAATTCATAAAGCAGTTTGCCTTGTATTCAATACCTTCAATATCAACACTTAGAGTGTATGTTTTGCCAGCTTCACCTGCAATAGAATCTGTTTGATAAAGACCTTCTTCAATTTCGGTTAATGGGAAAATAGTATATCCATCAGATATTGTAACTGTTGCTCCGGTTACTTTTGGTGCAGCAGAATTGTCAAAATAATTTGCAGATTTTGACACAAAAATCATATGGTTTTTAAGTTCATCATTAATAGATCCTTGAATTACAATTCTGCTGTAAGTGCTATCTAATTCAACATCAAAATCTTCTGTGCATGAATAGATGAGTGATGTTATAATTAGTATTATATAGATTGATTTTTTCATAGCCATACGCTTTTAAAAATAAAAATTCCATGTTAATGAAGGTAGAATAGGAAAAATGTAAACTTTTTGGGCAACTGTTTTTTCTGGGTTATCTTCATCTTGACCAAAGTAAATCATCCAGGCATTATGCCTGTTGTAGACATTATATACTGATAAATTAAGATCACTTTTAAATCGCTTTTCTGGTTTTATTTTGCTTTTAAATGTAACTGATAAGTCCATTCTATGATAATCAGGCATTCTATAACCATTTCGTTCAGTGTAGATTGGTATAGCTTCATTCTCAAAATAATATTTTCCGCTAGGGAAAGTAACTGGAGCACCAGTTGTATATACCCAGGTTGCAGAAATATTCCAACGTGGATTAATGGTGTAATTTCCAACTATCGAAAGATTGTGTGGTTTATCATAAACAGAAGCATATACTTTTCCTTTGTTAATGTCAGGAAATTTTCGCTCAGCCTTTGATAATGTATAACCTATCCAACCTGTGAACTTGCCTTCTTGTTTTCGAATTAAAAGCTCCATACCATACGACCATGCATCACCAAATCTAAATTCACCTTCCAGTTCAGGTTTAAGCATTAAATTGGCATGATCTTTAAAATCTATTTGATTATTCATATCCTTATAATAGAATTCAATGCTAGCTTCTATCATGTCACCAAGGAAATTTCTGAAATATCCTGCAGCTAGCTGATTGGCTATTTGCGGATCAATATTGGGACTGGAAGGCACCCAAACATCGAGAGGCGATCCGGCAGTACTGTTGGAAGCAAGATGTATATATTGCTTGGTCCTGGAATAACTAGCTTTTATTGAAGAAAAAGGATTTAAGGTATAGTTTAAACTTAATCGAGGTTCTAAACCATAAAATGACTTATAAATCTCTCCTTTTCCATAGTCATTAAAATTAATTACCTCATAATTATTATCAAAATTATATACTCTGGCTTTACCTATATTTTGAAACATGGAACCTCTTAAACCATAGATTAATGTTAGTTTAGTAAAGAGCTTGTGTTCATTGCTTATGTATAAAGCATATTCCACAGCATTTGATTCTGGCATTTTGATCGAATTAAATATTGATGCATCGTCACCACCTGTTCCTCTTGCAAATCCTGGGTTAAATTGATGATAAATGGCTTCTGCTCCATATTTTAATGTGCTTCTTGTATTTGGATAATAAGTAAAGTCTGCTTTTATCTTGAAATCTTGCATTTCTGAAGTCCATAGAAAACCGGCTCCTTCCATGCCACTTTCCATTTTATAGTCGTATTTGCTATAAATCACTGAAAAGTTAGAGAATAATTTTTCAGAAAATAAATGATTCCATCTATTTGTTAAGGTATAGTTGCCCCAATCAAAGCCATACATATCTCCAAACTTAAAAACATCTCTGCCAAAATATCCTGAAATGAAAATTCTGTCTTTATCACTTATTCTATAGTTTGTTTTAAGATTAAGGTCATAGAAATATAGTTTATTTGCTTTCAATTCTTCATCTTGAGAAAATAGAAGAAGCAAATCAGCATATGTTCTTCTTCCTGATAATAATATTGACCATTTATCTTTAATTATAGGACCTTCAAGGGTTAATCTTGATGAAATCGTTCCAATTCCACCTGTTGCTTCTAAATTTTTCTGATTCCCTTCCTTCATTCTTATATCTAATAATGATGATAACCTTCCGCCATATTCTGCTGGAATGTCGCCTTTGTAAATTTTTAAGTCTTTTAATGCATCATTATTAAAGACAGAGAAAAATCCCATTAAATGAGAAGCGTTATAAACTGTTGCTTCGTCGAATAATATAAGATTTTGATCAGGACTACCACCGCGCACATTAAACCCAGAGAAACCTTCTCCGGTTGATTGGATTCCTGGCAGTAGCTGGATTGCTTTAATTATATCTACTTCGCCCATAAAAGCTGGGATCTCTTTAATTTCTTTAGCTTGCAACTTTACAGTACTCATTTCAGTTTTAACGATATTTTCGTTTTTTCGCTTTGCAGTAACAATAACTTCTTCAATTGTTTTTGTTTCTTCTTTTAAACTGATATTTTGAGTGATGTTTTTATTTAAATTAACTTCTATTCTTGTGGCAGTATATCCAATATATGAAAAATCAAACTGGTATTTTCCCTCTGGAACAGTTATGGAATAAAAACCATAAACATTAGTTACAGAACCTGTTTTCAACTCTTGAATGTAAATGGTTGCACCTATTAATTCTTCCCCCGATTGGTCTTTAATAAATCCACTAATAGTAAATTTATTTTGCGAAAAGGATTGTAGAATATAAGATGAGAATATAATAAACAGTAAGATTCGTTTCATTTAGTTTAATGTCTCAGATAGTATAATTTTTTTGATGTTGATAGCAATTTTAATGCCATTTATTATTTTACAGTAAGTTTACTTTTCATTGTAAATCTTACAACGAAAGTATATAAAATTAGTAATATAGAGAGAAAATTCGCAATCCTGCCTATATAATCTCCATAGTTGGCATAGAAAGTAATTTGATTGTTTGATTTTAAAGTGTCTGTAATAATGCCTTGCTGTAAGCAGTTAATTTTTTGGATAATTTCTCCCCTTTGATTTATAAATGCAGATATGCCAGTATTGGCACTTCGGGCAATGCTTCTTCTGTTCTCAATTGCTCTTAGCCGGGCATAATTTAAATGATGTTCATAAACAGGAGTATCGCCCCACCAGCCATCGTTTGTTATTACAGATATTATGTTAGCACCTTTTTTAATATATTCAGTTACATGCTCTCCGAATGAAGATTCATAACAAATTACCGGAGCAATAGAAATTTCCTTGTTGTGATGTATAAATACTTCTCGATCTTTTTGAGTACCAAGGCTTCCTTTTACACCACCAAAATCGAGAGTAAAGTTTTCCAGAAAACTAAATATGCCTAGAAGTGGCATTGTTTCGACACCTGACACAAGTTTTGACTTATAATAGATGGGTATTTGCTTTGATGTGTCTATTTGTAATGCTGAATTGTGAGAGATGTAGTAATAATTTTCTACTGGATTAAATTTGGCTATTGCAGGAATTTCTTTAATTGGATCTGTTTTTTTATTTGTACTTGCACCAATTAAAAAACTTACCTGTGGATAATTTTCAAGCCATTGTCGTATCTTCAAAATTGAAGAGTCTGATGCTAGTGTTGTTTCCAAAATTGGTTTGCTGATAGAAGTTTCTGGTGCTATTACAAATATTGTTTTTTCATCAATAGCACTTGTGGCCAATTCAAGAATTGTGTTTAACTGAAAATCCTGAGAGAGCAAATATTTCTCCTTATATGCATCAAAATTGGGTTGAACGATAGCAAACTTAAAAGAAGTGCCGGTTTCGTTGTATTGTTTAAATATATGTTTTGATAGTATGATAGGACTTATTACGATTATTGTTGTCAATATTATCCAATAGGCCATAACTTTCATATCTTTATATGTAAGATATTCTTTTACAGCAGTAAAGATTAGTATATTCGATGTTAAAATCCATAATGTACCACCAAGAGTTCCTGAATATTCATACCACTGAATCAATTTAATATTACCTGCAAACGCATTTCCTAAATTTAGCCAGGGCCAGGTAAGGTGAGCGTGTAAAAATAGATATTCAAAACTAATCCAGTACACGATTAATGAAAAATTGCCTGTTTTACTTCCAAATCTTTCTTTTGTAATATGAAAAAGTCCAAACGTTAATGACATCACAAAAGTGTTTGAACAAATTACTGTTATTGCAGCAAATAAATCAGCGTTTTTAATCCAATAAGTTGCAATAACATTCCAAATAAAGAATGTTAAGGTAGAATACTTAAGTGTTAATGCAAATTTGTGGTTAGTTCTGGATTTTTGTATATGATCTTCGATAATTAAAAGGGGTATTAATGCAAATAAAGAGATAATTCCTGTAGAATTAATAATCCACGGTAAGGCCAGTAAAACTCCACTTAAAATCGCCAGGGGGAAATGGATTTTTCTTATCATACCTTTTTACGCTTATTTACAAGATAAACACCTGTAAAGATCAAACCTGTCCATAAAAATTGAAATACAGATAATTGTTCCCCGTCAAATATTCCCCACATTATAGCAAAAACGGGAATAATGTATGTTACCGATGAACCAAATAAAGCCGAAGTGTTCTGAATTAAAGTATTAAAAATGGCAAGAGCTAAAACGGTACCTATTACTGCTAAGATCGAAATATAACCTAGGTTTAAAAGAGAATCATTTGTTGACAGGGGATATGAAAAATCCGTGAAAAGCAAATAAAAACCTGCAATTGGTCCAACCAACATAAAGGCTAAAGATGTTAGTTCTAATCCATTTAAATCTTTAATAATATATTTTACATGATTAACATTTATGCCATAACAAATAGTGGCCAAAACAATATAAAGTCCATAATAGTTTATGTGCTCAAAAATTCCACCATCTGCTGAGTAAAATATTAATCCTAAAGTTCCAGTTAATCCTAGAAATATACCAATCGCATTAATAAATTTTGCTTTGCTTTTATAAAATATTAATCCTATAATGAGCGTAAACAAAGGAGTTGCCGAGTTTAATACCCCTGCCAAGCTACTATCAACCTGTGTTTGAGCAGTTGCAAACAAGAAAGCGGGGATTGTCGATCCAATAAAACCTACAACAAACAAAGGGAAAATATTCTTCTTTGTAATCTTTTTAAAATACTTAATGCCAAAAGGAAGGAAGGCTAAAAATGATATAAATATTCTTAACGCACCAACCTGATCGGCAGAAAAAGATCTTAGACCTTTTTTCATGAGAATAAAACTGCTTCCCCAAATAAAAGATAAGAAAAGGAGTGTAATCCATTGCCAGGCTATATTTTTTAGATCAATTTTTAACATTTTATTAATTTTAAGCTTATAAAGATAAGCTTAAAATAAGAATTCAATTTGTTAATTATGGTAACATTTTGTAATAACATAATATTTTTACATGGATTCTTTATTAAAAAAACTAATTTTGCAATTGTTTTAAGAAAATTTCAAAATGTCTGAGCACAAGATTTATATAGCGGGTGAATTTTTAACAACTAATCAAGAATTAATTGTTAAAAATCCATATGACAATGCAATTGTAAGTAAAACATATTTAGCAGGTAAGAATGAACTGGAAAAGGCAATTTTTAAAGCAGAATCAGTAAAGAATCAATTGAGAGATTTACCTTCATATAAAAAGTATGAGATTTTAATACAAATTGCTCAGGAAGTGAATTCTAAGAAGGATGAATTGGCATTAATCTTAGCAAAGGAAGCAGGTAAACCTTTAAAATATGCTTTAGGCGAAATTGATAGAGCAGTTCAGGTGTTTACAATTGCTGCAGAAGAATCAAAAAGACTACCTAAAGAATATTTCTCAATAGATTGGACAGCTGCTGGTGCAGACAAAGAAGGTTTTGTTAAATATTTCCCGGTTGGATTAATTGCTGGAATAGCACCTTTTAATTTTCCTTTAAATTTAGCTGTTCATAAAATCGCTCCTGCTATTGCATCTGGAAACCCAATTATTATTAAACCTGCAAGGTCAACACCATTATCTGTACTGGAATTGGCTAAAATTATTGACAAAACAGAATTACCAAAAGGTGCGTTTTCTGTTTTACCTATGGATCGAGAAGCAGGGAATCAATTAGTGACAGATGAGAGAATAAAGATGCTATCATTCACAGGATCTCCGGCAGTTGGATGGAAAATGAAAGCCAATGCAGGAAAAAAGAAAGTTGCTCTTGAACTTGGTGGAAATGCAGGTGTTATTGTAACTGAAAGCTCTGATTTAGATTTGGCAGTTAAAAAATGCTTAATTGGGGGATTTGCCTATTCAGGTCAGGTTTGTATTCATGTTCAGCGAATTTATGTTCAGGATTCAATATTTAATTCTTTTATTGATAAATTTATTGATGAAACGAAAAGATTAAGTTTTGGTGCTCCAGATGACTTAAAAACGGATATTTCAACAATGATTGATGAAGAAAATGCCATTCGTGTTGAAGATTGGGTTAACGAAGCAAAAAGAGATGGCGCCAAAATATTCTATGGAGGTAAAAGAAATGGTTCATATTTTGAACCAACTATCATTACCAATACCAGGCATCAAATGAAAGTATGTGCTTTAGAAGTTTTTGGTCCGGTAGTAACAATTGAGAAATTTACACAATATAGTGAAGCAATTACTAATATAAATAGCTCAGAATATGGATTGCAAGCAGGTGTTTTTACAAATAATATAAGCGAACTGAATCAAGCCTTAAATGAGTTAGAAGTAGGTGGTGTAATTATTAATGATGTACCAACCTTTCGTGTTGATCATATGCCATACGGTGGAATAAAAAATTCAGGTTTTGGTCGCGAAGGAGTAAAATATTCTATATTTGAAATGTTAGAGCCAAAGTTAATAGTGAAAAATACAAATTATTAATAAAGAGAAAAAGACTATTGTGGACGTTGAATTTTTAATAAAAGGTATAATTGTCGGAATTTTAGCATCAATCCCTTTAGGACCGGTTGGTGTATTGTGTATCCAACGAACAATAAATAAAGGGCGGATTTCAGGAATTTTTTCAGGAATGGGGGCTGCAACAGTTGATGCATTTTTTGCTTTAGTTGCTGCATTAGGCCTTACATATATTATTAACTTTATCGAAGAGCAACATTTCTATATTCAATTAATTGGTGGTGCAGTGCTTATCTTTCTTGGTGCAAAGATTTTTTATACAAATCCGATACAACAGATTCGAAGGCACAGAAAGAAAAAAAATAAATTAATTGAAGATTATTTATCAGTATTATTCTTAACAATTTCTAATCCATTAGCAATATTTTTATTTGTTGCTGCTTTTGCCGGATTTGGGATTGTTTCATCACAAGGACATTCCGTAAAATCATACATGGTAATTGGGGGCGTATTTGTTGGTGCAATGTTATGGTGGTTTATACTAACTTTCTTTATTGATCTATTTAGAAAAAAATTTAGATTAAAACAGTTGTGGTGGATAAATAAAATTGCAGGTCTACTTATTGTAGTATTTGGTGTTGCTGCAATGTTATCAGTTTTTCTTTAAAAATGATTTAAAGATGGAAATAAAAAGTGCAGAATTTATTGCAAGTTACACTAGTTATAAAGATTGTCCAAAAGATGATAAGCTTGAATATGCTTTTGTGGGTAGATCTAATGTTGGGAAGTCTACTTTAATAAATATGCTGGTTGACAAAAAAAAACTGGCAAAAACATCACAAAGTCCAGGTAAAACACAGTTGATAAATCATTTTATAATTAATGAAGAATGGTATTTAGTTGATTTACCTGGTTATGGATTCGCAAAAGTTTCGAAATCAATGCGTAAAGACTTCAATAAGTTAATAAAAGATTATTGTGAGTATCGACAAAACTTAGTGTGTTTATTTGTTTTAATAGATTCAAGACATAAACCTCAAAAAAATGATCTTGAGTTTATGGAATGGTTAGGTGAAAAACAGGTGCCATTTTGCATGATTTTTACAAAAGTAGATAAATTATCAAGTTCTGCATTGAATAAAAATTTGCAGTTATATAAAAAAGAAATGTTAAAGAAATGGGAATCTTTACCAGAGATTTTTATTACTTCTTCAGAACAAAAATTGGGAAGATCAGAAATACTTGGTTTAATAGAAAAAGTAAATAATTCTGATAAAAAAGATTGATTCAATAAAAATATTTCCAAAGTTGGAGAAATATAAAATGATATTTTTAACTTTGCATCTCCATAAAACATGGTTAAAAATATTGAAAATTAATAACAATGAGCCTTCAACCTCCAATTAAGATTTTTTCAGGAACAAAATCACGATTTATTGCAGAGAAGATTGCAAAGGAATATGGTGTAGAATTAGGAAATACAACTTACACAGAGTTTAGCGATGGCGAATTTACTACTTCTTTCGAAGAAACAGTTCGTGGCGCTTATGTATTTATTATTCAATCAACTTTTCCGCCATCAGATAATTTGATGGAACTATTACTAATGATTGATGCTGCAAAAAGAGCTTCTGCATATAAAGTTGCGGCTGTTATGCCTTATTTTGGTTTTGCACGTCAAGACAGAAAAGATAAACCACGAGTTGCAATAGGAGCAAAATTAGTTGCAAACCTTTTAACAGCAGCCGGTGTTGATAGAGTTATTACTCTTGATTTACATGCTGATCAAATCCAGGGATTTTTTGATGTTCCTGTAGATCACTTATATGCATCATCTGTTTTTGTTCCCTACATTAAGAGTTTAAATCTGGATAATTTAGTTATGGCTGCTCCAGACATGGGAGGTGCTAAAAGAGCTAATTCCTATTCGAAATTTTTAGAAACTCCATTAGTAATTTCTCATAAATCCCGAGAAAAAGCAAATACTATTGGAGAGATGACTGTTATAGGTGATGTTGAAGGGAAAAACATTATTATTCTAGACGACATGATCGATACTGCAGGTACCATAACTAAGGCAGCTGATATTATGATGGAAAAAGGAGCACTAAGTGTAAGGGCTGTTGCTACTCATGCTGTTTTATCTGGTCCGGCATATGAAAGAATTAATGAGTCTAAAATTACTGAAGTTATTGTAACAGATTCAATGCCTATAAAACCAATATCAGATAAAATAAAAGTTATTTCTATTGCTGGTGTTTTTGCTGATGTTATTAATAAAGTATATAATTATCAGTCGATAAGTTCGAGTTTTATAGTTTAAAATTATATATTTGCACACTCAAATAAAAAAGCATATTTAATAAAAGTGTAATGGGGAATAAGAAGCTTTTGAGATTTTTAGTATTATTCTGAGTAGCACATAATTAAAAAAGAAATGAAAACAATTGATTTAAACGGTAAGTTAAGAAAGACAGTTGGAAAAACTGATGCAAAAAATCTTAGAAAAGAAGAACTAGTTCCATGTGTAATTTATGGAAAAGGAGAAAACATTCACTTTCAAGTTGAAGAAAAGGCTTTCAAAAAAATCGTTTATACACCAAATGCTTATATCGTTAATTTTGATATTGAAGGTAAAAATTTCCAGGGAATTTTGCGCGACGTGCAATACCATCCAGTAAGTGATAGAGTTATTCATGCTGATTTTTATCAGATTGATGATAAATCTCCTGTATGGATGAAAGTACCTGTTGTTCTAGAAGGATCTTCTATTGGAGTATTAAAAGGTGGTAGATTAGTTCAGAAGATGCGTAAACTTAAAGTTAAAGCATTACCAGGAGATTTACCTGATGATATTAAAATTGATATTTCAAAACTAGATGTAGGTAAATCGATAAAGATTGCTAATTTAGAAATGGACAAAGTTGAATTACTTGATCCAGCAAATGCTGTTGTTGTGCTTGTTAAAACTGCTCGTACTGTGGTTGAAACAGTTGAAGGAGGTGAAGAAGGAGAAGAAAGTGCTGCTGAAGGTGGCGAAGGTACTCCTGCTGAAGGTGGCGAAGCTGCTGAATAGTAAACTTTTAATTTTTAAACTTATATAGTTTGAAATATTTAATTGTCGGATTAGGAAATATTGGTAGCGAGTATATAAATACGCGACATAATATTGGATTTAAGATATTGGATGCATTAGCTAATGCATCCAATATTTCTTTTCAGGATCGTCGTTTGGCATATCGGGCCGAATACAAATATAAAGGTCGCACTTTTATCCTTATTAAGCCTACAACATACATGAACCTAAGTGGTAAAGCAGTAAATTATTGGCTTCAAAAAGAAAAAATACCCTTAGAAAAACTCCTGGTTATTCTTGATGATGTAGCACTACCATTTGGCTCTTTGCGTTTAAGAGCTAAAGGTTCCGATGCTGGACATAATGGACTAAAAGATATAAATCTGACAATTGGACATCAAAATTATGCTCGACTTAGATTTGGAATCGGTGACGACTTCCCACGTGGAGCTCAGGCTCATTATGTTCTTAGCCCATGGGATGATGAAGAAAAAGAACAACTTCCCGAAAGAATTAAAATTGCCATTGAAATTATACAGGCCTTTGGTACTTTAGGTGTGGCTCAAACTATGAGTCAATATAACAACAGGTAAATTATCAATTTATTTATTAATGTTTTAATTTAGCTAAAAATTATTGGCTAAATGTTTTTAAGTTTAAATAGAAATATATTTATTCTGTTTCATACTTTATATCTATTAATACCTTTTAATAGTGCTGCATGTACAGTTTTTAGTATTCAAAATAAAGATCAAGTTGTTTTAGCAAAAAACTTGGATTGGCCTATTGAAAATGGATTGATTTTTATTAATAAAAGGGATGTTAATAAGATTGCATTTACTGAATCAGAGAACAAACTTGAATGGGTATCAAAGTATGGAAGTATAACATTCAATCAGTTTGGCAAAGAATTTCCCTTAGGTGGGATTAATGAAAAAGGACTTGTTGTTGAAGAATTAAATAATTGGGGAGAAGTTCCAGATAATGACTCTTTGTTTAAATTAAATGAGTTTCAAATAGTACAATATATTCTTGATAATTTTAGCTCAGTATATGAATTAGAAAAGTTATATGAAATTACCATATCTCCAATATTTATTAACCTGCATTATTTTATTACCGATAAGAATGGAAATAAAGTAATTCTTGAATTTTATAATCGAAAAATGTTTTTATATTTTGATGATGATATTCCTTACCCGGTTCTTAGCAATAATCATTATGAAAATTCTTTGAAATATATAATGCATTTTAAACCTTTTGGTGGAGAACAAGATGTTCCAGATTCTAATTCTTCTAATGATAGGTTTTTGAAAACTGCAATTAGCATAAACTCAGTTGAAAACATTGATAACAATGATATTACACCAAAAGCATTCCGATTTCTAAAGAATATTGAACAAGAAGATACTCAATGGAGTATAGTGTATGATATAAAAAACATGAAAATATTTTTTCATACAAAATCAAATTCAAAGATCAGAAGTATAGATGTTGATGAGTTTGACTTTTCTTGTGAGACTTCTGCTTTAAGTTATCTAATTTCAAATAATGATAAAAATGGGATTAACGATAAATTTATTGCCGAAATTAATCAACAGAACAAGAAACTGGTTTTAGATGTTTATGAGAAATATTTAGAATTTCAATTAGGTAATTTGAAAAAGAAAGTTTTTATAGATTTGTATGAATTTGGTAATAGTATAAAATGCGAATAAAAAAATGTAATGGAAAGCGAAAAGGATTTGAGAATAGATAAGTGGTTATGGGCTGTTCGGATTTTTAAAACCAGAAGTCAAGCTTCAGAAGCATGTAAAAAAGGTAGAGTTTTAATAGATAATATTCAGGTAAAACCATCCAGAGTTATTAAAATAGGAGAGATTATATCTATTAAAAGACCACCTGTTATATATCAGTACAAAGTGTTAGGCTTATTAGGGAAAAGACAATCAGCTAAGATTGTCGTCGATTATGTAAAGGATATTACTCCGGAAAGCGAAACGGAGAAGCTGAATATACAACGTTATACTGGATTTGAAATACGAGACAGGGGTGTTGGTCGACCTACAAAAAGAGAGCGTAGATTGATTGAAGAACTGAAAAAAATCAAATAATATGATTATTGCACAAAAAAAGAAAAAAGAAAATATTGCTGAATATATTTTATACATGTGGCAGGTTGAAGATTTAATTCGTGCTTACAAATTTAGTATTGATGAAATAGAACAAAATGTTATAAGTCGTTTTGAGCAAACCCCTAGCGTAAAAAAAGAAATTAAAAATTGGTACGAAAGCTTAATTGATTTATTAAAGGAAGAAGAGAAAATTAAAGTTGGACACTTACAGTTTGTTTTAAACACAATCAATGAATTAAACGATGTGCATTTACTTCTACTAAGATCACCTGATCATCTGGATTATATCGATGCCTATAACAAGGCCAAAGATGGTATTAATGAATTGATGAGCAAATCAAATGGAAGTGTTGAAAATGAAATTGAAGCTTGTTTTAATGGTTTATACGGAGTGTTAATGTTACGCCTTCAGCAAAAAACAATTTCGCCAGAAACTATCTTAGCAATTAGTGCTCTTAGTAAGTTAATAGCTTTGTTAGCTCAAAAATATAAACTGATTGAAGAAGGTAAAATAGAATTATAATTTTAAATTGATATAAAACTTATCTAGATCGTTTTCTTTTGGCAAATAACAATTGCTGCTCTTACCAAACCATTTAGTTCTATTATTTGCTATAAAATCATAAATAAGATTCCGAATAAATTTAGGGATTAAAATAAAAACATAACTCAAGGGCCATATTCCTTGGAGTTTTTTCATAATATGTAATATTGCAGTTGATTTAAAATAAACAGAATTGTTTTCTATTAAAACTACAGATTTATCAAATCTTGCGGGTAAGTTTAATTCCTGAATAATACCATTCCCAATTTCCGATTGTAATGATACAAAGCGAAAATAGTCGTTTTTATCTCTTTTTATAATAAATTGAACAGACCACGAACATAAGTTGCAATATCCGTCGAATATAACAATTCCCTTATTTTTTGGTAGCTTCTTCATTTTCCGGTTCTGGTATGTAAACTTCTAATAGTTTACTTGTACCAACCGGATTTAGTTTTAAATGTTCAAAAACGGCAGGAAGTAAAACGGTTTCTCCTTTCTTTACATTTAGTTTGTCTGATTCATTGTAAATAATTTCAAACTCACCTTCTAAACATATATAAATAACAAAGGAATCTAACCAATTGTAATTCTTCTCGATAGACCGATCAAATTCAAGTATGTTTGTTTGAAAATACTGACATTTTATAATTTCAGAAGAGAGATTTTTTTCTGATTTGTACTCTGTTTTGTAATTATCATACTTTTTAAAGTCTATTGCATCAACCGCTAAATCGGTATGTAATTCACGGAAATTTCCATTATCATCTTTTCTGTCCCAGTCAAAAATTCGATATGTAATATCCGATGTTTGTTGAATTTCAGCTAAAACAATTCCAGAACCAATTGCATGCACCCGCCCTGATGGAATAAAAAACACATCGCCTTGCTTTACTTTTTCAAAATTCAGTGTCTGGGTAATTTCATTTTTGTTTAAATGATGTACATAATGTTCTTTGTCCATTTCATGATTAAATCCTGATATTAGTTCAGCATCCTTTTCAGCATGAATGATATACCACATTTCAGTTTTGCCATACGAATTATGTCTTTCAAAAGCAAGCTTATTATCTGGGTGCACTTGAACAGATAATTTATCACTGGCATCAATAAACTTTATTAAAAGCGGAAAATCCAGACCAAATTTGTTATATACTTTATCTCCAACCAAATCACCCATGTAAATCTCAATTAATTCATTAAGATTGTTATCGGTTAAAAAACCATTTTCAACAACAGACACATTCCCATCAACACCAGATATTTCCCAGCTTTCACCTACTTTTTTATCATCAGGTATATTTTTATTTAAGGATGTTTTTAAATTTTGTCCTCCCCAAATTTTTTCTTTAAGTATTGGTTTAAACTTGATTGGATATAATTCGTTCATTTTATGTTTTTTTAAAATTCATAATCAACTACAGCTTTTTCCTTTTTAATATCACTGCAAACTTTAATTGCCTTCTGATGTTCAGGGTGTTTAATATAGTTTTCTAAATCATCCCAACTGTTAAAAGTTGATGTTATCGCAAGGTCATAAGAAAAATCAGTATTCTTTGAGTTTATTCCAATATCATATGTTTGTATTACATCGATTTTTGATTTTAATGGACTAAACGTTTCTTTCATTTTTTTAGCTTTTAATTCCTTATCTTGCTCATCATCAGAATAAGTAAATTTGAACATGATTATATGACGAATCATAAGATTTATTTTTTTGTTTAAATTTATATTATCTTCATAGCCAATTATTCGATAAAGTTATTAAAAAAATATTGATATGTCTTTTATTATTGGTATAGCAGGAGGTACAGGATCTGGTAAAACTACTGTAGTTCGTAAGATTATTGAGAAATTACCTAAAGATGAAGTAGCTATAATACCACAAGATTCATACTACAGAGATAATAGTCACTTGCCTTTGGAAGACCGCCAGGAAATAAATTTTGACCATCCGAGATCACTGGAGTTTAAACTTTTAATTGAACATATTAAGAGATTAAAAGAAGGTAAATCAATTGAGCAACCTATTTATTCATATTTAACTTGTGCAAGATCAAAAGAAACGATTAAGGTTGAACCTAAAAAAGTAATTATTGTTGAAGGTATTTTGATTCTACAAAATGCTCAGTTACGCAATTTGATGGACATTAAAGTATTTGTGGATGCCGATAACGATGATCGCTTAATGAGAGTAATTCAGCGTGATTTGGTTGAACGTGGCCGTTCAGTAAATAAAGTTTTGGAACGTTACGAAAAAACGGTAAAACCAATGCACTTGCAGTTTATTGAACCTACAAAAAGATATGCTGATGTGATTATTCCACAAGGAGGTGAAAATAGAGTGGGTATAGATTTAATGACAACATTAATTGAGAAAAAATTACATATTGGAATTAAAAAATAAATCTTTTATAAAATGCTCGAAAACATTAACCCTGTAAATGTATTATTCCTGGATATTGAAACTGTCCCACAATATTCAGATTTTGAATCTGTTCCTGAAAAATTTAAAGAATTCTGGAATCATAAATCAAGTTATTTTCGTGAAGAAGACCAACAAGCTGGAGATGTATATCGAAGAGCAGGAATCTATTCTGAGTTTGGTAAAATTATTTGTATCTCGGTTGGAATTATTGTTGTAAAAGAAAATCAAAAAACGTTTAGACTTAAATCATTCTATGGTGATGATGAAGCATTATTGTTAAATGAGTTTGCCCAAATGTTGGGAAAATATCATTCGTCAAACAAAGATTTACAACTATGTGCTCATAATGGAAAAGAATTTGACTTTCCATATATTGCAAGAAGAATGTTAATAAATGGTGTTAGGCTTCCTAAAATACTGGATATTGCAGGTAAAAAACCATGGGAAGTAATGTTTTTAGACACTATGGAGTTATGGAAATTTGGCGATTATAAAAATTATACTTCATTGAATTTGTTAACTCATATTTTTAATATTCCAACACCAAAAGATGATATAGATGGAAGCATGGTTGCTGATGTTTACTGGATTGATAAGGATATAAAGCGAATAGTAAAATATTGCGAAAAAGATGTGTTGGCTATTGCTCAACTAATTTTAAAATATAAGGGTGAAGATTTAATAAAACAGGAGTTAGTTGAATCAACTACCTTTGATGGTTTATTGTAATATAAAATCGGATACTTTTTGTAAGAATATTTCTGGTTGTTCGGCATGCATCCAATGGCCTGCATTTGGAATTGTTTCAATATCTGCGTAAGGGAAAATTTTAAAAATGAGTTCTTCATCATCTTTTTGAATGTATTCACTTTTTTCTCCTTTTAAAAATAAAACCGGGAAACCTGTTATTTCAGACTGATCTTCATTTAATCCGTCCATAATATTTCCGAGTTCATTTTTAATTGTTTTTATATTCAAATTCCAGCTGTATTCATTGTCTTTTGTTCGGTTTATATTTTTCAGTAAAAATTGACGAATACGCTGTTCAGGTATTGATTTTGCCAATATTTCATCAATTTCATCACGACTATTTATTCCGTAAAAATCAAGCTTAAGCATAGCTTTAATTATGGTGTTATGAAATAAAAGCTGACTTGATGTGCTTGTTTTATATGATCGTGGAGAAATATCTGCAACAATTAAATGGCTTACTCTTTCGGGATATTCAGCAGCAAAAAACATAGCCGTTTTACCACCCATGGAATGGCCAATTATTATTGCTTTTTCAATGGATTGCTTATCCATAAATTCTTTTAAATCTTCTTTTAATAATTGGTAATTATGATCTGCAGAATGTGGAGAATTTCCATGATTCCTCTGATCAAGCAAAAAGACTTCAAAATTTCCAGCAAGTTTTCTCCCTATACTTACCCAATTATCTGAAGATCCATATAACCCGTGGATAATAATTAATGGGGGCCCTTCTCCCAATCTTCTAAAAAAAAGCTCCATTAGAATTTATTTTAATTCTCGCAAATACATTTGAATGGTATTTTCTAATCCAAAATATAGTGCATCTGAAATTAAAGCATGTCCAATAGAAACTTCCATTAAACCAGGAATATTTTGATAAAAATAGTTGAGATTTTCTAAACTTAAATCATGACCGGCATTCAATCCTAATCCAAGTTTTACAGCAGTTTCAGCAGCTCTAATAAAAGGACTTATTGCTTGTTCTTTATTCTTTAAAAAATTGGCGGCATAGGGTTCAGTATATAACTCAACTCTATCTGTGCCGGTTTCAACAGCATTTTTTATTAATTCAGTATCAGTCTCTATAAAAATAGAAGTTCTAATTCCACCATAATGAAATCGAGAGATTATCTTTTTCAGAAAATCTTTATTCTTAATTGTATCCCAGCCTGCATTTGAAGTTAAAGCATCAGGTGGATCAGGAACTAATGTTACCTGAGTTGGTTTTACATCTAAAACTAAATTAATAAACTTTTCTGTAGGATAACCTTCAATATTAAATTCTGTTTTTACAACTGGTTTTATGTCGTAAACATCCTGGTAACGTATGTGACGCTCATCGGGTCTTGGATGAACTGTAATGCCCTGAGCACCGAATCGTTCACAATTTATTGCAGCTTCTAAAACATTTGGATAATTTCCTCCCCGGGCATTTCTTAATGTTGCAATTTTATTTATATTTACACTTAGTCTTGTCATAATGCAATAAACAATTCAAATAATTGGTTGTTAAGTATGCAAAAATACAAGTATTTTTATTAAGACTTTAATTATGTTGGCAAAAGATTTAATATCTGATGAAATTCCTGCTTTACGAACTTCCGACACCGCAGTTGAAGCTTTAAACTGGATGGAAGTATTTCGTATTTCTCATCTGCCAATAGTAAATAATGAAGAATTTTTGGGATTAATTTCAGATGCAGATATTTATGATGTGAATAATCCTGATGAACCTATTGGTAATCACAGGCTTTCTTTAATTCAACCTTATGTTAGATATGATCAGCATATTTATGAATTAATGGAAATAGCTGCAAGCCAGAAATTAACAGTTGTTCCTGTTTTAGATTATCACAATAAATTTATGGGAGTTGTTCAGGTGACAGATTTACTGCATTATTTTGCTAAACTTTCTGCTATCGAAAAGCCGGGAGGAATAATTGTCCTTGAAATACCAGAGTGTGATTATTCAATGACTGAAATATCACAAATTGTTGAATCAAATGATGCTAAAATTCTAAGCATGTATGTTGATACAACAGATGATACTACCAGGCTTGAAGTAACATTAAAGTTAAATGTGACAGATTTAACCGCCATTATACAGACATTTAATCGGTACGAATATAATATTAAAGCTTCGTTTATGGAATACGACGAGCAAGATGATCTTTATAATGAAAGATACGATCAATTTATGCGTTACCTTAATACATAAGTTCGTGTTTCATGCATTTTTCAAAATACACATTTTTATTATTAATACTGATCATTAAACTCAATTCTAATGCTCAGGATATCTATATTGTAGATAATATAGATATTCAGGGTAATGATGTAACGAAAGAAAAGATTGTATTACGTGAATTAATGTTTCAGTTATCTGACACCATTAATCTCGAAGAATTAGTTTTTTTGATAGAAAAATCGAGAGAAAATCTTTTAAACACTTCGTTATTTAACTTTGCTACAATAACATACTCAAAATTAACTCCGAATAGAATTCAAATTAAAGTTGATTTGCAGGAACGCTGGTATATATGGCCATATCCTATTTTTGAGCACGCAGATCGTAATTTAAGTTCTTATTTATATAATAAGGAATGGTCGCGAATCGATTACGGAATGTTTGTTCTCATAAATAATTTTCGGGGCAGAAAAGAAGTGTTAAAACTCAAAACTATTTTTGGATATAATCAAAGTTATGTTGTTTCATATTATAATCCATTTATTAATAAACATCAAAAACTGGGAATAGGTCTTGATTTAAAATATATTCGAAATAAAGAATTGGCCTACTTTATTGAAAAAAATAAGCTGCAATATATGCAGGTAGAAAAGGATTTTGCAAGAAAAACAATGGACTTAACAGCATATTTTACTTATCGACCATATATTTATACAAACCATATTTTAGGATTTAATTATTTATATGCGAATATTTCTGATTCAGTATTAGAACTAAATCAAAACTATTTTTTCACAAAAGAAAATAATCTTAAAATATTGTCTTTAGAATATATTGTTGATTATGATGCCAGAGATTCAAAAATTTACCCTTTAAAAGGACTAAGATTTTATTCATCTGTAACAAAAAAAGGAATTGGTGTTTTTGAAAATGAAGGACCTTTCTTTATTAAAAATATTTTAGAAGAGAATATTCAAATTAAAAAACGGTTATATCTAAATACAAGTATCTTCGGAAAGTATAGTTTAAATAACCACAATTCATTTTATTTTAGTGAAGCAATTGGGTTTGACAACTATTTGCGTGGAATGGAATATTATATTAGTAATGGGATGAATTATTATATCTCAAAGTCGAATCTTAAATTTGAAATTCTACCACAAACAAAACTCAATATAAATTTTTTACCTACAGATAAATTTAGCAAAGCGCATTTTGCAATATATTGCAATATATTTTTCGACACAGGTTTTGTTGATTCAAAAAATAATATTCAAACAAATATTTCAAATGAATTTTTATATTCTGGCGGAATTGGGGTAGATTTTGTAACATATTACGATAAAGTTTTGCGAATTGAATATTCATTGAATAAATTTGGAGAACATGGATTATTTTTCCACCTTGGTGCACCAATTATAGATTAATATTATGAGAGTAGCTGTGTATGGTCGAAACTTCGACGAAGGTTTTAAAGATTATGTAAAAAGATTCTTCCAGATTCTTCATGAAAATAAAATAGAGGTTATAATTTATGAAGTTTTATATAAATTCCTTAAGAAAGAAATAGAATTTGATTTTGACTCCACTGGAACGTTCTCAAAGCATAGCGAAATAAAAAATGAAGTTAACTTATTAATAAGTATTGGCGGCGATGGAACAATTCTGGATGCAATTACATTAATTCAAGATTCAAATATACCAATTGTTGGAATAAACACTGGTCGTTTAGGTTTTTTAGCTAGCATTTCTAAAAATGAGATTGAAAAAGCTTTAAAAGATATAATTAATGGAAATTATGAAATCGAAGAAAGGTCCTTATTAAGACTTAATACTTCATCCCATTTATTTAAAGATTTCCCTTATAGCTTAAACGAAATTGCAGTTCAAAAGGTAGACTCTGCAATGATTACTGTACATGTTTATATTGATGATGAATTTCTTAATACATACTGGGCCGATGGTTTAATTGTTTCTACGCCTACAGGTTCAACCGCATATTCGTTAAGTGTTGGCGGTCCTATAATAATCCCACATTCGGGAAATTTTGTGATCGCACCTATTTCACCCCACAATTTAACAGTTCGACCAATCGTTTTACCTGATACAAGCAAAATAAAACTCAAATTAGAAGGAAGGTCATTGAATTATATTGCATCCTTGGATCATAGATCCATAACGATAAAAAACACTGAAGAGATTGAGATAACTAAAGCTGAATTTAAGATTAAACTATTAAAATTAAAGAATAAGAGCTTTTATAAAACACTTAGAAATAAACTAATGTGGGGAGCTGACAAAAGAAATTAGAAAAATATTATTATATTACATCAACTATTTGGCCTATAAATTGTTAAAATATTGATAGATTTGATATAAAATGAATACATTTGTAATATAAAATAAGAAATGAAAGGCAAATATTTACATATTCTGATTATTCTGATTTTAATTCCATTTTTTGGATATTCTCAAAAATGGAAATTATCACGCGAAGAATTAATGTATGGCATTGGTACCGTAAATTATTTCGGAGATATAGGTGGGGCTGAAGATCCGGATGCATCATCACTTGCAGATATTGATATTGCCAATACAAGACCAGGCATTTCTGTTGGCTATAGATATAGGTTGTTGGAAAGAGTTTCAGCAAAAGGAAGCATTTCTTATATGAATATTCACGGGTCAGATGTTGGATCCAAAAACGAAGGAAGAAATTATTCCTTTACTACAAATATGTTTGAATTGTATGGGCATGTTGAATATCATATTACACCAGAAAAACAGATTATTCATTATTCGAAAATGTCGCTTAGGGGCGGATTGGAAAAAGTTAATATCGGTGTGAATGTATATGTTTTTGCCGGATTTAGTGTTAATTATTTTAAACCTAAGGCTCTCGATAGTTTTGAAACAAGCGATCGTTTTGTTAATAATAAAAATTTAGGTGTTACATTTCCATTAGGGGTAGGAGCAAAATATCCTTTTGGGTCTAAAACCTGGGTAGGATTTGAATTTAGTGCTCGATTTACTACTTCAGACTATCTTGATGGTTTTCATCCTGATTTATCTGACAGTAATGATTTATACTATTCTACAATAATTTACGTTTCTCATAAAATAAAAAGGAAACCAAAGAATTTAAGGAAATTTCATTTTTAATAATTTATGAAGAAATACGTATTGTTGATTTTCACTTTATTCTATTTTTCAAGTATTTCAGGTCAAAGTCAGGCAGAGTTTGGAGCATTTCTTGGTACATCATATTATCACGGTGATATTAATAAATCAAAAATATTTTATTCGCCATCTGTAGCTGCTGGAGCCATTGCAAAGTATAACTTTAGTCATCACCTGGCGGCAAGTTTAAAAGGATACTATGGCAGATTAAAGGGTTCAGACTCAGATTTTGACTATTTGGAAAACCAGCTTCGAAATGCATCTTTTTTAGCCAACGTAATAGATTTATCACTTCAATTTGAATTTAATTTCTTACCATACACAAGTTCTGGATACATAAAAAAGAATGATGAACGTTTTACACCCTTTGTCTCACTAGGGATTGG
This sequence comes from uncultured Bacteroidales bacterium, assembly GCA_964587535.1. GTDB lineage: Bacteria > Bacteroidota > Bacteroidia > Bacteroidales > UBA12077 > UBA12077. The sequence continues at coordinate 25,963 of CAZPMA010000027.1, forward strand.
TGCCAATTTTATACTAGGTTCGGGTAACTTTGAAAATCCAATCACAATTCCTTTTGGATTAGGAATTAAATATAATATCTTTGAGCGCTTAACTTTAGGTGTAGAATGGAATTATACCAAAACATTTAACGACAACATCGATGGCGTTGTCAATATACAGGATTTAAGTAATACTCCTGTAATACATAATGATGACTGGTATTCGTTCTGTGGTATTTTTCTCACCTATAAGTTATTCAGAGATAAGATTGATTGTCCGACATATTTGTAACTCGAAATGGATTTAAAAGATAAGATTAATAAAGATAATCTACCCGAACATATTGCAATTATAATGGATGGTAATGGTAGATGGGCACAAAAAAAAGGAAATCAAAGAATTTTTGGACATAAAAACGGAGTTAAGGCTGTTCGTGAAGTAGTAGAAGGAGCAGGTGAGATTGGAATTAAATTTTTAACTCTTTATGCATTTTCTACTGAAAACTGGAACAGACCAAAACAAGAAGTAGAAGCACTTATGGGCTTGTTAGTTTCTACAATAAATTCAGAAACTGATACACTAATTAAAAACAATGTTCGTTTATTGACTATTGGCGACACGGATGGATTGCCAATAAATGTTAAAAATAATTTAAAAGAGTTAATAAATAAAACAGAAAGCAATAAAGGATTAACTTTGATCTTAGCTTTAAATTATAGTGCAAGATGGGAAATAGTGAATGCGGTAAAAGAAATTCTTAGAGAAAATCAAAGAAATTCAATTGATATAGAAAATATAGATAATAATTTTTTTGAAAATTATTTAAATACAAAAAATATCCCAGATCCTGATTTAATGATCAGAACTAGTGGTGAGTATCGAATAAGTAATTTTTTAATTTGGCAATTAGCATATTCTGAGTTGTATTTTACTGAGGTTTTATGGCCAGATTACAGAAAAAAAGATTTATATGAAGCAATAATTGATTACCAGAGCAGAGAAAGACGTTTTGGTAAAACAGGAGAACAAATAAAATAAATAGTCTAATCTTTAAATATATTTTTAATAGAATGTTAAGGAAATTTTTTGTTAGTGTAGTTTTAATATTAATAACATTTCTAATTTCAGCTCAAGAAGTTGATTATGCAAATTTAGATGTAGTTGATTATAAAAAACCAAAAGAATACGTAATAAAGGATATTAAAGTAACCGGAGTAAAATTCCTGGATCAAAACATATTGGTAAACTTATCTGACCTTATAAGAGGGCAGAAAATCGGATTCCCTAGTGATAAAGTCTCTAATGCTATTAATAAATATTGGGATCAGGGACTGTTTTCTGATGTGAAAATTTCTCTTGTAGAATCAGGTGTGGATAGTGTAATAGTTAATATTTATTTACAAGAAAGACATCGTATCTCAGAATTAGAAATCACAGGCCTTAGAAAAGGGCATGAATCTGACATTAGAGAGAAGCTTGAAATGAAGAAGGGAATGCAGGTTACTGAAAATACAATTAATAACACTAAAAAAATTATTACTGAATTCTTATACGATAAAAAATACTTAAACTGTAAAGTTGATGTTGTCCAGATAGATGATACAATAGTAGGGTTAAATAATGTAAAACTTAAAATTATTGTCGATAAGGGAGACAAAGTTAAGATCAAAGATATTAACTTTTACGGAAGCTCTGTTTTTAAAGAATCAAAGCTTAAGCGAAAAATGAAGGAGACCAAAAAGATTAATTTTAACTTTTTTAAAGGTTCAAAATTCATCGAAAAAGCTTATAGGGATGATAAAAAAAATATTACTACTCTATACAAAACAAAAGGATACAGGGATGTAGAAATAGCAAGAGATTCAGTATACTATGTTAAACCAAACCGTTTAGCAATTGATATTTATCTAAATGAAGGTAATCAGTATTTTTTTGGAGATATCGATTGGGTTGGAAATACAAAATACACATCTGAAGTTCTTAATCGATTCTTAAATATTGAAAAAGGAGAACCATACGACGAAGAGAAAATAAGTACGAGATTAACAATGGATGAAGATGCTGTTGGAAACTTATACCTTGATGATGGATATTTATTTTTTAATGCTCAACCAACTATTAAGAAAATAGAATCTGACACCATAGATTTGCAAATGAGAATTTATGAGGGTAGTCGCGTAAGATTAAATAAAGTTATTATCAAAGGGAATGATAAAACAAACGAGCACGTTATACGAAGAGAATTAAAAACAAGACCTGGAGAGTTATTTAGTAAATCTGATATAATAAGATCACAAAGAGAATTAGCACAGTTAGATTATTTTGACCCAGAGCAATTCGGAATTGAACCTATAAATATTAGTCAGGCTGATGGAACAGTAGATCTGGAATATTCATTAATAGAAAAATCAACAGATCAACTTGAAATTTCAGGTGGTTGGGGGGCTAATATGTTTGTTGGTTCATTAGGTGTAAGATTTAGTAACTTTTCTGCAAAAAATATGTTTAGAAAAGGTTCATGGAGACCCATTCCTTCTGGTGATGGACAAACTTTAAGTTTGAGAGCACAAACTAATGGCAGATATTATTCTTCATATAGTGCAAGTTTTATTGAACCTTGGTTGGGGGGTAAAAAGCCAGTTTCACTTTCTGTTTCAGCTTATTATTCTGTTCAGAAAAGATTAACCGATTATTTTACTTTTGAAATTGGGGAAGAATATATGAAAGTGATTGGTCTTACTGTTGGGGTTGGCCAAAGGCTTAAATGGCCAGATGACTTTTTTACTATATTTAATTCTGTTAGCTACCAGCAATATAGGTTAAACGAGTGGACAGGTTTTATTATTAACAACGGACGTGCAAATAACTTTAATATTACATCAACTTTTGGCAGAAACTCTGTTGATGCCCCTATATATCCAAGAAATGGTTCTCAATTTTCATTAACAGTGCAATTTACACCACCATACTCTTTATTTAAAGCAGATAAGTTCTGGGAACTATCAAGTGGTGAAAAGCTTAGTATTGAAGATAATATCACTCAAAGTATTACAGAAGATGATTGGCAAGTGATTTTAGAAGACGATTATTTAGATGATGATAAAAGAGCTGATTATATTGATAACCAGGTTTCAAACGAAGTGTATGATAGAGAAAATAGCAATAAATATAAGTGGTCTGAATATCATAAGTGGAAATTTAAAGGATCATGGTTTTTAAGATTATGGGATGATTTAGTTTTAGCAACAAATTCAGAGTTTGGATATTTAGGTTATTATAACAAAGATATAGGTTACACGCCATTTGGCAGGTTTAATTTAGGTGGTGATGGATTGTCAGGATATAGTTTATATGGTGTTGAAACCATTGGATTAAGAGGATATGAAAATGGTGCACTAACCAGAATAAATAAAGATGGAACTAGTGCAGGTAATGTTTATGAGAAGATTAATTTTGAATTAAGATACCCTATCACCTTAAAACCACAGGCAACACTTTATGTTTTGGCATTTGTAGAAGGCGGAAATACATGGGCAAGTATGAATGAATATAACCCATTTGTAATAAAAAGATCTGCAGGTATCGGTTTAAGAGCCTTTTTACCAATGTTTGGATTGCTTGGTGTTGATTGGGGGTATGGTTTTGACAATGATAATGATCCAATGAGTCAAGGAATTGGTGGAAGTCAGTTCCATTTTGTGATTGGACAACAGTTCTAAATTATTAAAATCATGAAAAGAGTAGTTTTATTATTTATAGCAGTTTTAGTTTCTGGCATATTGTTTGCACAGAAGTACGCATATGTAGATACTAAATATATTTTAAGTAATATTCCTGCTTATAAAGCAGCTCAGGATAAATTAAATGAGTTGTCTGTAGAGTGGCAGAAAGAGATAGAAGATGAATATATCGTGCTTGATAAAATGAATAAGGATTTTCAGTCTGAGAAAATATTACTTACTAAAGAGATGATTAAGCAAAGAGAACTGGAAATATCTGCTAAAGAGAAAAGTATTATGGATTTGCAAAAAAAATTCTTTGGACCAAGTGGAGAATTATTTAATAAAAGAGCTGAGTTAATTAAACCAATTCAAGATGAAATCTATGATGTTATAAAAGAGATTGCTGAAGACGGAAAATATGCAATAATTTTTGATACAGCAGCAGGAGCATCAATATTATTTACTGATCCAAAATATGATAAAAGTGACGAAGTATTAGAAAAGTTAGGCTATAAAAATTAATTTTATAAATTTGTATATTAATCTAAAAAACTGAAATAAATGAAAAAAGCATTAGGAATAATACTTGTTGTTGTATTGTTTTCTGCAACAAGCGTTTTAGCACAAAAAGATTTAAAATTTGGACACATTAACTCTAGTGAGTTATTATCTGTAATGCCAGAAAGAGATAGTGCAAGAGTTCAACTACAAGATTATAGTCAAATGTTGCAACAAGAAATGGAAGCTATGCAAGTTGAATATCAAAATAAGGTTAATATTTATCTTGAAAAACAAGAGACATATTCAGATCTTGTTAGACAATCAAAAGAAGCTGAAATTCAAGAAATGCAACAAAGAATTCAAGGTTTTCAACAAACTGCACAACAAGACTTACAGCAAAAAGAAGCAGAATTATTTCAACCTATAATGGATAAAGCTCAGGCAGCAATTGAAAAAGTAGCTAAAGCTAATGGATTTATCTATGTTTTCGATTTAAGCGCTGGTAGTGTAGTATATTTCTCTGAACAAAGTGTTAATATTTTACCTCTTGTAAAAAAAGAGTTAGGAATTGAGTAATATTAAAAAATCTTAGATAAATTTAGCCATCTTTATAAGATGGCTTTTTTATTAATATAATATGAATACCAATCCAATAGGAATTTTCGACTCAGGTCTTGGAGGTTTGTCCGTTTGGAAGGAAGTGGTTAAGGTACTTCCTAATGAAAATATAATTTATTATGCCGATAGTGCAAATTGCCCTTACGGATCAAAGTCTGAAAGTGAGATAATTAATCTTTCAAAAAGGATTGTAGATTTTTTAATTGAAAACAAATGCAAATTGGTTATTGTAGCCTGCAATACAGCAACTGCAGCAGCTATAGATTATTTAAGGGCAAATTATAGTATTCCTTTTGTTGGAATGGAGCCTGCAGTGAAACCTGCTTCGTTAAATTCACAAACCAAAAGCATTGCTGTTTTAGCAACAGAAGGAACATTTAATGGTCGTTTGTATAAAGAAACCAGCCAACGATTTACTAAAGATGTTAATTTAAATATTAAAGTTGGAGAGAACCTGGTTGATATTGTTGAAAACAACTTAATTAATGAAAAAAGTACAGAAATTCATTTAAGAAACTTAATTCAACCACTCATAGAGCTAAATATTGATCACCTGGTTTTAGGATGCACTCATTACCCATTTCTAATTCCTGTATTGAAAAATATTTTACCTGCAAACGTTAATATTCTGGACCCATCTCCAGCCATAGCAAAACAGGCAAAAAGAATTTTAATGAAGGAAAATATTGTAAATGATGCATCAAACAAACCCAATTATAAATTTTACACTACAGGAGCTACTTTGACCTTAAATAAATTTATAATTAATATTACAAAAAATGATTATGAGATAGTACAATTGTAAATTACTTGTACCATTCTGCATACATTAAATAGTTATTAGCAATTTTCTCAATCATTTCTTTAGTTTGTTTTTGCTCAATAGATTTAATTCTTTTAGCGGGAACTCCACCATAAATACTTCCGGGTTCAACAATAGTTCCATTTAACACCAATGCCCCTGCTGCAATAATTGAATTTTCACCAATAATAGCATGATCCATTACAATAGCTCCCATACCTATTAAAACATTATCCTTTATTGTAGCTCCATGGATAATAACATTATGCCCAATAGAAACATTATTCCCTATTTTAATTGTAGATTTTTCGTATAAACAATGTAAAACAGCACCGTCCTGTATATTTACTTTATTACCTATTTTAATAGAATTAACATCTCCCCTGATAACAGAATTAAACCAGAAACTGCATTCGTTTCCAACTACAACATCTCCAACAATAGTAGCATTATCAGCTAAAAATATCTTATTGCCAAATTTAGGAGTAATACCACGAACAGATTTAATAAGTGCCATTTAAATATTAGTATTAAAAGATGTTTATTTCCAAATTTAACTCTAAATAAAAAGAATGAGAAAAATCATACTTTTATTTTGAAAATTTAAATCAAAAATACTTAATTATTAATTAACATTGCTTAATTTTGTCGTATAAATAATTCAATTGTATTGTTATAGAAACATTACAGAATAATAATAAAACTAACAAAAATGCATATGAAATAGGATTACTATTCCATATGCATTTATAATTTTGTAAACGTCTGTTAAATTAAACCTACTAAACAAAAAAAAACAGTTATGAGTAAAAAAGCAGATGCCATTGAAAAAAAGGATGTAGTAATCCGGTTTTCCGGAGACTCTGGTGATGGCATGCAACTTACAGGAACGTTATTTTCAGATACTTCAGCATTTATTGGCAATGATTTATCTACTTTTCCGGATTATCCATCAGAAATAAGAGCACCTCAAGGTACAATTGGTGGTGTTTCTGGCTTTCAGGTTCATGTTGGCCAAACACAAATTAAGACCCCTGGTGATTATGCCGACATATTGGTTGCTATGAACCCTGCAGCATTAAAAGCTACAGCAAAATGGGTAAAGGAAGGTGGAACCATTATTATCGATGAAGATAGTTTCGATGAAAGAGGACTTCAAAAAGCAGGTTATAAAACCGAAGATCCAATCGCTGAAGATAATCTTGATGGATATAACATTATTATGGCTCCGATTTCTTCTTTAACAAAAGAAGCATTAAAAGACATGGGCCTTGATCCCAAAAGTATTCTAAGAAGTAAAAATATGTTTGCTTTAGGGATGGTATATTGGATATTTGATCGTCCATTAAGTTATACTGAAGAATTTTTTGAAAAGAAATTTAAAAAGAAACCTTTAGTGATTGAAGCAAACAAAACAGTTTTACGTGCAGGTTATAATTATGCTGAAACTGTTGAACATATGGCTCCTTCATATAAAGTGAGTCCTGCTAAGATAGAGAAAGGTACATATAGAAATATTAGTGGAAATTTAGCAACAGCATGGGGTTTTATTGCTGCTGCTGAAAAAGCTAATTTAGAGTTGTTCTGTGGTTCATATCCCATTACTCCGGCAACAGAAATTCTACAAGAGCTTTCTGTTC
>CAZPMA010000028.1:0-20296 GCA_964587535.1 uncultured Bacteroidales bacterium
CACAATTATAAATCAATTTAGTGTTAAAAAATGTTAAAGGATTTTAAGAATATATAATCTGAATGTATTATAAAATTTATGAACACAGTACATTTTAAAAGTCAATTATAATTTTAACTTTGTGATAAATATTTTACCCGTGAATTATAGATATTTTATAAAGCTAAGTTATAAGGGCACAAATTATCATGGATGGCAAATTCAGCCAAATGCAGTTACAATACAAGAAATTCTGAATAAAGCCTTTACAACCATATTAAGGGAAAATATTGACATTACCGGGGCTGGCAGGACGGATACAGGTGTACATGCTTTAAATTATATTGCTCATTTTGACTCAAAAAATGAGAATCTAGAATTGGATTCTAAATTACTTTTTAAAATTAATGGATTATTACCCCACGATATTGCTATTCATTCTATTAAAAAAGCAAAACAAGATGCTCATGCCCGATTTGATGCAATAAAACGAACATATAACTATTATATACATAAAACCAAAGACCCATTTTTACTTGAAACATCTTACTATCATCCTCAAGAACTTAATGTTGATAAAATGAATAAGGCTTGTAAGATCTTAATGGAATATACCGATTTTACTAGTTTTAGTAAATTACATACAGATGTAAAAACAAATAATTGTAAAATAGATGAAGCTTATTGGACTGAAGATCATCACAAATTAATATTCACAATCTCTGCTGATCGTTTTTTAAGAAATATGGTACGAGCAATTGTTGGAACTTTGCTTGACATTGGAAAAAATAAATTAACAATAGAAGATTTTATTACAATAATTGAAACTAAAAACAGATCTAATGCAAGTGCTTCTGCACCTGCACACGGCTTGTTCTTAACAAAAATAAAATATCCTGCTAATATAAGTTTTTGATTATTAACAGATACTAAATATACAGACGAATATAATTTAACAAAATTTGAATTATTTAGATTGATATTAAATCAATCTAAAAATTAATTGTTATCTTAGTTTCACTAATATGAATTGAATATTATAAGCCTATTTACCATGAAATTTAGATTTACTATTGCAAAGAAATTAATTTTCGGATTTGGGATTGTTACTATAGCGATTTTAATAAATGCTTTTCTTATAAGTAATACTTTAAAAGAAAGTACAAAAGTTAATAATAACATTTCTAATATTTATGTTCCATCAGCAGATGCCCTTAGAGAATTATCAAATTTGATAATATCTTCAAAGATGCTTGTTAAAAATTGGGTTTATATAGAAAAAAAATCAAATACTGAAGACAAATTAAAACTAATCAATTTGCATCAAAAAGACATTCCAGAAATAAATGATAAGATTATTGAGCTTTCAAAAGACTGGACTGAAGATGAAAAACTAAAATATGAAGATATTTATATTACAATAAGCGATTCATTGTTTCCAATACATCAGCAAATAATGAATAAGTTAAGTACATCTGAAGATTATGAAGATGCTTTTTTAATGATGGTAGAAATTTATCCATTACTTGATGAGAATGGAGATGCTCTTGTTATAAGTGACAAAATAATTCAAAAATTAGAAGTTCTTACAAGTATGCATGAGAATCATGTAATTAAAGCTCAAATTGAGATGAATGATTCTTTCATTAACCTTGAGGATTTCATATACATTGCCGGTATTGTTTTAATAATTATTTCTGTTTTAATTGCACTTTACCTGGCTCAAATGATTATTAAACCCATTAATAATATCAAAGAAATATTGATAATGATGGGCAAAGGAATAATGCCAAAAAAACAAATTAAGGAAAGAAATGATGAAATTGGTGAAATGGCAGCTGCCTTAAATGCGCTAATAAGAGGATTAAAAGAAACTACTGATTTCTCACTGGAAATTGGGAAAGGAAATTTTGAAAGCCAATTTGTTCCTTTAAGTGAACAGGACGATTTAGGTAATGCATTACTTGAGATGAGAACAAATCTTAAACATGCAAAAGAAGAAGAAACGCGCAGACAAAAAGAAGACCAACAAAGAAACTGGGCTTCACAGGGAGTTGCTAAGTTTAGTGATATTTTACGTCAGAATAATGATAATATGGAAAAGTTATCGTATGACATAATAAGTAATCTTGTGAAATATTGCGATGGTAATCAAGGGGGCCTATTTTTGATAAATGATGATGATGTGAATAATCAGTATATTGAATTAAGCGCAGCTTATGCATTTAATAGAAAGAAATTTCTGGAACAAAAAATTGAATTGGGAGTTGGTTTAGTCGGTAGAGCAATACAGGAAAGTGAGACTATTTATATTACAGATATCCCTGATGATTATATTACGATTACATCTGGTTTAGGAGACGATAACCCTAAAAGCATTCTGATCGTTCCACTTGTTGTAAACGAATCTGTTTATGGTGTTATTGAAATGGCTTCTTTTAAAGATTTTGAAAAATATAAAGTTGATTTTATAGAAAAAATTGGTGAGAATATTGCTGCTACATTATCAACAGTAAAAATAAATATTAGAACTGCACGATTACTTGAAACTACGCGTCAACAGGCAGAAGAAATGAGAGCTCAGGAAGAAGAGATGCGCCAGAATATGGAAGAACTTCAAGCAACACAAGAAGAATCGGCACGTCGTGAAGCTGAGCTTGAAAAGAAAGTTGAAGAGTTTGAAAGATTCAAAAAGCAACAAGAATCATTTATTAAAAAACTAAATGGTAACTTTAGTGGAGGTTTAATTTCTGCGTTGGATGAAGATGAAGATGAAGATGAGCAATCTTCTAATAAAGATAAACCCGAAGATATTGAAGAAGAATAAAAAAGAAAAGCGCTAATTAATTAGCGCTTTTTTTATCTATTAGTCCAATATAGTTATTTAGGGTAATACTTATCTCTTTATCATTAACCAAATTATATGTGAGATCATATAATACTTTATTTGTGGATAATATAATATCAATATTTTCTTCATTTAACAATTTCTGAAGTTGGTTAATATCAAATTTTTCTGTATAAAAATCTTTCAATTTAATTTTCCCGGCTAACTGATAACTTCTATTACTAATATTATACATTAAATAATAGCAACAATTCTCAATACCATTATCTGATAAATTAAACCCATCATCAGTGGGAATTAAAACTTTTGTATCAAAACCTTTATCGGCCATGCAATTTTTATTTTATGCAAGCGGTTTTAAGCTTAATCAATGCTTTTTCTAAAACAGCCTTAGGACAAGCAATATTCAAACGCATAAAACCGTCACCACCTGTACCAAACATTCTTCCGTCATTCATCCCAACACCAACATTTTCAACCATAAAGTCTTTAATATCTTTTCCTTTCAATTCCAGTTTTGAACAATCAAGCCAAACAAGGTATGTTCCTTCGGGGCGAATCATTTTTATTTCTGGAATATTCTTTTTTAAATAGTTTTCCAGATAATCAATATTTTTTGCTAAATATTCTATTAACTCATCTAACCATTGATCACCAAAGGCATATGCAGCTTCGGAAGCAACAGTTCCAAAAACATTTCCCATTCCAACATGAATGGTATCCAGCACTTTATCATATTTTTCTTTTAAATCTTTATTTGAAACTATTAATGAAGACGTTGCCAGACCAGCCATATTAAAAGTTTTGCTTGGTGCAATAAAAGTGATTGTATTATTTGCTATTTCTTCTGAAACTGAAGCTAATGGTATATACTTATAATCTTTTAAAACAAGATCTGAATGAATTTCATCTGATAATACTAAAACATTATTCATAAAGCACATCTCTCCTAGTTTTCTCAACTCATCTTTTTTCCATACCGAACCGCCAGGATTATGTGGATTTGACAAAATTAAAAGCTTTGCATCTTTTAATTTCACTTCCAAATCATCAAAGTCAATCTCATATCTTCTATTAACTAATTTTAGTGGATTTTCTATTTGTATCCGATTATTATTTTGTATAGCTGAGAAAAATGGGAAATATACCGGGGTTTGAACTATTATTTTATCTCCTGGATTTGTGTATGCCATTACTGCCATATTTATTGCGGGTACAATACCCGGACTAAAAGATATCCAATCGGGATTTATATTCCACTGATGTCTTCTTTTAACCCAGTTTACAATAGACTCAAAATATAATTTTGATCTAAAACTATAGCCAAAAATTTCGTGTTCAGCTCTTTTTTTAATTGCATTAACAATAAAATCTGGTGTTTTAAAATCCATATCAGCCACCCACATTGGGATTATATCTTCTTTACCAAATATTTCTTTACGCAGATCATATTTCACCGAATCTGTATTCTCTCTATTAACTATTTCGTCGAAATTGTATTTCATTCTTTCAAATAATTATAAAACAAATCGCACTTCGACAATCCCGATAATTATCGGGACAGTGTGACGGTTAAAAATTTAAAGTAAAGTGATAATATTACTATTTTGCATAACCAACAGTTTGGCTATATAAAACGTGCTGATTTTCTTTTAAATTTAATGCTTCTCTTATTTCATCTTTATTAATCCATGCTCTGAAAACGGTAATTAAGCCTTCTGAAGCACAATAAAGATATACATTCTGACCAATAAACCCACAATGCGTTGCAGCTGTCATTGTATTTTCATGATCATCTTTACTTCCTAGTTTATCAAAATCAGAAACATATATAAGGTTTACTGCGGCTGTTTTTACAAAATCTTGTTTTCCTGCAACTTTTCTTAAATCCTTATCAGATATTTGCTCCAATAAATGTTTTTCAGGAATATATAAAAATATACCATCCTTATTTGTAATATATACTTGAATATCTTGTTTATTTCTTGAAGTTGGAATAGTATGTTTACCATCTTTAGGGCGGTTAATGCCATAAGCTGCCCAAAGTAAATCTGACAATTGCTGTTGAGTTAAATCTTTATCAACAAAATCTCTGCTTGAATGTCTTTCATTTAGAGCTTGCATGAGTGGTTTTCCACCAGTTTTATTTGGTGCTGGAAGTTCAACTATCTTTTGTGCTAATAATAAATTTGCAGATAGAACTAAAGTTACAATAAGAAAAGTGCTAATTAATTTCATAATTTGATTATTTATTAAGTTTATCCATGAATTTCTTTGTGTTAATAATATAACGAGTATGTGTTCCTTCACCAATTATTCCTTCTTCATCTTTTGCTACTAGTTTAAAAACAAGCTTTTTACCATCAACTTCAGATAAGGTTGCTGTGCATTGTACTTCCATACCTACCGGAGTGGGTTTTAGATGTCGGATATTTACTTCAAAACCTACTGTATTATGCTCATCACCTAAATATGGCAATACCGTTTTTAATGCTGCATTTTCCATTAAAGCAATCATTGCAGGTGTAGCAAATACTTCTACCAATCCTGAACCATATTTAGCCGCTGTATCTGAATAGGCTACTTTTTGTTTTGCCGTGTATGCTATTCCTGTTTTTAAATTAAACTCCATGATCATACTTTTATTAATTAATCAATAAAGATAATATATAAAGATGTAAAGAATAAAAAAAGGATACTGATAAAAATCAGCATCCTTTTTTTTTACTATTTAACAAATTATTTAATCTTTTCTGCCATTGCTTTTGCAAGCACTTCACACATATCAAAAGATTCGTTTCCAGGAATACCCTTTGTATCAACAGGATCAGCAACAAGATCCCATTCCATATTTTCAGAAAACTTAAACAATGATTTTGCTCCACCACCATTCCAACTATACGAACCAAATAACCCTAACAAATGATTCTTAACTCCCATATGTTCTAGTGTACGGGTCAGGTTTTCCATTGTAGGCAACATACCTGAATTATAAGCACAGCTACCTAAAATTACCCCTTTGTATTTCCAGATTTCATTAATTAAGTATGATATATGTGTTTTAGATACATCATAAACTCTAATTTTATTAATGCCGTTTTCTGATAATTTACGTGCAATAACATCAGCCATTTTAGCAGTATTACCATACATTGAACCATAAATGATTACTACACCATCTTCTGTTTCAAATTTGCTCCACTTATTATATAAAGAAAGTACTTTATTTACATCATTTCTCCAAATTGGTCCGTGAGTAGCACAAATGTATTTAACATCAATGCCTTCGAGCTTTTTAAACGCTTTTTGAACCATATTACTATATTTTCCAACAATATTAGAATAATAGCGACGCATTTCTGTTTCGTAATACTCTTCAAATTCGATTTCATCATCAAAAATACCACCATCTAAAGTTCCAAAGCTACCGAATGCATCACCTGAGAATAGTATCTTATTATTTAACTCATAAGTCATCATTGTTTCTGGCCAGTGTACCCAAGGAGTCATTACAAATTTCAATGTGTGATTACCAAGGTTTAACTCATCGCCATCTTCGACCTGATACCATTTCTCCTGGTAGCCAAAATATGATTCAAGAATTTTAAAAGTCTTTAAATTACCAATTAACTTAATTTCAGGATACTTATCCACAATCGTTTTGATAGCTCCAGAATGGTCAGGTTCCATATTGTTAATAACCAAATAATCAATCTTACCTTCTTTACCAATTAACTCTTCAATTTTATCGAGATAATCATCAGATGAACCATATTCCAATGTATCTACCAATACAACTTTTTCATCTACAATTAGATATGAATTATATGACACACCGTAAGGGAGTGGCCACATATTTTCAAATCGTTCTGTTTTTCGATCATTTACTCCCAACCAATATATATTCTCTGTTATGTTTACTGTATTATGCATTTTTATACATTTTAGAATTCAAATACTATTTTGTCGTAAAATTAAATTAAAATATGCAAAATAATGGAAAGAAATCTCAGGAATAATTAATGTTCAAGAATATATTGACAAAAATATTAATCTTCAATTATTTCTGAAGACAGTGGAAATTTTAAATTCTCTGTAGTATTTAATGTTGCTTTTACTGAACCAATTAGAATTTTAGCTTCTACCAAAACTGGTATTCTGTTCAAATCATCTGTAAACCAAACTAATAAATCTTCTCCACCTTTAAAAATAGTTCCTTCTACAAATAAAGCTGATATTTTTATGGTATTAAATTTACGCTTATCATGGGTTTTCAATATTTCCATTCCTAAATATCTAATGTAAAGTTCAAAAACTTCACCATCTATAATCATTTGGATTGGGATGATATCGTTAAGTGCATAATTTTCAAAATCTAAATTACGAATATAATAAATCCCTGAAAGGACATCATGTATTTGTTTACTAATTAAAACAGTATCATAACTTATAGATTTATTGGTGTTTTCTGTTTTGCTAAATATTAAACTGTCTCTGTAATTAAATATATATTCATTATCCACTTTATATCCACCTTCATATGTATTACGAATAAAGTAATATGGCAATAAATTCTTAACATTTGTATATGAATGAAAATAATCTCTTACCTTAAATAACCAATCGTAAGATCTTATACTCGAACCAGAAGCATTCAAATAAAATGCTCTTTCATCATTATAAACTGTATCGGAAACATTAAACTGAACAGTACCGGCATTTATCCAAATAAAACCCCAGTTATAAACTGCTTTGTAAGTAATTCTTTCTCCTGATTTGAAAACGGGGTAAGATTTTACAAAATCCTGAGCAATAATATTGCTTGATAATAGTAATAAAAGTATTAGTAAAAATTTATTTATACAGTAAAATTTAGTAGTCCCATATATCATGCTTATACGGACTTAAAAAAGAATTATAAAAAGGTGAAATATAATTATAATATGGAGTTAAACCATTTGTATACCTATACTGTAGGTTAAAACGCAAATTGTCATTAACTTTAAAATCAACGCCTAATGAAATAGTTTTTAAATCTGTATTATAAGACGATGCACTATATCCATCAAATACGGATTGATTTTCAAAATAAGCCCCATCAGCATAAATACCCCATCGATCAGACAACTTGTAATATGCTGATCCCATTATACCATAATTATTAGGTGATGCATTATACATGTATTGTGAACTAACTCCAGAAATTGCTTCCATACCATTCATGTTATTCTGTGAGATATAGCCATCAATTGTTACATCAAATTTAGAATTCACCTGGTAATTTACTGAAGGAGAAATATAAGAACTCATCATGGACATTCCACTTCCAAAACTACTGAATCCTGTTCCGACAGTTACAGAATATGATACCTTATCATGTTTTTTAAGTAAAGAATTACTTACAGGTTCAACTTCTTTTTTATCTTCAGCCATCAAAGATGAATCTACCGGTTGATAATATTTTGGTAATAATGGAAACACACTTTGAGAATATCCTTTAAAACTCAAAACAAAGACTAAAACAAAAATTTTAATGAATGTGTTCATTCTTAATGATTTTAACTATTAAACGAACGATTTAGTAATTTGTTCTTATAAATACAAATTTAATTAATTTTCGTCTGAATCAATCCTATTAACCTTTAATATATTTTTTTCCTTTTTTAATTTTGCAATAAGATTATTTAAATGCTTTGATCCTTCAACCAGTATTTTTAACCTTCCTTCAAATATACCATCGTTTGAATCCATTGTGATTGATCGCATGCTAACTTTTAAATCTTTTGAAATAATATCAGATATTTTACTCAGCATTCCAAGTTCATCTACACCGGTAACTTTAATTGTAGCCTGGAATGATTGTTTAGCTGCTGATTTAGTCCACTGTGCCTTAATAATCCTGTAATTATATTTTTCAATAAGTTGCCGCGCATTTGGACAATTGGTTCTATGTATTTTAATTCCTTCACTTACAGTTACAAAACCAAATATGGAATCCCCAAATATTGGATTACAACATTTTGCCAGCTTATAGTCAACATTTTCAATGTTATCATCAATTATTAAAAAATCACTAGAATATGACTTGTCACTATCTTTTTCTTCCAGATGAATATCTTCTATGGCCTGAGCAGTTTGTACTTTTTCAGGGTCATTTTCCCTTGTGATAAATTCCTTAATATCAGCTATGTCAATACTTTCAACTGCCAATCCATAATATAAGTCAACCGGGAATTTGAGCTTAAAATGCTTTAAAATTTTATCTATTAACTGATCATCAAATTTTATTTTCCAATTTTTTAGTCTTCTTTTTAACAAATCTTTACCTGCTTCAGCTTCTTTATATTTTTCTTCTCGTAAGGTGGATTTTATTTTAGTTTTTGCTTTAGATGTTACAACAAAACTTAGCCAGTCGGTTTTAGGTTTTTGAGTTTTCGAAGTAATAATGCTTACCTGATCGCCATTTTGCAATTGCTGTTTAATGGTAACATTTTTGTTATTTATAGTTGCTCCAACACACTGATTACCAACATCGGAATGAATATCATAAGCGAAATCCAATACAGTAGATCCCGCCGGCAATTTTTTCAAATCACCAGTTGGAGTAAATACAAAAACTTCCTTATTATATAGATTTAATTTTAAATCATCAATGCTATCATCATTTGCAACACCATTAGTTTCTATTACGTCTCGCACTTTTTGCATCCACTTATCTATTCCTTTTTCAGCTTTTACACCTTTATATCTCCAATGGGCTGCATAACCTTTTTCGGCCACTTCATCCATGCGCTGTGTGCGAATCTGCACTTCAACCCATTTACTTTCCGGACCTACAACAGTTGTATGCAATGACTCATAACCATTTGATTTTGGTATTGAAATCCAGTCGCGCAATCTTTTTGGATTTGGTTGATAGAAATCAGTTACTATAGAATATACTCTCCAGCAATCGGCTTTCTCTTGCTTAGGTTTTGAATCCAGAATAATACGAATTGCAAAAATATCGAATACTTCTTCAAATTCAACTCCCTGCTTTTTCATTTTTTGCCAAATTGAATAAACTGATTTGGGTCTTCCTTTTATTTCATATTTAAAACCATGCTCTTTAAGCTCTTTCTCAATTGGAGTTATAAATTTCTTTATAAAACGTTCACGCTTTGCTGTTGAATTCTTTAATTTCTTTATGATCTCTTTATACTGATCTCTTTCAGTATATTTCATAGATAAATTTTCAAGCTCCGATTTTATATTATATAAACCTAAACGATGAGCTAAAGGTGCATATAAAGAAAATGTTTCAAGTGAAGTTTTAATCTGATAATCTTCGGTCATACATGTTAAGCTGCGCATTTCTTGTAAGAGTATTGCCAGTTTAATAAGAATAACACGAACATCTTCTGCAAGTGTTAAAAGCATTTGCCTGAAGTTCTCAGCTTGTGAAGAATTTGTTTTTGTATTTATATCAGAAATTTTTACTAAGCCATCAACAATCAATCGTATGGTAGGATCAAATTCTTTTTCAATTTCGGTTAATGTTATTTTCTTTTCAATTACAACCTGATAAAGCAAGCTGGCAATAACGGAGCGAACGCCTAATCCTATTTGACCTTCAACAATAATAGCAACATCTATGATATCGAAAATAATTGGAACTCCTGATGGTGTTCTTTTTTCGTCAAAAGCTTCCAAAGCAAGATCAAATGCCTTACGTATTAATTCCAGTTCTTTCTTTTTGGTAAAATCTTCTGATAACTTTAAAAGCTCACGGTATTTATCAATTATCTTTTTACGTTCCCGATCGGTTATTTTGCCTTTTGTTGTTTTATCAAAATTTATTTTTGGTATCATTTTTTACAATAATTTAAACTGATCTGCATCAAGGTGCACTGGAAATTTTTCTCTAAATCTTTCTAATTTTTCTAACGAAAGTTCAGCACAAATTATTTCTTCTGAATAATCTTTTGCTTTTGAAATAAGTTGTCCTTTTGGATCAATTATTACAGTATCTCCCGAATAAGATATTCCTTCGCCATCTTTCCCTATCCTGTTAACTCCAATAACATACGATTGATTTTCAATTGCACGTGCCTTAAGAAGAGTATTCCAAACTTCTCTCCTGCTTTCAGGCCAGCTGGCAATGTATATTAATAAATCGTAATTGTTTTGATTTCGACTCCAAACCGGAAATCGTAAATCATAACATATTAGAGTACAAATTCGCCAGTTATTATGTTTAAATATTGTTTTATTTTCTCCTTTGGTAAAATCTACATGTTCCCTTTCCATGCGGAATAAATGGCCTTTATCATAAGTAAAGTACTTACCATCAGGAAACATGGTAATGCAACGGTTATAATAATCTTCTTTTTCTTTAATAATTACACTTCCTATAATGATCTTATTATGCTTCTGGGCTTGCTGTTTTATCCAGTTAAATGTTTTACCATTCATTGATTCAGCTAGTTCCTTGGAATTCATTGAAAAACCTGTTGTAAACATTTCCGGTAAAATAACTAATTCAGTATCTGAGTGTACTTGTTCTAATTTATCGGAAAACATATTTAAGTTTTGATCGATATTTTCCCAAGCAAGATCGGCCTGAATACAAGAAACTTTAAGATTATTCATTTTTATTAATTGTTAAATTTTACCAAAGATAAGGATATTGTCACTTTTAAAAAATAAAAAGGCTGCACCATTTAATGATGCAACCTTCTGTTAATAACCCACTGTGGTAATTTATTGTTTCATTATTTTTTTGGTAATTCTTTCATTATCAGTTGAAATAGAAACAATATACATTCCAGATTCAAAACTAGACAAATCAATATTTATGTTTTGTGCATTGTATTTATTAGAAAAGATAAGCTTTCCTGTTAAATCATAAATTTCCAACTTGTATTCACATTCTATTTCTGTTTGAAGAGTCAATTTATCTAATACAGGATTAGGGTAAACAGACATGTGTATTTCAGTCAAATCTTCAACACCACTAATGTATTCTTCAACCTGCCAACTTAAGAATGGATATTCCTCATTTTTATTTTCTTCTATTTTCCAGATATCTTCAGTACCATTCACAGTTTCATTCACAAAATCCCATTCAGCATCAAGAAAAGTATTAATCTCTTGCATTTGATTTGCAGTTAGGCCAACTCCATAGCTATTGCCAAATGACATCAACTCATTATTATAAAAACTATTAATAATTGTTTCTCCAGATTTGATTCCAATCAGTCCGCCGCCGATTGAACTCTCTCCTGTTACTAAAGTCACACTATAACAATTTTCTATTGTACCTTCAGATATTTTTCCAATTGCTCCTCCAAGATCCCTGTCAGACTCAACTGATCCTCTGCAGTAAGAATTTTTTAATATTCCTGAGTTTTGATATCCTATTAGTCCACCTGCATATTGTTCAGTGCCAAAAACATCTGCTTCGCTATAACATTGTTCAATGGTTGCATGATAAGTATGTCCAACAATTCCACCGGCTGTTCTTAGTGTTGAGTGAATACTTCCACTACTATAACATCTTGATATTACACCATATTTAATTCTTCCAGCAATAATCCCGTTATATTTTTGTCCTGTTATATTAGCATCAATAAGTATTAAACTATCTATACGTGAATATGTGCTATCAATAAAGCCAAAAAATCCAATAGCATCAGTATTAGACCAGTTAATATATAGATTATTGATCTCGTGAAACTTACCATTATATGTTCCAGTAAATGGTATATCATTATTCCCTATAGGAGTAAATCCACTATCATTATCCCAGCCAACAGTTACACTAGCATCAATATCTGCTGTTTGGATAAAATGCTTATCCCATTCTAAGGTCATTTGTGATAACCAATACAAATTTTCTATTGTTGCAATCTGATATGGATTTTCTTCCGTTCCATCTCCTGTAGATGGAGATATTGCTGTTTGTGCATATGTTTTTGGGCTTAAAAACATATAAAAACCAATTGTTAATGTTAATGTTAATAATAGTAAAAAGTGTTTCATAAATTAAAGTTTAAATTGAGTATATAATTTTGTTATAAACGAAAACAAAAGTAATATTCAGCAAAATGCCTTACAATAGGCATTTTACCAACGTTAAACTTTAATTTATAAACGGTAATTATTTATTTCTGAACGGTAGGATTTATTTTCTAAACGGTATGCAATTAATCGATAAAATCTGCTAAGACCTTTAAGAATTCTTCTTTTCTGCGTCGTGATAGCTTTACTTCGGTATTATCACACATAACAATTGTATTGTTTTCTGATTCGAACTTTTTAACATTTTTCATATTAATAATAAATGATCTGTGTGTTCGAAAAAGTATGTTTGAAACCGTTTGCGATTCAAATTCTTTTATTGGCTTTGTAACAAAAAGTTTTTCTCCGTCCTTTAATCTAATCTCAGAATACATTCCATGGGCTTCTATACTAATTATATCTATGATGTCAATCAATTCAAAGCCATTACTGGAATTTAATTTCAATTTAGCATAATCGCCATTACTGGCTTCTTTTAATAATTTCTTATAATCTATTTTTTGACTATAACTAGAAATAATTCTTTGTTTAACTTTTTCAAGTGATTCGTTTATTTCATATATAGAAACGGGTTTTAAAATGTAATCAGCAGCATTATTCTTAATTGCCTGAATTGCATATTGCTCATAAGCAGTAACAAAAATAACTTCAAAATTAATTTCAGGTATATTTTCTAAGAGTTGAAAACCATTTAATTCCGGCATTTCGATATCTAAAAAAATTATATCTGGTTTATGTTGCATTATGAGTCCAATGGCTTCATTAGGATTTGTAGTTTTAGCAAGAACTTTATAATCTGTTTCATTCAAACATAAAATACTTTCAATTGCTTCAATGGCATCTTGTTCATCATCAATTATTATTATACCTAATTCCATTAATGTTACTATTTAAAAAATAAAAATTCATTTTTTACTGTTAATACAGTACCATTTGATTTTCTTTTTGTTTTATATTCTGGAAAGTGTAAAACAATATTCGCATAAGTTATCAATCCAATGTGTTATAGTAGTCATCAAGTATTTTAGTAAGCATTGGCACATAATAACTCCAATAAAATTTACTGTTTGAATTAAAATTAGATCGATTAAGAACTGAAACCATATTATGGTAACCTTCAAAAAACGCTGTTTTACTACAAACTGTACTTTCGGCAAAATCTCCCCCAAAATAATAAAAGTTATAATCACCTGTATGTTCAATTACGGCAGGAAATACAGGCTTTAAATTATAATTTCTTAAGATAGAATCACCGTTTTCATTTACATGAATTTTAAAATTAGCCAAAATATTATTTTGTTCAGTTGAGTAAGTAATATCAAACCATTGCGAGTAATACACTTCTTCAGGAACATTAAAGCGATCTATTGTTTCTTGTTTAGAAATAATATAAGGAATTTCCTTATTAAGTTGTGCTCCTTGTTCCAGTACTACAACTGTTCCAAATTTATGAACCAGGACAATTCCGGCATTTTTAAAAGGCCACTGGTTATTATTCTGCTCTTTGTACAAAATTGTTATCCATTTTGGGAACTTACTTCCATTAGAAGTATCTAAACTGGAATAATATTTACCAGTCCAACCTGTCCATTTTAATCCAAACATAGATTCAACCTTTTCCCTAATCAATCCGTTAGTTGGTGCATCATATAAGTTAAATTCAGTAATTATGAGCTTATTTAATTCTTTCATACGTTTCATTAAAAGGTAATCGTTCTGATTTAATCCACCATAAACCTTTTGAGTATGTTTAATGTCAGAAGAGCCCCTTTTATACCATTCGTTATAATAAACGCCATAAGTATCTGCATAATACAACATATCATAATCATAAGCTACTTCATCTATCTCATGAATACGCACACTTCGAAAATCAAATTCTTTTGATTTTGAACTTAATGGGAAAAAGCCATAATAATCCTTATTCAAATCATATGCATTCCCTTCATTAGTATGGTATTTTTCATGAGTAAGCACCCAATGCATTCCTTTATGTTCTGTTCTTTCCTTTGTGGGGACTGTTTTATCTAAAATATATACATCCAGATTTTTACCAGGCTTTACTAACCACAATATCCAGCTTGTTGCTAGCATTAAAAACAATACTCCAACAATAATAATTGAGATTAATATTTTCTTATTCATTCTGTGTAAGGGTTTTAGGATTAAAGTATCAAATACTTTGATGCTCTAATATACAAAGAATCGATAGAAATACAAATTTCTACTTTTAAGTTAAAATTGAATGGTTTTTAACTTTTTATTTGAACTAATGCTTCATTAATAGATTTTATAGGTGCTAAGCATTGTTGATTTTTGCATAAATATATTAGTAATTTTTCATCTGTGTTTCTAGACTTTAACAATGGTATATCTTCACTTGTACCCCCAGCCAAAATTACATTCGGCAAAAAAGATTCATTGATTTTTATATTTGCACATAAACTTTCAGTACCCATTAAACAAACTTCATAAGGTTGAAAAACTTGTTGTATTAAAAGATCGAACCAGTTTGCCATAAAATAAGGTGATTTAAGAATCTTATCCTTTACATTAACAAGCATTTGCTGTGACATTTCAATCAACTTTTGCTTTGAGAAATAATGTCCCAATATAAATAGATTATTAGCCATAATAGAATTTGAAGAAGGTATTACATTATCTATAATCTCTTTGGTTTTAACTACCAAATGTTTATCAAGATTAGATTTATAATTAAACATTCCGGATTCATGATCATAAAAATGTTCTATTGTGTAATCAGAAAGTTTTTTTGCAAGGATTATATATTTACTGTCAAATGTCACCTGATATAAACTTATTAATGCTTGAATAAGCAGTGCATAGTCATCTAAAAATCCACTGATTATTGCTTTTGAATCCTTATAGCTTCTATATAATTTATAATCATCAGATAGCATTTTTTTATTTACGAATTCGAAAGTTTCAATAGCAAATTGCAAGTATTCCTTATTATTAAATGCTTTATAAGCATCAATAAATGCTTTAATCACTAATGAATTCCAAGAAGCTAAAATCTTATCATCCAAAGCTGGTTTTATGCGCTTTTCTCTTTGTTCAAATAGAATTTGCTTTGATACATCCAGAATTGAATTAATCTCATTACTTGACTTATTATACTTTTTTGCTAATTGATTAATTGAATGTTTTACATTTAAAATATTTGTTCCTTCCCAATTACCATCAATTGTAACATCATAATAAGTGCAAAAGATAATCGATTTATCTTCTAACAAAATATCAACTTCATATTTATCCCAAACATAATATTTACCTTCAATGCCTTCACTATCCGCATCGTAAGATGAATAAAAACCAAGTGCCGGAGATCTCATTTCACGAATCACAAAATTAATTGTTTCAGCAACAATGTTTTGAAATTTATCTTCTTTAGTAAAGCGATAAGCATCAGAAAACAAGCTAATTAACTGTGCATTATCATACAACATTTTTTCAAAATGCGGTACTAACCATTTATTATCAACAGAATATCGCGCAAATCCACCTCCCAGGTGGTCATAAATACCTCCATTTGCCATCTTGTGCAGAGAATGCTTTAGATAATCTCTTATTTCATCGCCGCCAAAATGAAAATAATAACGCATTAAGGGATAGTAATTTACTGGAATTGGAAATTTAGGTGCTCCTTTTGTTCCACCATTTTCATTATCAAATTGAAATTTTAGCTTTTCTATTACTAATTCTATTTCATCATGAGTAAAATTAGGTCTGTGCTTAACTTTAACAATTAATTCCATAGATTGTAATCCATTCTTAATATCCTTTGCTGCAGCATTGAATTTTTCCGGGTTTGTCTTAAAAGCAAATGATAAATTCTCCAGTATATTTTTCCATTGCTCTGGTCTAAAATATGTTCCACCGTAAACCGGGCTTCCATCTGGAAGTGCAAAACAATTTAAAGGCCAACCACCATTACCTGCGATCAACTGAACTGCATTCATATAGATATGATCAATATCAGGTCTTTCTTCCCTATCAACCTTAATGCACACAAAATTATCGTTCATTACTTGAGCTATTTCCTCACTCTCAAATGACTCATGCGCCATAACATGACACCAGTGACATGCTGCATACCCAATACTTATAAGTATTAATTTATTTTCATTTTGAGCTTTCAGCAAAGCTTCTTCTCCCCACGGATACCAATCAACAGGATTAGATGCATGTTGTAATAAATAAGGACTTGATTGATTTACTAATTGGTTGGTATATCTTTCTTTCATTATTATTAATCTTTATGTTATAACAAAAGAATCAGATACTATGTTTAAAGTCTTTAAAACCTTATTAACATCTCAACAGAATTCTGTTTTAGATAAGTGCGAATTATTTGTTGTATATCGCGATTGTCAGGATAAACTTTGATTATATCTGATAAGCTTTCTATATTATTTCCAATAGATTCAACATCTGCATATCCAAAACCTATATATTTTCCATTCTCTATTTTTACCACTGATTTTTCATCATCCGATCTTCCTGTATCAATTATAAAAAAGTTTTGCCAGTCATATGAAATCTCATCTAGCATTGCCTGTGCTCTTTGATTATAATCTTTTGGTGTTTCTTTTTGTATACATGCTCCTTTGCACTGATTTAGCTGATAATAGAAACAAGCACCTGTTGTTTCATATAAATTGCATAGCTTTTGGCATAACTCAAATTTCTCGGAAAGATTATACAATCGATCTCTAGCTTCCTTTGCAGAATTAAAAGAAGCAATCGGACTATCCTTTTTTATTCCTTCTATTCTAAAACAAATATATCCAAAGTCATCAACATATGTAAATATTCCATAATGGTTAGAAGACCTGCGCTGTCGACGATTAAATTTAGGTTTATTCACTTTTATTTCATCTGATTCAAGCAACAAAGCAATTAATTCGCTTCCCGTTTTTATATATGAGATATCATGAACATCTTCAATCATTTTAATGGCTTTCTCTGTTTTCTCATTACTAAAATGTGAAAATACACGCGTTTTAATATTTTTACTTTTGCCGATATAGATAATATCTCCATGCTGATCGTGAAAATAGTACACCCCGGGTTCCTCGGGTAAGCCTTTTATTATGCTTGCATCAATATTATAGAATTTACTTGAATTTAAATGACCCAACGTAGAATCCGTTTTTAATAAATGTTCAAATAACTTAACAGTTGCGAGTGCATCTCCTGTGGCCCTGTGTCTGCCATCTATTTTAATATTTAAATCATTACAAAGTTTACCTAAACTATATGATGCATGGTTTGGAATAATTTTACGACTTAATTTTACAGTGCATAACCTGTCTCTTTTAAAATCGTATCCTAAACTTTTAAATTCATTTCGAATAAAGTTATAATCAAAAGACGCATTGTGGGCAACAAAAGATTTTCCTTCAGTAAAAATTACTATATCCTTTGCTATTTCCCAGAACTTTGGTGCATCTTTAACCATTTCGTTTGTTATACCTGTTAGTCTGGTAATATTTGCAGAAATAATTCTTTCAGGGTTAATTAAGGAAGAAAATTCATTAATTATTCTTTTGCCGTCATGAATAAATATAGCAATTTCGATAACTCTATCGTTTACAGGGCTTAAGCCGGTTGTTTCAATATCGATAATTGCATACATAACACAATATTAAAAAAAATGTCACACTTAGCCTAACAAAGTGTGACATCTTAAAAATGATTCTTAATGTATATTACAACCCTTTTCCTGAAAAGTATTTCATAAATTGAACTCTTTCATATGCTGCTGGATTCTGTGTTTTATCCTGACTTAATTTTCCGTTAAAATCTTCAATTTTTTCAAATCCTTTTTCTTCCATCCATTTTTTTAGATCACTTAGCATTGTTTCAATAATACCTTTGCCATTTTTATAAAATGCAGATGCCACTTGAACAACATTTGCTCCTGCTAATAATTGTTTAATTACTGCACTTCCATCATGCACTCCGGTAGAAGCTGCTAAGTCGCAACCAACTCTATTATGCATAATTCCAATCCATCTCAACGATATTGGTAATTCGTTTGGAGTACTGGTTACATTGGTAGATATAATATCCATGTTATTTATATCAATATCCGGACTGTAAAACCGATTGAACAATACTAATCCATCTATACCAGAATTAGAAAGTTTTTGTATAAATGATCCTAAATGAGACGAATAATAACTGATCTTTAATGAAACCGGAATTTTAACATGTTTTTTCACTTCATTTACAATATCAAAATAAACCTTTTCGTTTTCTTCACTTGATTTGCTGAAATCAGTAGGCATAACAAAAACATTTAATTCTAAAGCATCTGCTCCGGCTTCTTGCAAAGTTTCAGCATAATAAGGCCATTTCTCGGCACTTACACAATTTATGCTGGCAATAATTGGAATATCAACAGCTTTTTTTGCATCACTAATTAGCTTTAAATAGTTTGTTAAGCTGTCATCTTCAGCAAAATTATCATAGTAGTCCATTGTTTCAGGATATGTAAAACTATTCATTGTCATAGTATTCATATCCTTTTCTAATTCTTTTCGTATTTCTTCTTCAAAAATAGATTTTAAAACAACTGCAGCAGCACCCTTTGCAGCAAATTCTTTTATATCTTCTACACTATTTGTTAGTCCTGAGCTAGCTACCACAATAGGGTTTTTAAGCTTTAAGCCCATATACCTTGTACTTAGGTTTACCATAATCTTAGATTTTAATTGTTTATGTTTATTGTTTTATTTGATAAACATTAAACAAAATAGATTGTTCATCACATGAAATAATATATATAGATAGATGAAATGTACATTTGTCAAAATTAGTTTTTATTAATCCCTAATATTCTTGCACTTATTGAAAATATTTACAAATTTTGATATTAATATATCAGAATATGTTTCAAGACGACATACATAAATCGAAAGTTAATTTATTAAAAGAAATTGATGAATTGCGTTCTCAAGTAGCCACGCTTAAGCAAAATATTTTTGACCTACAATCAGAACAAGTAAAAGATCCTTCCAAACATAAAAAGAATCGAAATCTTTTTCACTCAATTTTTGAAGAAGCAGGTATTGGAATGGCTATTATTAATAGGAAAAGTGAAATTGTAAAGTTTAATAAGTTTTTTTCCAATCAGTTTGGTTATTCAAAAGATGAACTGCACAATATGTCATATATTGACTTAATTCCTGATGAAAAGAAAGAAGATTCTCTTAAAATGATCGAGTCAATTTTTAATTCAAAAATTACAAAATACGAAGGTGTACAGAAATATTATAAAAAAGATAAAACTTTAGTTTGGGTTAACTTAACAGCTTCTGTTGTATTAGATGAATTTGGTGTTCCGGAATATATTATAGGAATGGGCGAAGATATTAC
>CAZPMA010000028.1:20396-32288 GCA_964587535.1 uncultured Bacteroidales bacterium
ACCAACAACGAAAAGATTCAATTTGACAAAAGTTCTTGATCATTTTTTATATAAAATTATCGAAGAAAAAGAGTATGCTGAAGGAATGGATATACTATTTCACAGCCCTTTTGGTAATTTACCTGCCTTTATTGAGACAGATGAGTTTAGGTTTAAACAAATTTTTGAGCATTTATTAAACAATGCAATTAAATACACGCATGAAGGTTTTATCGAATTTGGATTTGATATTAATCAACAAGAAATCCCTACATTTTATGTCAGAGATACGGGCATAGGCATTCCAGAAGATAAAATCGAACTTATTTTTAAACATTTTACTAAATTAGAAGATAGAACAAAACTCTATCGTGGTACAGGTATTGGACTTACAATTACTCAAAAACTGGTTAATCTTTTAGGTGGTAAAATTTGGGTAGAATCAAATCCAGGTATTGGATCAATTTTTTACTTTACCTTACCATCAAAAGTAGAAATTATAGAGATACCTATCAGAAAAGATAAGTTCAGAATAAATTATGACTGGAGCAATAAAAAGATATTAATTGCAGAAGATGAAGATTCTAATTACGAAGTTTTAAGAGCAAGTCTTTCCAGAACACATGCTAAATTAGTACGTGTTACACAGGGAGATAAAGCAGTTGAAATATGTAAAAAAGAAGATTTTGATATAATCCTAATGGATATCAAAATGCCTGTTTTAAATGGTATTGATGCAACCAAACAAATTAAAAGTTTTAAACCAAACTTACCTATTATTGGACAAACAGCATTTGTTTTCAAAAATGAAAGAGATTTATGTATTTCAGCAGGTTGTAATGAATATATTGCTAAACCTATAAAATCACAGGTTCTTCTTGAAATGATAAATAATTTCTTCGTTAACGATTGATATAATCATCTGAGATAATTTGAAGAATTGCTTTTCCTTTTTTCAAATCCAAATCAACTTTACCTTCCTCATAAATCAGGCTTTGTCCAACATTATCGAATATTAATTTTGTTGAATCAGTAATAAAACCAAAACCATCATTAAAAACATAATATGCAAATTCATTCTGATCATCTTTAAACAAATCCTTGCTATAAGGGAAATTTTCAGCTGTTTGATTAAACTGGCCTAATATAGTAGCAGGAATATCAATTTGTGAACCAACAATGTCATTTTGCTTTATAGAGTCATTTAGAACTCCCCCCATCCATAACATTGGGATCTGGAACTTATTTATTTCATGATTTTTTGATTTACCAGGCCTTCTGCTACCATGATCTGCAACTAATACAAACAAAGTATTATGCCAAATCTCTGTCTCTTTTACTTTTTCGATAAATTCAAACAAACAACTATCTGCATAATATACGGAGTTTAGATATTTATTCGCTCGGCTATTTCCTTCAATGACCGTTTTCATAGGAACTTCAAACGGATCATGACTACTTAAAGTAAATACAATATTAAAATACTGACTATCTTCATTAAGTAAATCATTATATAATTTATCAAATAAATGCTCATCATGAACACCCCATTTTGAATCAACTAGTTTCGAATCAAAATCTTCATCAGAAATAATATCTTGCACTCCAGCATTATACAGATATGACTTCATGCTTGCAAAATCAACATCTCCACCGTAATAAAACTTTGTATCATATCCCATTTTATTGAAACTGTCAAAAATTGATGGCAATAATTGTGTTTTACTAGCTTCTTTCATTATCGATGTTGTAGGTTGTGCAGGATAACCACTGATAATAGAAACAAGTCCCTTGTCGCTTCTATCTCCATTTGCGTAAAAGTTTGTAAATATTAAACCATCTTTTATTAAAGAATTGAATTTCGGAGCTGCATCCCACATTCCACCTAGATCCTTAATCACTTTTGATGAAAAACTTTCTAATATTAATATTACAACATTTGGATTTTCTTTTATTAAAATTTTTTTTGTTTTACCATTTTTATGATAAAGCTCTTTTATAATTTTTTGTGCTTTTTCATCAGGCATAAATTTGTTAGTAACAGTTCGCTCTTTTAGGTAAACCAATGAATGCATTACATTCCAAACAACATTAATGGATGCATGATTTGCAAATTTATTTTTACTGAAATAAACGGTGCCTGAATTCATCGGAGCAATGCCTATTCCACCACGTATAGGTAAAATCATGCTTCCAGTCAATACTAATAGAATTAAAACCGAATATATATTGGTTTTTTCAATTTTTAAAACATGATTTTTAATTGATTTGGAATAAACAAGATTTCCCAAAAACACGAATCCAATAATCAATAATAAAAGTAAAAAGCTTAACCATGGTTCGGTAGATGCCATAGCTTCTTTCGGCTTAGTAATGTAAAGCAAAGGAGTAGCATCCATCCTAAAACCCCAGTTCTCATAAAGTTCGAAATCTGTAACAACAATTAGAGAAGTTAGAATTAAAAATACGATTGTAAAAGTTTTTAATATTCTGTTTATCCAGATGCCATTTGTAAAAACAGTTAACATAAGTATTAATCCAACCACTGCCATAATATATCCGGTTGAAGAAAGATCCATGTGTAAACCATGAACAAAGATTAATATCCATTCCTTAAACCCGAGTTCAAATGATAGCGCATGTTCATAAAATAAGAACATTAATCGGGCTAAAACAAAATAACCAATCCAGAATAGAGAATAGTATCCAAAAACTTTTAACCTCTGTTTCATTTTAACAAATTTAATTTTATACAAAAGTAAAATAATTGTATTTTAGATAACTATATTTCTACATTTAATAAATAATATAAATATTATGAAAAATAAAATATCAACACTCTCCATTCTTTTTTTAATGTTACTTTTTACAAACTGTAATAGTCAGCAACAAAATGTTGATCAAACTCCAGAATACGTAATTGTAATACATGGTGGAGCAGGAAATGCCAGCAATAGAGATATAAATGCAGAGCAACAAAAAGAATATATTGAAGCTTTAAGCAAAGCACTTCAAATTGGAGAAGAAATATTAGCAAATGGTGGCACATGTGTCGAAGCCATTGAAAAAACAATAAATTACATGGAAAATTGCCCCTTATTCAATGCAGGGAAAGGTGCTGTTTTCACACACGAAGGTCGCAATGAAATGGATGCATCAATTATGCAAGGCTATGATTTAAATGCCGGTGCTGTAGCTGGTGTAACAGATATCAAGAATCCTATATCTGCTGCTATTAAAATCATGAATAATTCAAAACATGTTATGATGGCTGGAAAAGGAGCATCCGAATTTGCAAAATCGCAAGGATTAGAAATTGTAGACTCATCCTATTTTTTTACCGAAGATCGATGGAATAGCCTGCAAAATATATTAAAAGCTAGTAAACATGGAACTGTAGGTTGTGTTGTTTTAGATAAATACGGTAATTTAGCCGCAGGAACATCAACAGGTGGTATGACAAATAAAATGTATAATAGAATCGGAGACTCTCCAATTATTGGGGCTGGAACATATGCTAACAATAAAACTTGTGCAATTTCTGCTACCGGACATGGAGAATTCTTTATTCGATATACAGTTGCGTATGATATTTCAGCTTTAATGGAATATAAAGGGCTTAGTTTGCAAGAAGCAGCTGATATTGTCATTAATGAAAAGCTTCTTAATGCAGGTGGCACCGGTGGTATAATTGGTGTTGATTATAAGGGAAATATTACAATGACTTTTAATACAAACATGATGTTTAGAGCATATTCAAAATCTACTGGTGAAAAAAGTATTGCAATATTCAAATAATTTATTCAAATTTGAAGCCATTAAGAGAAAGATTGCTTTCTCTTTTTTTTAATCTTTAAACACAGATGAACGAATGAAAAAACGCATTATTAATATTGCATTATTATTTACAATTTTATCAGCTGGAGCACAAAATGATATTGTAAATGAGAAATATCACAATTGGTATAATAAATCAGTAACAATTGATAAGGTTTATGGAGCTGAAGTTGACAGAGCTTATACAGAGCTTTTAAAAGATAAAAAATCAACATCTGTAATTGTTGCTGTGATTGATGGTGGTGTGGACATTAATCATGAAGATCTTAAAGAAAATATCTGGATTAATGAAAATGAAATTCCAAATAATGGCATTGACGATGATAATAATGGGTACATTGATGATATTAATGGATGGAACTTCCTGGGTAATTCACAAGGAGATAACATCCATTATGAAAATTTAGAGATGACTCGCATTTATAGAGAATATAAGGATAAATTTGGAAATGCCAACGAATCAGATATTTCAGAAAATGATAAACAAACCTATCAACTTTTTTTAAAAGCTAAGAAATTATACTACTCCAGGTTATCTGAAGCTAATAAAGAATTAGAGTGGATAAATAACTTTGAAAGCGGATTCTACCATTCATATGAATATGTTAAAGAGTATTTAGGAAAAGATACCTTAGTAGCAGAAGATTTAGTAGACATAAATACAAAAGATAAAGAATTAAAGATTCATATTGAGTTTCTGCACATGATGCTTTCCGATGGTTTTAACCCTGATATGTTTGATGAAATTCGAAGCTATTCAGATGAAGAGATAAAGTATCAGCTAAATCTTGATTTTAACCCAAGAGAAGAAATCATTGGAGATAATGCAAACGATATTGACCAGGTATATGGAAATAACAATGTTTGTGGTCCGGGAGCTGATCATGGAACTGCTGTATCGGGTATAATTGGAGCCATAAGAAATAATGATTTAGGTGTTAATGGTATTGTTGACAATGTAAAGATAATCGCATTAAAAATAGTTCCTGATGGTGACGAGCGAGATAAAGATGTTGCCAAAGCGATTAGATATGCCGTTGATAATGGTGCCAACATCATCAATATGAGTTTTGGAAAAGAACTTTCACCACAAAAACATCTTGTTGATGATGCTGTAAAATATGCAGAGAGTAAAAATGTATTGTTAGTGCATGCGGCAGGAAATGACGGCTATAATATTGATGAAGTTGATCAATATCCAACAAAAATTATAAATAGCGATTATAGTGTAAATAATTGGTTAGAAGTTGGTGCTTCATCAATGAATATGGATTTAGAATTCGCAGCACGTTTTACAAATTATGGAATGTTAGTTGATTTATTTGCTCCGGGAGTTAATATTAAAACACTAGCTCCAAATAATGAGTACGACATAGGCGATGGTACCAGTTACTCTAGTCCGGTAGTTACAGGAGTAGCAGCTTTAGTTTTGTCTTATTATCCAAACTTTACAGCACAAGAGTTAAAAGACATACTCTTAAAATCTACTGCTCAATATCCAAAGGCAAAAACATATAAACCAGGTGATTATTCAAAAAAACCTAAAAAAGTTAGATTTAAAAAACTATCGCGAACTGCAGGACTTATAAATGCTTATGAAGCAATAAACTTAGCAGAACAGTTAAGCAAACAGAAATAAATGGATAAAAAACAAAAAGTTCTTGATACTACACTTGAATTGATTTCAAAACTAGGCTTTCAAGCAACGCCTATATCATTGATTATTAAAAAGTCAAACGTAGCTGCAGGAACAATTTATTATCATTTTAAAAATAAAGAAGACCTTATTGATTCATTATATACCGAATTAAAAAAGGAAATGGGAAGTGCTATAATTCAAAATATAAATTATGAAATGACTTATAAAGATACCTTCTTTATGATATGGAAGAATCTATTCAATTTTTACATCCATAATCCACAGAAGTTTGAATTTATTGAAAATTATGCTAACTCCCCGTTCATTCAAAAAGAAATAAAAGCAATTACTAAAGGATATTATCAGCCAGCTATTGATTTTTTTAATACTGGGATAAATACAGGAATCTTAAGAAACATACCAATTGATTTATTAATTAACTTGATTTTTGGTGATGTATCAGTACTTGCCAAAATGGTAATCTTAAATGAAATAGAAATTTCTGATTTAGTGTTAAATCAAACCATTCAATCTAGTTGGGACAGTGTTAAAATAACATAATCCTATTAAATGCATAATATAACAGTTATTTTATATTTTTGCATATCATAATTATTACCATAAAATGAAAAATACTAAAGTTAAAGCTTATCTACAGTCATATTTAGAATCATTTAAACATATTGAATTAAAAGGAAACATTTATGTAGCAATAATTTTCTACTTTCTTATAATGATGTTTCTTTTTTCATTAAGCAGAATAGGATTTTACCTTTATAATAAAAATCTTTTTAATGAAATTCCTTTAGGTAAATTTATGCGTATAATGGCTGGTGGTTTAAAATTTGATATCTCTGCTATTTTATATACAAACCTTTTATTTTTCTTTTTATACCTAATACCACAACCATATAGATATCATAAAATATTTGAATCTATATTAAAATGGATTTTTTACATTTTTAACACTATAATACTGGCAACCAATGTTATCGATTTCATTTATTACAAATTCACGCTTCGAAGAACAACATTTAAAATCTTTAGCGAATTTAAAAATGAACAAAATGGTATTAAATTCTTTTTTAAATTTATTTATGATTATTGGTACGCTGTGATTTTTTGGTTATGCCTTGTTGCTTTAATGATTTTCTTATTTAAAAAAGTAAAAATTAAGAAACCTAAATTTAAAAACCCTTTATTTTTTTATACATCAGGTCTGGCAATGATGCTACTTTTTATTTATTTAATGGTAGGTGGTTTACGTGGTGGATTTCGTCACAGCACCCGACCTATAACCCTAAGTAATGCCGGGAAATATGTTGACACTCCGGATGAAATGGCAATTGTTTTAAATACTCCTTTTTCAATATACAGGACTATTGGAAAAAC
This sequence comes from uncultured Bacteroidales bacterium, assembly GCA_964587535.1. Taxonomy (GTDB): domain Bacteria; phylum Bacteroidota; class Bacteroidia; order Bacteroidales; family UBA12077; genus UBA12077. The sequence goes on from CAZPMA010000028.1 coordinate 27,244, forward strand.
AGCTTTAAAAGAAAAGAAATACTTTAAATCATCAGATAAATTACACAAAATATATAATCCTATATATTTACCTGATACAACAAAACAGTTTAAATACAATAATGTTGTTGTTATAATATTAGAAAGTTTTGCTAAAGAATATTTTGGATTTTACAATCCACACCTGGATGATGGAACATACAAAGGCTACACTCCTTTCCTGGATTCATTAATGGAACAAAGCAGGGTTTATTGGTATAGCATGGCAAATGGTCGTAAATCAATTGATGTACTTCCTTCTGTTTTAACCAGTATCCCATTTGTTAAAACACCTTTTGTATTAAGCTACTACTCAGGCAATAAACTAAATAGTATAGCCAGTTTGTTAAAAGACAAGGGATATAACACATCGTTTTTCCATGGTGCACCAAATGGTTCAATGGGCTTTCAGTCTTTTGTAAACCTGGTGGGTGTTGATCATTATTATGGATTATCTGAATATGGAACCAATAAAGAATGGGATGGCATGTGGGGTGCATGGGATGAAGACTTTTTAAATTATTTTGCAGATATGCTAGATACAATATCAGAACCTTTTTTTAGTACATTTTTCTCAGTTTCATCGCATCATCCATTCAAGGTTCCTGAAAAATATGAAGGGAAATTTCCACTAGGGACAAAACCAATTCATCAATGTATACACTATACTGATCATTCATTAAAACAATTCTTTTCTAAGGTCAGTAAAATGCCATGGTATGATAGTACTTTGTTTGTAATAACAGCTGATCATTCATTCTATCAGGTTAGTCATCCGGAATATAAAACAATTCAAGGTAAATTTTCTGTCCCATTATTCTTTTATCATCCATCTGACGATTTATCAGGTGTTGATTATGATCTGGCCCAGCAAATAGATATTATGCCTACAGTTTTAAATTATTTGAATTTTGACAAACCCTATATTGCATTTGGGAAAAATCTATTTGACACTAGTGAAACCCGTTTTAACATTAATGTTCTAAATGAAGTATATCAAATATATATGGGTAATTATATGATTCAATATAATGAAAAGGAAATTCTTAGCTTATATAATTTTAAAGAAGATAGCTTGTTTCTGAACAATCTTAAAGGAACTTTACCTGATGTTGAAGAAAAGTTATTGGAAAAAATCAAAGCATTTATTCAGGAGTATAATCATCGAATGATAAATGATGAATTAACAATAACGAAATAGCATAATTATTTTAAATAAATATATTCGTTGTGTATGGTCTGAGTTCTATCCAGTTCACGCAAATCAATACAGTATAAATTTGGCGATGGAGTAATACTATAATCATAATCGTAATAGCCACCATAAATATATAATTTACTATTATAATAGAATAACTCAGCATATTTTAAGTCTAAATCAATTAAATATTCTTTTAACTGTTTTTTATTTATATCTAAGGTGTAAATTCGTCCGTAACTAAAAATATAGATGATTCCATTATTATAAGCTATTCCAGGCCTTTCTGCTTCTTTTGATAATTCACCGACTTTATGCCACTCTCCTGTGTTTAAATCATAAGTCTCAATATCTCTTAATGCTGCTTTGTTAAACCCACCAATTAAGTATATTTTATCATCAATGCATATACCTTTTGTTTCCTTAGCAACAGGCATATTTCCTACCTTATACCAATATCCTGTTTTAAGATCATATAAATGAATATCTGCAGTATATACTTTATTTTTGTTAATATCAAGTTTAACTGAGCCTCCCATTAAAATAATATTATCCTTATACAAAAAAGAAGCATAATTTGCAGCCTGGTGTGGATTTGTATGATCTATTACCACACTATCTGTTCTTGAATTATAAATTTCTATTTCATTATTTAAAAACTCAATTTTTGAATTCAGTGAAAGTTTTTTACCGCCAATTAAATAAAGTTTATCCTTATAACTAATAATGTTATGATATGCTCTATTTGTAAAGAGACTTTTCGGTTCTTGCCACTGTTTTGAATCAATATCATAAATATTTAAATCACAGCTATAATCAAACCATGTGAAATTAGGTTGGGCTTTCATATTACCTGTTTCATTAAAATCTTTTAAAGTATTATCTATAATAATTGACCTGTCTCCTCCAATAATAAAGATTTTATTATCTAATATGATTGAACCAAAAGAATATATTCCATAGCTGGAAGGTTCTAATTTTTCGTAATTAATTTGTGATTTTATAAACCTTTCAGAAACTATCTTGATCTCTTCAATTTCTTTTATATCAATTGAAAGTAGTATTATATTTCCTTGCTTTTTCAGTTCTTTTAAAGGTATTCTTCTTGTTTTAAAACCTATACAAGAAAAATAAATAGTATCCGTTGAACTTAATTTCTTTTCATTGCTGAAAACAAACTTACCATCCTTATCAGATACAGTGCCAATGCCTGTCTTAATTGAATATATATTTACTCCACTTATTGGTTCTTTAGTACTTAAGTCAAGTGTAATACCTACAAAATGTTGCGAATATAAATTCGTAAAGCAAAAAAAGGATATAAAGCATAAGATGAGCCTTAAATTCATATAATAAAATTAAAAAATACCACACAAAGTGGTATTTAGTTAATCTATTGGCATATAATCTTTTTTTGTAACTCCACAAATTGGGCACTTCCAATCATCTGGTAGATCATCAAATTGAGTTCCCGGAGCAATTCCAGAATCAGGATCTCCGATTGCAGGGTCATATATATGACCACATATTTTACATTTATATTTCATAATCAATAATTTTATTTTGAGAAAGTTACGAATAAATTATTCTTTTTCAAATGATACTATTTACATTTCAAAATAGCTTCCATTTAGAATTTAAATGAAAAGAGTACAAAAAACCCATTGATTTTTGTACTCTTTTAAGATTTATTTATCTTCTTATTTTACCTTTCTTACGGAGTCAATAATAGTACCATCAACCCATTTAATCACTGCAACAATTTCATCATCAAAAACGGCTTTTTCTGGTTTACCGCATATCTTTTCAGCTTCATCTTTTAATTCCTGTATGGTTTTAATCGGCAATTTAGAATTTTTTAATGCTTCAATTAAATCATTACGCTTTGGATTGATTGCAATACCACGTTCTGTTACAATAACATCGATAAGTTCGCCGGGTCCACAGATCGTTGTAACTTCATCTAAAATTACAGGTATTCTATCACGGAACAAAGGTATAGGAAGTATAACTGTTTTTGAAAATAAACAATTTTGCCATCCACCAATACCATGTAACAATAAACCATCCGAATGTGTAACAACGTTAGCATTAAAGTTTACATCAACTTCAGTTGCACCAAGAATTACAACATCAACTATACCGGCAAAGTTTCCTTTTCCATGATAGTTATATGAAGTAAATGGGCTTGTCCATGTATGATTAGGGTTTTCTGCCATAGATTTAACACCATCCAGATCAAAAGTTTGACCATCTAAAATATAATCAACCAAACCTTCTTCGAGCATACTAACCAAATACTTATTACTTCCTCCACGGGCAAATCGAGCTTTGATATTCTTTTCGCGCATAATTGTAGCAAAATATTCACCTACTGCTAAAGAAGTTCCGCCTGCTCCTGACTGGAAAGAAAAGCCATCTTTAATAATTCCTGCTTCCAAACAAAACTGAGCAGTCATCTCAGCCAATAATAATCTATCAGGACTTTTAGTTATTTCTGTTGTTCCCGAAACAATTTTTTCAGGTATTCCAACCTGATCAACTCTTACTGTGTAATCAACATAGTTTCCTTGTATTTGCCAGGGTATACAAGGGAATGGAACCATATTATCGGTTACTACAATTACCTTATCTGCATATTGAGAATCAGCTAAAGCAAAGCCTAACAACCCACTAGCCGATTGTCCATATAATCCGTTTGCATTTCCAAATGAATCGGCACAGGCAGCTCCGATAACAGCAATATCGACTTTCATTTCACCATCCTGTATTGCCTGGTATCTTCCACCATGAGATCGAAGTACACCTAATCCACGCATCTTTCCTTCAGAAGTAAAACGACCTAAAGGACCATTCATACTGCCTTCGATATGATGGATTGTACCATCTTCAAGATATTGTATTAGATGCTCATGACATGGAAATGATGCCGATGGAAACCATACAAGATCTTTAACACCTAAGTCCTTAGCAATATCAAAAATTTGATTTGCTAATAAGTCACCATTACGAAAATGATGATGCGTCGATATTGTCATTCCATCTTTTAAACCGGCTTTTATCAAAGCTTCTTTTAACGAAGGAACTTCTTTATTACCATCTAGCGGATAATCTGCACAAGATGCAATTTTAGGTCCATGTTTTGTTCCTTCTGGTTTATATTTTCCTATTCCTTGAAAAGGAACCTGTTTTTTCCCGTTTACTTCAGTAGGAACCATTCTTCCTAAAGCATTTTTAACAAGGTTTGAATATTTTTGTCCCATAAATCTTAATTTTATTGGGTTATTTTCTATTGTTCGTTATTTAAAAATTCATCTCTCCAGTTTTCAGGAATTAAGCCTAAATTTGTAGCAAGAAAAATTGTTTTTTCAGCACGTTTAACTACAGGTGGATCAATCATTTTCGTTCCTAAAGAAACAACTCCCAACCCACGTTCAGTAGCATCAATAAATGCATTCACTACTTTTTTAGCTTTATCTATTTCAGCTTCTTCAGGTGCAAAACTTTCATGTATCACCTTAATTTGTCGTGGATGTATACAGCCCATACCTTCGAAACCCAGGCCTTTGGAAACTTTAACTGTTTCGCGTAAAGCCTCCATATCACCAACATCTGAAAATACTGAATCAATAGCTTGTATACCTGCAGCTTTACATGCATTTACCATTCTTGTTCTTGCATAAAAAGATTCAACAGCTTCGTTTGTTCTTCGAGCTCCTAAATCGGCTGTATAATCTTCTAAGCCAATAGCCATGGCTACGACATTTTCTGAAGAAGTAGCAATTTCAAAAGCTTTTTCAACACCTAAAGCACTTTCAATAATAGGCAT
>CAZPMA010000029.1:0-32012 GCA_964587535.1 uncultured Bacteroidales bacterium
TCAAAACAAAAAAGGTTCCTACTTTCGTAGAAACCTTTCTGTGATCTAGCCAGGATTCGAACCTGGGACCCACAGCTTAGAAGGCTGTTGCTCTATCCAACTGAGCTACTAGACCAGTAATATTTTGTTTTAATTTAGAACGTTTTAAAAGGCTGTTGCTCTATCCTCCCGATAGCTATCGGGATGAGCTACCAGACCAGTAACTTTTTAGCGTTGCAAAAATATAAAAATATCTTTAATCTGGAAACTTAAATTAAACTTTTTAAGCAATTATAAAAAAGAAGTCATTCTTTGATACCAATGAAGCATCGAAAATGACTTCTTTATTTCCATTTAAGCTTCTTTCATTGCATTCACTAAACCTTTCTTTTCAATAATTTCCATTAACTTATCTGGTAGTGGAGCAAATTTAATTTGTTTGTCGCCTACTGTTACAACTCCATTATTGAAATCAATTTCCACATGATCGCCCGGTTTATATGTGTTAACAATTTCGGGGTTTACAATTAATGCTAATCCCTGATTAATACACGAACGATAGAAAATTCGATTGGATGATTTTACAATTACAGCTTTAATACCTGCATGAGCTAATCCAACCGCAGGGTGCTCACGTGAGCTACCGCAACCAAAATTCTCACCTGCAATAATTATATCGCCAGCTTTTACATTCTTAGGAAAGCTCTCATCAAAACCAGCAAATAAATGTGGCATAATAGCTTCGGCATCTGAACTTAACACATTGTAGGTTAAATTACCTGCGAACATTTGATCGGTATTAATATTATCAGCATCAACATAGTTCCATACATTACCCAATTTTCTGTTATCAGCTGAGTCAATTTCAACAGTTGATGTTGATTCCTTTTTGTAAGGAAATCTATCATTGTGTTTCGTTCCTCGAGGATCTGCAATTTCGCCTTTTAAAGCACTATAAGCAACCGTAGCTGGCGAAGCCAGATAGATTTCGGCTTCTTTGTTTCCCATGCGTCCTTTAAAATTGCGGTTTGCTGTTGAAATAACAGTAAAACCATCGGCAGGAATACCTTGTCCTGTTCCTAAACAAGGACCGCAAGATGCACTTAGTACCGTTGCCCCTGCATTAATCATTTTGGTAATAATACCTTCTTCGATCATTTGCAAGTAGATTTTCTGTGAAGCCGGAATAACCAAAAGCTGAAAACCATCGGCAATTTGCTTTCCATCTAAAATCTCTGCTGCCACCTGCATATCTTCAAGTCGTCCGTTAGTGCATGTGCCAATAACACCCTGATGTAATTTTGTTCCTTGTACTTCCGAAACCGCCTTTACATTATCTACATGATGTGGGGCTGCAACTAAAGGATAAATCTCGCCTAAATCTATATCAATTTCTTTTTGGTACCGGGCTCCTTCGTCGGCCCACACACCATTAATTTTGTTTTTGCCATAAAACTCAGCTAACACTTCATCTGGTGGAAAAACAGCATTCTTTGCTCCCATTTCTGATGCCAGGTTTGCTAAGGTCATACGTTGCGATATGGTTAAATTTTTAACGCCATCGCCATGATACTCAATTGACATATAATCTGCACCATCGGAAGCAATCATGCCAATAATCCATAAAGAAATATCTTTTGCATAAACTCCGGGTTTTAACTTACCCTTTAAAGTAACTTTTAAAGATTCCGGAACACGGAACCATGTTTCACCACGTTTCCAAATACCTGCAGCTTCAGTTCTGTCGATACCTGCAGCCATAGAATTAAAGGCACCCGCTGTACAGGTATGACTATCACTACCCACTATAATCATTCCTGGTTCTGCATGATATGACATGATCTGGTGGCAAATACCTTTACCTGCATCATAGAATTTTTCTACTCCCTGAAATTTAACAATATCACGAACTTCCTGATATTGAGTCGCTAATTTTGCATTTGTAGGTGGAGCATTATGATCCAGCACTATCAATAATTGATTTGGATCAGCAACTTTTTCACCACCCATCTTTTCGAAAGTTTTCTTAATACTTGCAGTATTATCATGTGTTAATACAATATTAGGTTTTGCAAAGACTATACTACCTACTTCAGCATTAAATATTTTTTCTACAAATGTTCTTGCAGCCATAGTTTTTAATTTTTTATTCTTAATTTCTTATTAACTAAATATTCCACCACGTTGATAAATCTCCATTTGCACATCAGAAAATGGGTTTCCTTTTATGGTTTTACCTTTAGTAACATTTGTTATTTCACCTGTTTCGAAATTAACTTTTATATTATCAAAATGCTCTAAATCTAATCCTTCTAATGTATCATAGGTCATTATTGGGAAAGCTGCATTAATAGCATTTCGTTCATAAATGGCACCGAATGATTCTGCAACAATTGCCTGAACTCCCAGTGGAATAAAACAGTCTACCGCTTGTTGTCGAGAACTTCCACTTCCAAAGTTTTTTTGCACCAAAACAATATCGCCAGCTTGGGCTTCTTTTGCAAAATTTTCATAACCTTTAAGGTTATCAAATGCGTATTGTCCCATTTCATTTATATCTGTTATAGCAAGATATCTGTTATGGAATATCATATCAGTATCGATATTATCTTCTTTTATATACCATACACGCCCTTCAACAACTTTTAGCTTTTCACCTTTCTTAGTATCTGCTTTTTTAGATTCATGCTTAACATTTGCATCTGTTTTAGGCAAGAAAATCATAGGTTCTTCCGGTATCTCGTCAGGAGTTGTAATATAACCTGCTACTGCCGATGCTGCTACAACTGCCGGAGATGCCAGATATACTTCACCTTTACCTTGTTTTCCGGGAAAATTTCTATTTCCTGTACTTATTGTAATCTCTCCTTTACCATTTTGACCAACCTGACCTGCTGCACATCCTGCACATCCTGCATTAGATAACAATGCACCAGCATTTTTAAATATTTGAACTAAACCTTCTTCTAAAGCCTGATTCCAAACCTGATCAGTTGAAGGAACAATTTTTAAAACCACACCTGGTGCTACCTGACGTCCATTTAAGACTGCAGCAGCTGCTCTTAAATCTTCAATACGACCATTAGTGCAACTACCAATAAATGCTGAATCTATTTTTGTTTTTTGTACATCAATTATATCTACTGTATCGTGCGGAGCTCCTGGACGAGAAACTCTAGGTATAAACTCTGAAATATTTATGTCAATAACCTGATCGTATTTTGCATCTGAATCTGCTGCTACTAATTCTAATTTACGTCCGGCTCTTTCTTCGCTAAACTTCATAATTTCTTCATTTGGTGTAAATAAAGAAATAATAGTTCCCATTTCAGTACCCATCGATGCTATGGTAATTCTTTCATCTAAAGTTAACTTATCAATAGCTTCGCCGTAAAACTCGACTGCATAACCTAATAGTGTATTAGCCCCGAATTGATTTAGCAAATTTAAAACAATGTCTTTTGCTGATACATTTTCTGGTTTTTCTCCAATAAAATTCAATTTAACAGATTTTGGAACCTTAAACCATGATCTACCATTACTCCATGCCGCTGCAATATCCTGATCTCCCATTCCTTGGCCAAAGGCACCTACTGCTCCTAAAATATTTGCGTGCGAATCGGTTGTTACCCCGGTTGAACCAGAATAAGCTAATCCTTCGTGTATTAGTAAGTGGGTTCCTATCCCGGCATCAATATCATAAATTTTAATTCCATGATTACGTGCAAATTCGCGACAGATTTGTTGATTTACTGCATACTTTTGATCCGATCCTGTTGGATTACAATCAAAAGTGAAAAATGTACGTGATGGATCGTCCAAAGTTAATCCGTTATCTAATATATTTTTAACAACATTAGCACCCCCAAAATCACGGGCAGCTCTAACATCCATATATACATCAATAATATCACCTGGTTTTACCACATCTTTATTTGAATGATTAGCCAGAATTTTTTCAATAAGTGTCATTCCCATAGTTAATAGAATTATAAGGTTTTAATTTATTTAACAAATTTATACTATTTGAGATTTTAGGTAGCATATCTGATCATTTTTTTACAAATAAAATGATCTTTTTTTCTTATTAACACTCTATTTCACTAAAAGAAAATTTTATTTATTAAAAAGAAAATTATTTTTGCACTTGCAAGCTATGAAAAATGACAAAAAGGGCAGAATATAATATTCCTAAGTTATATATCATAAAAATAGCAAAATGGTTTATGCTATTTATGCCTTTTATGATCCCATTCTATCAGGATAATGGATTAACACTAAGTGACATTTCCATTCTAAAGGCAATTTATTCCATTTCGATTGTAGTTTTAGAAATACCTTCAGGTTATTTGGCAGATGTTTTAGGCAGAAAAAGAACCTTAATAATTGGATCAATATTAGGATTTATTGGTTTCTTAACATATAGCGTTTCATTTGGTTTTGTTGGATTTTTAATTGCAGAGATAATATTAGGTTTTGGACAAAGTTTAATTTCCGGTGCTGATTCAGCCATGTTATATGATACACTTGAAGATTTAAATCGAAAAGATGAATATGTAAAATATGAAGGACGTGTTATTTCTATTGGTAATTTGGCAGAAACTGTAGCTGGAATAATCGGGGGTTTATTAGTTGGCATTAGCTTACGTTTCCCTTATATTATGCAAACTGTTGTAGCCTTTATTGCAGTGCCTGCTTCAATAATGCTTGTTGAACCGAAACGAAATACTAAAGTTTTAAATATTGGGATTAAATATATTTTAAATATAGTTAAATATTCGCTTTACGATAATCGTGAATTAAGATGGAATATTATTCATTCTTCTATAATCGGTGCAGCAACGCTATCAATGGCTACATTAGTAGTTCAGCCGTATTTGCTTCAAATTGAAATTCCTTTATTTTATTTTGGTATTATCTGGCCTGCTTTAAATTTGATCGTTGGATTGGTAGCATTATATGCCTATAAAATAGAATTAAAACTACAGAAAAATAATTCCCTGTTATTGATTTCTATATTTATTCCACTAGGTTTTATTGCACTAAGCCAAATGGTTTCATACTGGGGAATTCTTATACTAATCGTTTTTTACATATTCAGAGGATTTGCAACACCTGTATTAAAAGATTATATTAACAAGTTGACTGATTCCAACATAAGAGCTACCGTTCTATCAGTTCGAAATTTTGTAATTAGAATATTCTTTGCGATTGTTGGTCCTTTTATGGGTTGGTATACAGATCATATTAGTTTGAGAGCAGCGCTTTTAGTCACCGGGATAATATTTTTCATCCTAGCATTTTTTACATTTATTATGCAGATAACACAAAATAATCTCAAGAGCAAATTTTAATTTATTACTCTTATTTTTTTTCTTAAAATTTATTTTAGAATTTATTTGAACGTTAGAATGCACTTTGTTTCTATGTTGATGCTGATGTGGCACCTATAAATGCAGTTGATGTAGCTATTAAAACAGCTGCCTGGATTTCTTTTAATGCTTGTCCAACAGCATCCCCAATTTCAATATTTTTAGTAATCTCTTTTATTCTTTTATTTGCTATTTTAAAGTCTTTTTTATTTTTAAATATTACTCTGGTTAATTTACAACTATAAATTAAACTTAATAATAAAATATCTTCTGTATCTAATTTTTCATTTCTCAGAACAACATTACTTAATCTTGTTTTTAGATTTATCACAATATCTTTTTTTACGATAGGATATCTATATATTTTTATCATGCCCCATATGTAATTTTTACTAATTACCGAAACAATTCCTTTTTTGTACAAATCATTTAATGCTATTTTTTTTAATCTTGATACCTTATTTCCTAGTTTATTAATCCAATATTTTATTTTCCGGCTCCTTTTCGATGATTCAATTATTTTAATCGTTTCATCTAAGATTGATGAATCTGTGCTTATTTTATTAACAATAATCAGCTTTTTATCTCGTATTTGAATTTTATTTTTTTCAGATAGTTCCAATAAAATTGCTCCTGCAATTCCATAATTTAACGAAAGGGAATCAATTAAAAACTTACCTTTTAAATTATCTAATGCTATTAATATAAATTTTTGGGGTAAACTTAAACTCATAAGGCTTAAAATTTATCATATAAATATAGAAAATCTGGTTTAGAATTAAAAAATAAATGTACATCAAAAACAATTCGCAAACGTTTACAATAATAACTCGCATCAGAATGTAGAAATATATTCTTAATTTTCAATTAATTTTAGTCTTCTATCCTTGACTTATATACCAATTTATTAGAAATTTATTTATTATTTAGTATCCTTTTTACTACACAAAAATAATTAATAGATGAAACTTAGAGTAAAAGATGCAATGAGATGTGTAGGCTGTCAAAGCTGTATGTTTGCATGCTCACGAAGAAGTGGAAATGCAGGATTATCAAATACCTGTATAGGCGTTAAATCTACCGGAGGAATATCAAGAGGGTATACGGTTATTGTATGTCGATCTTGCGAAAATCCACCCTGTGCAAGTGTATGCCCAACCGGAGCATTAGTTCCAAAAGAAGGTGGTGGAGTTAGATTAAACTCATCAAAATGTATTGGTTGCGGTTTATGTAAGGATGCTTGTGTTATTGAAGCAGTATATTGGAATGAAGAACAAAACAAACCTGTTATATGTGTTCAATGTGGTTATTGTGTTGATTATTGTCCTTATGAAGTTTTAGAACTTGTAAAAGATTAGAAAGGAGTTTATGATGATTGAAAATGATACTTTATCAAAAGTTTTATATATTGATCTTAACAAAAAGAAGTATTTTGTTAAAGACCGAAAAGATTTATTTGAGAAATATTTAGGAGGTACAGGAGTAGCAATAGAACTTCTTCATGAAGAATGTCCTGAAGGAATTGATGCTTTTGATCCTGCTTCCCCAATTATTTTTTCTGTAGGTCCGCTAACAGGAGCTTTCCCATTAGCTTCAAAAACCTGTGCAATGTTTAAATCGCCACACACAGGCGATTTAGGCGAAAGTCATGCTGGTGGAAGAAGCGCTATTGCAATTCGAATGGCAGGTTATGGCGCTATTGTTATAAAAGGGAAAAGTGAAATACCTATTTATCTGTCGATTAAAGATGGGAAAGTACATTTCAGAAATGCCCAAACACTTTGGGGAATGAAAGATGGCTCTGTTGCTGCCAGGGTTATGCGACAAAACGAAGGTGGTGAAGGATTAAGAGCGATATTCAGAATTGGTCAGGCAGGTGAAAATATGGCCACATTTGCGAATGTAACAACAGAAACATATCGCCATTTTGGTAGAATGGGACTTGGAGCAATTTTTGGAAGTAAAATGCTAAAAGGTATTGTTATTTCGGGTAAACAGGCAATAGAAGTAACAAATAAAAGAGAATACAGAAATTTATATGATGAAATATATAAAGCAGCTACTGAATCTCCTGTTATGAAAAAGTACCATGATGTGGGTACAGCAATCAATATTAGATCATTAAATTCAGCAAATGCTCTTCCTGTTAAAAATCTGCAGCAAAGTAATTTAGAATCGATAAAAGCTGTAACAGGTGAAGAAATAGCAAAGCATCATCTGGCAAGACGTGTGGCTTGTGCTCACTGCCCTGTTGCATGTATACATTTAGCTTATTTAAGAGAAGCATATGATGATGATCCATATTTTTACAAAACAACCCCTGTTTGTTATGACTTTGAATTAATTTATTCTCTTGGAACAATGGTTGGCATTGATGATCCGAAAGGATTACTAAAACTAATCGATTATGTTGAGCAAGTAGGCGTAGATGCTATGAGTATGGGTGTAATTCTGGCATGGATTACTGAAATGATTGAAAAAGAGAAAGTCTCTGTAGAAGATCTAAATGGATTAATTATAAAATGGGGCGATGCCGAATCATACATTGATTTGGTAAGGAATATTGTAAATCCAACAACAGATTTCTTAAAAGCTTGTGCTAAAGGTGTTAGTTACGCTTCAGGAATATATGGCGGCAAAGAATTTGCTATGAGTTTTGGTAAAAATGAAATGCCCGGATATCATACAGGTCCTGCAGGTTATCTGGGATTTTTGTTGGGAGCACGACATAGTCATTTGGATAATGGAGGGTACTCTGTTGATCAAAAAGAAATGGTAAACAATGTGTTAACACCTAATGAAGTGGTTGATAAACTTCTTATTGAAGAAGCAATTCGACAAATTTTATCAAGTATTGCAGTATGCTTTTTTGCCCGAGGAATATATGACCTGGAACTAGTAAGTAAATCCATTAAATTGCTTGGATTTGATTTGGATGAAACTAAATTACTGGAGATTGGTAAACAAATTCACTTGAATAAATATAAATTTAAGATACGTGAAGGATTTAGTATAAATAAATTATATGTGCCTGAACGTATTTTCGAAACAAATGACCCAACAGGCAAAATAACAAAAGATTTTATAAAACAGGGTCTTGACTATGCCCACAGCCTAATTCATTAAATAATAAAAGGCCTGCAAAGTTTTTGCAGGCTTTTTTTATTGACTTCGCATAATAAATGAATTAAATTTACGTATTAATACAGTATTCTTCCAAAAAATCTCTGACTCAATATTACGTATACGCACTTTCAAATTATTAATTACTGTGTTATGGAACAAACATTAATTGAAAACTTAGTTTTTAATCAAAAAAGTAAAACTGAGTTAATAGACGAAACTATTATTAGTTTACAAGGATTACTTTATGAAACTTTTAACAAAAAACAAAAAGTAATCGCTGACTTTCCAGAAAATACCTGCCCTGATGATTTAAGAATTAAACTTGATAATGTTGTCGTTTATATTGAAAGTCTAAACTCACCGAAATTATCAATTGAAGTTATTCTTGATATATTCTTGAATCAATCCAAATCAGAATTAGGGACATTTTCTCATATTTTTAATGAAAAAGGCGACTTAATTGATGAACTGTTAGTAATTAATTGATAGTAGTTATAAAAGAAATCTTGCAGGAATTAATTAAGTGCAAGTAAAAAAAATAAGGCTGTTACTAGATAACAACCTTATAATCTGTACATAATTATATTCCTAATTCCTTCAGTTTTTCTTCAATTTTAAGTGAAATATCTTCAAACTTTTTCTCATATTCAGGATCATCAGCACAATCTACTAATGCAGCCCATTTTGTACTCCATTGCATAGCCTCCTGCATTAATTCCATATATTTACTTGCATTATCAGGATCAGCCGGGTTTTTAAAATAGTCATCTAAAACTTGAATGTAATTATCAACCCATTCTTCATAATGCTCCAAAAAGTCATCACAATCCTTTATTGTTTCTGCTTTTAACTCATTCTTATCGCTTTTTTCTTTATCGCTTTTTGATGAACTACAGGAATAGTTCATAAATAAACCTAAAATGGCAATTAAATAAATAAGTTTTTTCATTTTATGTTTTTTTTTATTGGTTCATTCAAATTTAAGATAAAAAAAGTTATTAATTGATTTCAATTGAAAAGTATCTTAAGACTTAATTTAAAGGTATTGTAAAGATAAATTTAGAACCTTTTGTTAATTCACTTTCAACCCATATATCACCATTCATTTTTAACACTAACTCTTTACATATAATCAATCCCATTCCAGTACCTTTAAACTTAGATCTCCCAATTTCTCGTGTATCTTCTTCGATCTTAAATAATTTATTAATATCATTCTTATCAATTCCAATGCCCTGATCTTCAACACTAATTACCACATTAGCATCTTGTATAGTTGCGTTGATATTAATGTCACTATTTTCAGGTGAAAACTTAATTGCATTAGTAATTAAATTATTGAAAATCGTTAACAATCCATTTTTACTTGTATTTACTTTAATATTTTTATCAATATTATTAATGACATTAATACTTTTCACCTTCGCCATTTCATTTACCAATAAAATTGTTTGAGTAAGTTCATCACTTAAATTAACAAGCTCAACATCTAACATCTTTTTATCTCGTTGCAGTTGAGCCCATTCTAACAAACTTAAAAGCATATCATTAATCTTCTTGGACGAATCATATAAAACATTTAATACATCTTTTGATTCATCAATCTTTTTTTCAGCAATAGTTTCTTTCAGAATCTCAATCAAACCAATAAAAGCAGACAAAGGGCCTTTTAAGTCGTGGGCTACTATTGAAATAAATCGATCTTTTGCAGAAACAAATTGTCTAAGCTGTTTATTTTTTGAATTTAATATTGCATTTATCTTTTTTCTATTAAGATATTGTCTGTACTGAATTATAAATAAAACTAATAATAATATTGTAATTAGAATTACAGAAATTAGTCCCAAACGGCTATTTTTCAGCTGTATTTCCTTAATAGTTTTCTCAGAGTTTAATACTTTAATTTCATTTTCTTTTTTTTCAGTCTCATAACGAGTTTGCATCTCGATAATTTGTTTTGCCTTTTCTTGGTCAAGAATAGTATCCTTATAGGCTGATGACTTCTTATATGCTTCAAGTGCTAATTTATTTCTATTTAATTTTTCGTAAATAATTGAAAACTGCTCCCATGCCATTTGCAACAATCTTTTTTCATCCATTTCTTGCGCATATTTCAGGCCTATCGATAAATGCGCTAATGATGTTTCTAAATCACCAAGATCCTTATAAACTTCTCCAATGTATATATTGCTTGTAGCTATATATCTTTTATCCCCTATTGTAGTATTCACTTCCAATGCTTTCTTATAATAATTTAAAGATTGTTGATAGTCACCAATAGTTCGATACACCTTTCCTAAATCATTATGGCAAATTGCAATACCTTTTATATTGTTCTCTTTTATATTAACATCAAGCGATTGTTTATAGTATTTAATGGCATTCTGATAATCCTTTTTTAACTCGTATACCCAGGCAATAGAATTTAGATTTATTGCAATCCCTATTGAATTATCTGTCTTTTCACTTATTACTTTTGCCTTTTCAAAATATGGAAGTGCTTTATCATATTGCTTTTGCCATGTATAAATGATCCCAATACTATTTGAAGCTATTCCTAAATTACGTAAATCGTTTAGCTCTTCTGCCAAGGTATATGCCTGCAAATGATAATTTAATGCCTTATCATCTTCTATAAGTCTTCTGTATGTAACACCTAAACTATTAGCTAAATCCATTAATAATCTTTTATCATTAATTTCAGTAGCCAGATCATATGATTCTAATAAATAAGCCAATGACTCTTTGAATCGCCCCCGGTATCTGTATAATCTTCCTTTTGCACCAAGTGCTTTAGCTATGTATATTGGGTTTTGTATATTTCTTGCAATATTTATAGCATCTTCAATATAATAAGATGCTGAATCATAATCTTCGTTATCAATTAATAATTCCGATAATTGAATTAAGGAACTAATTATTGTTGTATCAATTTTTTGATTTTTTATGCTTATAATCAGACTATCTGTTTTATTATCTGATATTAGATTCTGGCAATTTACCAATAATATTATTAAGGAAAGAAATAATATTTTAAGTTTTTTCTTCATTAAAAATGCTTTATTCCATCGTTCAAATATAATCAAAACTTACTATTAATAAGACGAAATAAATTAATATAATTCTAAGATATATATTTATTTACATATATCAAAGTATACTAAATTAGTTTTATGCCAAAACATTGAAGCTATAACCTTATTAAATTATTATCTATTTATATTATTTGAAAAGTTTGAACATATAGCTATAAAAATTTCTTCATTTTCACTTCATGTTCGTTTTATACTTTTAATCATTAGATAAACATATTTAATATTAATTTTTATTTAAGTTACTCATGGAAAACGTTGTTAAACATATAGCTAAAATATTTAGTGTTAAATCTGTTGATAAAGAAATTTCTGATGTTAATGATGACACCAGACCTTACAGAGTAGTGCGTAAAGATGGTACAAAAGTGTTTGATTTTAATAACTACAATGATGCATTAGATTTTACAAATAAGTTAAATCAGCTGTATTACGAAAATAACTTTAAAGATAAAGCTAGAGTTGAATTAGTTGAGAGTGTAAATGTGTAAAAGCATTTCTTAAACTTCATTTTAGCTTCATGTTAATATTACAAATTTGTACTCTATTAAAAACATTTAAAACAAATAATCATGAAAAAACTAGTAACAATCATTGCGATACTTGCTATTTCGGTATCAGCAATTGCTCAGGAAGAAATTAAAGAGCAAAAGAAAGAGCAAGTGAAAACTCAAGAGCAAATAAAAGCTCAAGAACAGGTTAAAACTCAAACCAAAACTCAAACTCAAACCAAAACTCAGTCAAAAGAACAATTAAACACTGAAGATCCTGCAAAAACTCAAACAAAAGAGCAAATAAGAACTCAGACAAGGACTCAAACACAAACTGAAGAAGCTCAGGGAGAGCAAATTCAAACTCAAACAAGAACACAAACCAGGCTTCAGGATGGAACAGAAGCAGGAACTGGAGAAGAAGTAAAAACTCAAACGAAGGATCAAACAAAAAAAGCTCAAAAAAATCAAGAGAAGAAACAAAAAAAGAACTCTAAAAAAATGCAAAAAAAGAATCAAAATAATAGTATTAAAAGTGGGAAAGGAAAATAATTATTCTTATTAACTTTGTAGTTGATTCTTGTTTCTGCAAACTGAAATTAAAAATATACATATTATAAAAAAAATATTATGAAAAAGTTAATAACAATTTTAGCGATACTTGCTATTTCGGTATCAGCAATTGCTCAGGAAGAAATTAAAGAGCAAAAGAAAGAGCAAGTGAAAACTCAAGAGCAACTAAAAGCTCAAGAGCAGAATAAAACACAAACTCAGACACAGACCCAAACTAAAACTCAAGCTAAAGAGCAATTAAATTCTGAAGATCCTGCAAAAACTCAAACGATGGAGCAAACAAGGACTCAGACCAGAACTCAAACACAAACTGAAGAAGCTCAAGGAGAACAAATTCAAACACAAACCAGAACTCAAACCAGAGTGCAAGATGGTTCAGGAGAAGAAACTGGTGATCAAATAAAAACACAAACAAGAACACAAACCAAAGAAGTTCCTGAAGATAAACAAGCTCAAAAGCAAATTAAAAAGGCTCAAAAACAACAATCTAAAGTGCAGAAGCAAAACTTAAAGCAAATGCAAAAAAGAAATCAAGGAGCCGTGCAAAAGAAAAAGGGTGGTGTAAGATAAATCTTGTTATCCCTAAGAAACTTTTCTTAGGGATAATTTGTTATTTTAGAAATTAAAAACTTGTTGTTTTACAACAAGTTTTATATATTAATCATTAAGTTTTACTGCATGAAAAACAGGCTTTTCCCAATAGTTATATTAATACTTTTTACTTCTCAATTTTCATTTAGTCAAAATAATGATACAAGTAACATAGTTGAAAATATCGAAGCATACAGTTCATTAATGATTAATGCAAGCTATACAAATAATAATCTGGAATATTTAACTGGAGCCACAGAAAAAATACCTACCATTTTTTCCAACGCAACTTTTTTTCACAAATCTGGTTTTTATACTGGTGTAGGATATTCATACTATTTTACCGATACAACAAAGTCATATGAATATGATTTAGAAGCAGGTTATCAAAAATATTTCGATAATGGTTTCGATATTGATATTGGATATAACTGGCATAAGTATGAAGGAGATTCTTTACTTGAAGGATTAAATTATGATCATTCATTGATGTTTATGCTTGGTCAGGATATTGAAAAAAGTTATTTATCATCCAGTTTATCATATACACTTGGAAATACAAACAATCTTTTTTTTGATATTAGCTGGTCTCGTTTCATCCAGATCGATAATTTATTCTCTGAAGATGATGTTCTATTGATAAACCCAACCTTTTCATTATCATTTAGCACAGATTATTGGTTATATGAAAATTTAATTGAAACAGAAAAAGAAGAAACATTTGTATATTTAGACAGTTATGGTTTTTCATATGAAACATTTGCCTATGAAAGTTTTGATTTCTACTTACCTTTGAGTTACGGTTTTAAAAATACATATTTCACAATTTCGTGGTTATATAAGATTCCCGGACAAAAATATAAGGCATTAGGGTGGGAAAATAAGTCAGGTTTTATGTTTTCATTAACTTATTTTCTAAATTTCAGGAAATAACATGAGAATATTAATTGTAGAAGATGAAAAAGGTTTAGCTTCAGAAATAAAACAATTTCTGGAGAATGAAGAATACAACTGTGATTTAGCTTTTACAGGTTCAGAAGCTTCAGAACTTATTGCGAACAACCCTTATGATTTTATTCTGTTAGATATTGGTTTGCCAGATTATAATGGATTAGATCTAATAAAAGAAGCAAAAGAATATAATTCTGAAGCATATTTTATTGTGATAACAGCACGTGGCGAATTAGAAGATAAAATAAAAGGATTTGATTTAGGTGCTGATGATTATTTACCAAAACCATTTTCTTTGCTTGAATTGCTTTCAAGAATACAAGCAATAACACGCAGGAAATTTGGACAACAATCTTCAGTTATCAATTTTGGTGATTTTGCTTTAGACACATTAAAAAAACATCTTCAATATAAGAACAAACCTATTGATTTAACCAAAAAAGAGTATAAACTCCTATCCTATCTTGTTTTGAATAAAAATAGAGTATTGGACAGACTGCAACTTACTGAGCATATTTGGGGAGAATTTTTTGAAGATGATTATGATTCTAACTATATTGACGTCCATATAAAAAATATCCGAAAGAAATTATCGGCCTTTGACGATACTAATTGGATCAAAACAATACGTGGTATTGGTTATAAATTTGAAATTTAGCAAAATGAAAATTCCACAACTAAAGCTAAATCATAAATTAGCAGTTTTTAATGCTTTATCAAAAGCTATTATTGTTACTCTTCTGGTTTTCATTGTACCCTGGATTGTTGGTAATATTACCATTCGCGATACTGATGACCTTCTAATACACAAACTTGACCATGTAATTAAATTAGTTGACAGTTTAGGAATTGAAGCATACATTGATATGGATGCTGAATTAAAAGCATTCGGCAGTTATAATATTTTAAAAGAAGAATTTATTTCTATTGAACAGTTAGATCATAACGAACAAACAGATATCATTCAATACTCTCAAAGAATAATTGAAGACGAACTAGTCGATTATCGTGTACTAAGTTATTCCATACAAGAAAATGGAAATAATTATTTAATCGAAATTGGTAAAAGTATTTCTACAATAATTCGATTTGAAGAGAACCTAAAAAGGCTGGCATTTTTATTTTTAATCATTGTGATTAGTTTAACTTTTATTTTTGATTTATCCTTTATTCGATTTCTTCTAAATCCGTTCAATAAAATTGTTGATAAACTAAAAACAACAAAACAGCCAGGATCATTTAATCATACCCCAATAAAATCTACAACTAAAGATTTTATTTATTTAGATGAAACAATTCATGTCTTAATGAAAAAAATCGACGCTGCTTTTAATGATGAGAGAGAGTATATAAGCAATGTTTCTCATGAGTTATTAACTCCGGTTAGCATAATACAAAGTAAACTTGACAACATATTAAGCAGCAGTGATCTTAACGAAAAAGATATGTTAAAGATTTACGAATCAAAGAAAACTTTGCGTCGATTAACAAATTTAGTTAGAACATTACTCATGATGTCTCGAATAGAAAATGAAGAGTATATTTTAACAGAAAAAGTAGATGTTAATGAAGTAATCAAAAATGTTATAGAAGAACTTGAAGACAAACTAATTGCTAAGAATTTAGAACTAAAACTACAGTTAAAATTAAAAAACTTCAGCTATGATGGTAATGAAAATTTACTTTTTACTTTGTTTTACAATTTCATAAATAATGCTATACGCTACACAGAACAAGGCAATATTAAAATAACTACTTTTGAAAACGAAAGAAGCAATGTAGTTGAGATTTCTGATACAGGAAAAGGTATTAACCCTGATAAAATCTCAACAATATTTTCTCGTTTCAGCAACTCTTCAGAAACAAAAGATAGTTATGGACTGGGTCTTGCATTATCAAAAAAGATCTGCGATTATCATAATATCAAAGTAAATGTAAAGTCAGATATTAAAAAAGGAACAACTTTTATTTTAACTTTTCATGCATAATTATTACATATAAATGTAATATTTTATCGAAATTATCTAATGTATTTTTTTGATTAACAGGCGTTTTTCTTCCACAATAGTTAAAACGTTATTTGGAAATTATCGTATATTCTATTAAATTCACCTAAAGAACGTATGACCGATCATTTAAAATATATTGATTATTTAAAAGGTGAAAAAGATTCACTTAGAAGCTTAACAGACCAGCTTCCTGTTGGTATATACAGAACTTCTGTTGAAGGTAAGATATTATATGCAAACCCTGCTTTAGCAAAAATTGTAGGCTATACAATAGAAGAATTATATAAAATTTATGTGTCTGATTTATATTATGAATCTCTAGAAAGAGATCTTGAAGTAAAATCTCTTAGCAAAGAAAATACTAAAAAGCATACTAAAGAGATTGTTTTAAAAACTAAAAGCGGGAAAATTATCTTTGTAAAAGATACCGTAAATGTCATTAAAGATAAAAAAGGGAATATTCAATATTTTGATGGAATTCTTGAGGATATTACTGCGCAAAAGAAAGCTGAAAAAGCCTTAAAAGAAAGTGACACAAGGTATAAAATTCTAACCGATATTGCCATTGAAGGTATAATAATACATAATAATGGAATTATAAAGGATGTAAATCCTTCTGCTCAGCGAATTTCAGGATTTACAGCTGCACAAGTTGTGGGGAAAAGTATTCTTGATTATATACATCCTAAATATCATGAGTACATAAAATCAATTTTAAATACTGATTTTTCTGGTATGTTCGAGATAGAAATCTTGTGCTCTGATAATTCATACTTAAATGTTGAAGTTGAATCAAAAAATACTATTATTAATGGTGAAAATTATAGTGTTGTTGCATTTAGAGATATATCTACCCGAAAAAAAATTGAGCAAGAAATACTATCATTATCAAAAGTGGTTCAACAAAGTCCAGTTTCTATTGTAATCACAAATTTAGATGGAAATATCGAATACGTTAATCCAAAATTTTGTGAACTTACCGGTTACTCTTTTAAAGAAGCCATTGGAAAGAATCCGAATATTCTAAAAACGGAACATACAAAATCAGATGATTATAAAGAGATGTGGGAAACGATCTCCAATGGAGAAACCTGGCGAGGCGAGTTTTTAAATAAAAAGAAAGATGGCACAAACTATTGGGAACTTGCTTCAATATCACCCATTATTGATGAAACAGGCAGTATTATTAAGTATTTAGCAGTAAAAGAAGATATTACTGAACGTAAAAAAACAGAAGAAGCACTTATTAAATCAGAAAAAAAACTTTCAGAGGCCAATGCAACAAAAAATATGTTCTTTTCAATCATGGCTCATGATTTAAAGGGTCCGATAGGTAGTTTTCTTCAATTATTAAATCTTTTAAAGACTAATTTTAACGATATCCCAAATAATGAAAAATTAGACTATGTTAATATTTTAATTGGGTTATCTGCTAAAACAAATAACCTGCTCGAAGATCTTCTGATATGGGCTAGAATACAAATGAATACAATTGAATTTATTCTTGAAAAAACGAATGTTAATGAATTAATTAAACGTTCTATAGATATTGTCGAAGAAAGAGCTAGAGAGAAAAATATTAAAATTATTACTAATTTAGAAAATAACATTGATGCAATTGTTGATGCAGATTCTGTAAAAACAATTATTAGAAATTTATTATCCAATGCAATAAAATTCTCCCATAAAAATAGCGAAGTAGAAATCTCATCAAAAATAGTAAATGAGTTTGTTGAGATATCAGTGAGCGATAAGGGTGTTGGAATACCTATAGAAATGATTAATAAACTTTTTAAAATTGAGACTACTTTTTCAACCTATGGTACGGAAAAAGAAAAAGGTACCGGACTGGGTCTTATATTATGTCAAGAACTTATTACTAAAAACGAAGGTGCAATTTCTGTCGAAAGCGTTGAAAATAAAGGAACTACATTTACTGTTACATTAAAATTATCCAAATAGTTTTTAATTGGTTTTTTCGTGTAAAACAGTGCCAATTATAAGCCAACATTATTCTATCCATTAAAATCCCCAATATTATCAACGTTATGGCATAATAATATTGGGGATAATTTACTCTCAATGAACTAAAATTTATTTAATCTTATATCGAATCCCTAAATATATATTTCTTCCATTTATTGGCCCCCAGATCAATGAACTATCAAAATAATCACCAAAGGGCTCATTACTTGCAATGATAGGGTTCTCTTGTGTAAAATCTAAAAGATTTTCTATTCCTAAATATGCGTCAAACTTATTATTCCATGTTTTACTAATTTGAGCATTTACCCTAAAAAAGGCAGGCGAATAATCCTTCAACTGATATTCAGCTGGATTTGAGTTTAACTCAGGCAATCTCTTTTCTCCTTGCCAATTTATCGTTAAATCTACTTTCCAGTAATTTCTTGTACCATATGCCAAATTAATAAATGCTCTATGATTTGAAATTAATGGTTTCTCTTTTAATTCACCATTGTAGGTTGTTTTTACATCGTACCAACGATAAGCTATTCTAAAATCAAGGCGTTTTATTAATTCGTAATCAATTTGGGCATGAAAGCTATTTGAATAAGACAGTCCATCAAGATTATAAAATAATGCCTGTTTTGGATTTTGTTCTAAATCAAGAACTACCTGGTTTTGAAAATCGGTTCTGTAAAAATCAACACTTGCCGAACCATTTCTGTAATCCAGTGTGAATTTATAAACCAAATTCAAACCATAATTCCATGCAATCTCAGGATCTAACCCATAAGGTTTATCGCTTTTATCTCCACGAATAATAATATCACGAGAACTTGCTAAAACTCCTGTATTTTCAGAAATAATATTAGCTGATCGTAAACCACGCCCCCCGGATGCTCTTAAGGTAAAATTGTCTGTAAGAGAATAACGTAAATGCAATCTGGGAGTTAAAAAAACTCCGTACTTATTATGATAATCACTGCGTAATCCAATAACTGCGTTAAATTTCTCTAAATGATTGTAAGTATATTCAAAAAATAAGCCGGGAACATATTCCAAACGATCAAAATTATTTAAATCCAGATCTTCTTTATAATCATCATACTGAAAACTAAATCCAGTTTTAAATTTATGATTTGTGTTATTAATTATCGACTGAAAAATAAGATTTGAATAAATTGAATATTGTTTTGCATCATAATTGGTCAAACCAAAATATGCATTCTGATCATGATAAGCACCTGAAATTTGAAACCCTATACTTTGCCAGGGTTTATCAACATTAACTTTTCCAAGCTTTGTCCATGCTTCATACCTTTCAGTATGCATGTTCATACCCCAAGAGTTAGTTGTACCTTTATCCTTTTTAGGATCAAAAACAACCTGACCACTATTTTTATCGAGATATGTTCCTTTTACCCCCATCTGAAAATGAATACCTTTATCGTTATATAACTCCCATCTATTTAATATAATATATTGATTACCTAGAGGATGATCCATAAAGCCATCATTGTTATGATCATCAATAAAAGAATTATTCATTGCATGAAATAACACACCAGTACCCCACTTCTCACCCACATCAGCTTGTATATTGGTATTGAGTTCTATTCTTCCTTTCTCGTTGCCATAAACATTTAGATAAAGCTTATCCATACTCGCCGGATTTCGAAGGTTTACATCAATTTGACCAGCAATACTTTCAAACCCATTAATAACAGTGCCCGCACCCTTATTTAAATGAATACTTTCGATCCATGGACCAGGAATATAAGTCAAACCATAAATAGACGATAATCCGCGAACATCCGGCATATTCTCTCTTGTAATCTGAGTGTATGAACCTGAAAGTCCTAACATCTGGATTTGCTTTGTTCCGGTAACTGCATCTGTAAAAGAAACATCTACTGATGGATTTGTCTCGAAGCTTTCACTTAAATTACAGCAAGCAGCTTTAAGCAATTCCTTCTCTTGCATCACAAGAACATTAACCGGGTTCAGTAAACTTATTTCTGTTGAATTCCTTTTATATGAAACTGCAACTTCGCCTAATTCTACCGAATTTTCAAGTACAATTTTCAAATTATAATCATCATTTTCAATACTAATTTTTTCTGTTTTGTAGCCTACAAAACTTACAATTAAACTATTATTTGATTTTAACCGACTAATTGAAAATTTACCTTCAGCATTTGTTGTTGTGCCAAGGGTTGTATTATTCCAGTAAACACTGGCTCCAATTACAGGAATCTCCTGATCATCTATCACTTCAACAACTTTCCCTTCCAAGTATTTTATATTCTGCTGCGCCAGAATAACCTGAAAAAGCATTGCGAAGAAAATTGTAATTATATATTTACGCATGAATTAATGCTTTTTTACATCACCCATATATGCGCAGCAAGCAGGCAGTTTTTTATAAGCTTCTAAATCACATTCAACCAATTCAGTTGTATGACCAGCCTTTGCAATTGACTCATGAACTCTTAGAATATCTATTTTATCTTTTCGATATATTACTGTTAATGTATCTGTTTCTTTATCCCATTGCACCCATTTTACTCCTTTTAAGAGTGCAGCATTTTCAATTCGATCTTTACACATGCTACAATTCCCTTTAACTTCAAAATTTACTGTATCTATTTTCGATGATTTCTCTTGTGCTTCTGTTTGAATTGATAAAGTTGAAATAAAAAGCACACCGAATATGAATCTTACTATTGTTTTCATAATACCTATTTTAATTATTAACTATTTAATTATTTATAAAGCTTTTTAATTTATAGACGAATAACTAAACAACTAAAATTAACCGTAGAATGTTAGTGTGCAATTTAATAACCAGATTGGTTCCGGTTTTGGGGGTGGAATAATTACATCGTTAAATTTGATATTATCATATTCAATTTCTATTAATGTATTATTTGTATTAGATATATAATTGATTGAATATAATTCAGATATTATATTTTGCGTGATTGAAACATTCTGATCAACATCAATTTTTAACAGGACAATTTCATTTTCACAACATCCTGAAGTTCCATAATCAATACCACAACAACACATTTCATTATTTGCGCTTAAATCGATACTTTGAATATCTCCACCGCAATAATGAATATTTATATATGCACCTGATGTTAGTGTTATATAAAACAATGTTAATATGAATGATATAATTCTTATCATGTTTAAATTAAACGCAGGCTATAGAAATATGTTTTTCGGATTATTTATTTTAACATGAATTTAACCTGT
The DNA here is from genome assembly GCA_964587535.1 of uncultured Bacteroidales bacterium. GTDB lineage: Bacteria > Bacteroidota > Bacteroidia > Bacteroidales > UBA12077 > UBA12077. The sequence continues at coordinate 21,417 of CAZPMA010000029.1, forward strand.
TTAGTGTAAATTTGATCCATAAAAGAAATAATGCTATCTTCACTCAAATTTTAAAATAAGGATGAAAAACCAGCTTAAATATAATTTTAAACTCATATTTAATATCAGTATTGGGATTTTCTTATTTATTCTATTTTTTCAGCCTTTCAAGGCAGAATTTGATAACCCGACAAATTTGATCATATTCTATGCTGGTTTTGGCGGTATAGTTTTTATAATAAATAGTCTAATTTTGATTGGGTTACCTGCTATTTTTCCTAAAGCTCTTAAAATTGGCAAGTGGGAAGTTGGTCCACCTTTTTTATTAAATGCACTTATTGTTGCACTTAATTCAGTAGCGTTTCCATTTTATTTAAGATTTGTAGGAAAAACTCCGATTTCATTCCACATTGTTATCGAAATTATCCTTATTATTCTATCATCTGTAATTATTTTAAGATTAATTTTTATTATCAAATTTCAAAGAGTACATCTTGAATCGTTAAGAAATAAACTTAGTGTAAGAGCAACAGATGATCAAGATGAGACACAGAATTTTGTGACTCTATATTCTGAAACAAAAACTGAAAAAATAAGAATTGGTAACAAAGATTTAATTTACATTAAGGCTGCTGACAACTATGTAGAAGTTTATTTTTCTAAAAATGATAAAATTCAAAAGAAACTTTTACGTAATACTCTAAAAAATATTGAATTGCAATTATCCACATTTCATGATTATATTCGTTGTCACAGAACTTTCCTCGTTAATCTAAATCATATTGATAAATTAGCTAAAAATTACAAGGGGAGCTATTTAAAAATCTCGAAATTAAACGAAGAAATTCCGGTATCAAGACATTACTTATTGAAAGTTCAGGAGACCCTTGATATTGAATAGGTTTGTAATAAGTGCCATTCACCCCAGGATAAATTTATTTCGCCCCAAGCTAACTGTTTCCATCCCTAATTAACGCCCTATATCCCTTTTATTTAGTCAATTTCAATACATATTGTAAAATTGTTTTAAAATTTTATAAAAATTATAGCAATGAATACACTTGTAGAGAAATATCATACAATGCCAGAAAGCAGACGAACATCTATGTGGCAAATAATGCATAAACTAATGATACGATTTGATAAAAACATATCAGTAAAATTTATGAATTATGGTTTCCATCATTTACATGACGATAAAAAGGTTGGCATATTACATACTGATGAAGAAAACAGATATCAAATTCAACTTTATGATCATTTGGTTGAAAAAATTAATATCAGCAATAAAGATGTTTTAGAAGTTGGATCGGGACGCGGTGGTGGAGCTGCATACTTAAATCATTACTATAGTCCTAAGAGCTATATTGGACTTGAGATTTCAAATAAAACAGTGGATTTCTGTAATATGTATTACAACGAACCCGGGTTGTCATTTTTAAAAGGAGATGCATCGGATTTACCTTTTGACAAAAAGTCGTTTGATGCTGTTGTAAATATTGAATCAACAGGTTTTTGTGATAATTTATCTATGCTCTATAATGAGGTTTATCGTGTTTTGAGAGATGATGGGTATTTTCTATATGCAGATAGTATAAAAAGCAATATGGTTGAGACAATAAAGCATCAAATAAGAATGGCCGGTTTTATCATTGAACACAAACAGGATATTACTAGAAATGTTATTGCAGCATTAAACGAAGATAATAAACGAAAAGAAGAATTAATAAAAGCGCAAATTCCGGGAATAATGAAAAGAACTTTCAGGCAATTTGCGGGAATAAAAGGCTCTGAAAGATATAAATCTTTTATTGATGGTGAGTATAAGTACATGAGTTTTGCACTTAAGAAAATTTCTTAGTTTTAAATAGTATCAAGATTAACTTCTTTAAAACTAATTTTATCGCCCGGTTTTAACTGGGCGATTTTTGGTGAATCGTTTGAAATAATATTGCCAATTCTCGTATACCCCCCGGTAGTTTGCCTATCAGCCATCATAATTATTGGTTCGCCATGTGCAGGAACCTGAATGGTTCCAAATGCCAAACCTGAAGAAACTATATCTGCACTTATTTTGTGTTCTATTTTATTTCCCAGAAGTCTGTACCCCATTCTATCAGATAAATCTGAAACTGTGAATTCTGAGTATAAAAAATCTGATAAGCCTTTAACAGTAAAATGGTCAGCTTCGGGTCCCGGAATAATGCGTGCAGTAAATTTATCCTTATAAACTGGAATCGTATCTTTTTCAATCTTCCTGGTGATAGGGATACTATCATAATTCCCTAAATCAATAATATCTCCTTTTATTAATTGTCTTCCTTTATATCCACCAATTTTCCCACGCAGGTAAGTCGATTTACTTTTCATTACAAACGGAACATTTATACCTCCTGCAAATGCAATATAAGTTCTAAATCCTGATATTAATCCATTAAAAGATAAAACATCTCCCTTTTTTACTTCAATGGTCTTATACATATCAATGCATATTCCATTTATATTTGCTTGCATATCTGCACCACAAATGGCAATGTATGTTTTAGAATCAAACTCTATTTTAGGCCCGCTTGCTGTAGCTTCCAGGCAAGCTTCATTCTCTTTATTTCCAACTAAAAAATTGGCTGTTTTTAATGATTGTATATCCATAGCTCCTGAAACAGGCATACCAAATTGCTGATATCCGAACCTACCAACATCCTGGATAGTAGTTAATAAACCTGGTTTAAGAACTATTATTTTACTCATTTCTTAATTCAACATTTAAATTATACACTCCTTTAATTAATTTCGATTCTATTTCTTTAAAATCATTTATACTTATAGGGTCAAATTTTATATAATCGCCTGCTTCAATTAAAAATTCAGGAATTCTTAATGGATCAAAAAGAATCAATGGTGTTTTACCAATTATTTGCCATCCCCCGGGACTTTCAATTGGATAAATTCCCGTTTGTTTCCCTGCAATTCCAACAGCGCCAGCATTAATTTTTGTTCTGGGAATCTCTTTTCGTGGTGTTTCGATTCTATTATCCATACCACCCAGATAACAAAAACCCGGTGTAAACCCTAACATGTAAACCAGATACTCTGCAGATGAATGGATTTTGATTACATCATCTATAGATAAGTTATTTGAAGAAGAAACAATATCAATATCTAAAGCAAATTCGTTTTCGTAACAAACAGGTATATGTACAATTTTTCTTTTGGTAATCTTTTTTAAAAATAAACTTTTTTCAATAGACTTTAAATAAGTAAGAAGTTTTTTGTAGTTAATTAAATTACGATCGTATGATACAACTAACTCATTATATGCAGGGATTATCTCAGCAATTCCGTCCAGCTTATCATCTCTTAACTTTTGGGAATACGTTCTTACACTATTATTAATTTCAGGTGATATTTGATCACCAAATTTTATAATAAATGATGAATCCCCTAACGGAAAGTATTTAAACATGAATTATTTTTAACTTTTTAAACTTTTAAGCTGAACATTTTTTTGAGTTAAAAATTCTCTTAATGCTTTCACAAACTCTATGGCTTGCAGATTATCGCTATGCACACATATTGTATCAGCATGCATTGCAATAGTATTGCCATTAATTGTTTGGATTGAGTTACTTGTAATCAATTGATTAACTTGCTCTAAACAGGCTTCTTTATCAGTTATAACAGCACCTTTATCTAATCGGGATACTAAAGAACCGTCATCATTATATGCTCTGTCAGCAAAAACTTCACAAGCTGTTTTTAATCCAACTTCTCTTGCTGCTTTAGACATCTTAGATTGAGCCAAACCAATAAAAATAAGCTCCGGATCTATTTTGTATATGGCTTCTGCCACAGCCAAAGATCTGTTATAATCATAAGCTAAATCACTATATAAAGCACCGTGTGGTTTAACATGTTCCAGCTTTCCACCTAATGCTTCTGTCATTGATTTCAATGCTCCTACCTGATATAAAATCATAGCATGAAGTTCATCAGTTGCCAGCTTCATTGACCTTCGACCAAATCCTAATAAATCAGGATATCCTGGGTGTGCACCAATTGCAACATTATTTTCCAATGCCAATTTAATTGTTTTTTCAATCACCAATGGATCTCCGGCATGATATCCGCAAGCAATATTTGCAGATGTAATATATTTCATAACTTCTGCATCATTACCAATTGAATAATTTCCGAAACTTTCGCCTAAATCTGAATTAAGATCAATATCCATAACTTTAAATTTTAGATTATTCCAAAAACATGAAAAATACTTCTTAAACCAAGTCCAATTGCAACTAAAACAACTATTCCGCCAATAATATTCGAAAATAGCTTATTTTTAAAATCCCCGAGCAGTTTTTTATTATTCATTACCCACAACAAATATATAGCAATTATTGGTAATAATATTCCGTTTGTAATTTGTGCAAATACAATTGCCTGAACCGGCTTAAATCCTAATGCTGAGAATGTAATTCCTATTAAAAGAATCACAATCCAGACTAATTTAAATTTTATATCTTTTAAATTTCTTTTCCATCCTAATATTCCTGTCGTTGCATAAGCTGCAGCCAGTGGAGCCGTTACAGCAGATGACACCCCTGCAGCAAATAAACCAAATGCCAAAAATATTTTGGCCCAATTTCCTAATAAAGGCTGCAGTTGCAAAGCCATATCACCTGCGCTAGTAATTTCCAGAGCAGAACCTACAAAAGCTGCTGCCGATGTAATTACTATAGACATAGAAATAATCCCACCAATTAAAATTGAAATATAAATATCAGTACGAGCTTCCTTTAAGCCAGATTCATCTTTCCATCGTTCTTGCACGGCAGACGCATGTAAAAATAGGTTGTAAGGCACTACAGTAGTTCCAATTAATGCTACTAAGGTTAATGCAGAACCTTTTGGAAGAGATGGAATAAAAGTTCCTTTTAAGATTTCTCCTAAATTAGGAGCTATAACTATTGTTGTTGAAACAAAGGCTAAACTCATTAAAATTACTAATCCAATTAAAAGTTTCTCCAGTGTTTTATAGCTTCCAATATACATTAAGATAAAAGAAAAAATACCAATCAGTGGACCCCAAATATTTATTGAGAAGCTATTCGTTAATTTAATCTTTTCAATGCCAGTTATTGTTTCTAAACCTAAGGCTCCACCGAGAATATTACCGGTTTCGTAGGCTGCATTACCAATAAATATTGCAGATATTACCAGTATTATTGTAATTATTTTAGCGATTGGATTATTAAATTGTTCGCGTAGTGCTTCACCTAAACCTTTACGTGTAACAATTCCCAGACGTGCCGCCATTTCCTGAAGAACAATGGTTGCTATTACTGAAAAAAGTAATCCCCATAAAAGCGCATTTCCAAATTTAGCTCCAGCTATAGAACATGTAGTAACTGTACCTGGACCTATAAAAGCAGCGGTAACCAATGCTGCAGGACCAATTGATTTTATTTTTTTTAGAAATTTACTTCCCATAATTGAGTAAAAAATCAATTTGAAAAATAATGATATTAATTTGCTATAACAAGTTTTAAAATTAAAAAAAACTTACCAAGGTTACGGCTACACTTATTATTTACTTTTTTAAGGTAATTATAATGAATAAAAGGATAAAAGAATTACGAGCCAGACATAATCTAACTCAACTTGATTTAGTAAAAAACCTTTTTGTTAGAATCAAACTATCATATTTCTAGAAATAGGAAAGTATTATCATAATTTAAAACCTGCCTACGATATTTTAAAGGTATTTGATACTGAAACTAAAGATGTGTTTATCTTTGATTAAAAGATCATTAACGATTGCTTAATCTATCATTTTTTTGTCATCTTAAGTATTTTATAATATCTTACGCTAACTAATTGATTATTTTAGCGTATTAAAATTGCACTTTTTAATCTTTTGTATCAATTATTTTAATTTATTTGCAAAAAATATACTTCGATGAACATTTGCTTTATTATTGATCCTTGGGAAGAAATTAACCCACAGGAAGATTCAACCTTAAGGTTGATACATGAATCCTTAATTCGTGGACATAATGTCGGGATACTTTATCCATGGAGCTTAACTATTCGTGATAGTAATACTTTTGGTTTTGTAAGAATGATAAAAAAACAGGATAAGTATTCTAATAACTTCAGTACTTTCCATAAAAAAGTTGAATTAAACAAACAGTTATTGCCAATCAGTGGGTTTGATGCAATATTTATTCGAACTGATCCTCCAATTAACCAAATTATGCTTAATTTTCTGGATTCTATTAAAGATCATACTTTTATAGTAAACGATATTGACGGATTACGTAAAGCCAATAATAAGCTTTATCCAGCATCCTTTGAAGATCCAAAAAATGAAATTATTCCTGTTACCTACGTTTCGAAAAGTAAAAATTATTTGAAAGAAGTAATTAAGAATTCGCCAAAAGATAAAATGATTCTTAAACCATTGGATGGCTTTGGTGGCAGTGGTGTTATTGTTTTAGAAAAAGATGCTACACAAAATATAAATTCGCTCCTTGATTTTTATATTTCAGGTAAACGTGATGGTAACTATGTTATTGTCCAGGAATTTATCGAAGGAGCTGAAGAAGGTGATACCCGGGTATTAATGTTAAACGGTGAAGCAATAGGCGCATACAGGCGTATTCCAGCCCAGGACGATATTCGATCAAATATAAAAGCAGGTGGTAGCGCTAAAAAACACAGCTTAACAAAACAAGAAAAATTTATTTGTAAAAAGGTCGGTCCAAAACTTGTTGCTGATGGTTTATTCTTTGTTGGATTAGACATTATTAAAGGTAAATTGATTGAAATAAATGTAGTTAGTCCGGGTGGAATTACAAGAATAAATAAATTTAATAGAACGAAAATTCAGTCTACGGTCATCGATTATGTTGAGCAAGTTATATCTCATAAAGAAAAAGCAATTAAAAGAAAACGCTCACATAAAAAGCTAATTGAAAATGCATAAGCTGAGAATTGAACAAATTATTCAGCTTATTAAAGAATCAAAACATTTCGAAGCTGAAAGCAGCGACTCTTCATTTTACATTAAAATTGAAGAATATACGCCATTTGTTGGATTTGCTATTCATAATGGTCATCAGCTTAGAAAAGAATTACAAAAAAAATGTGCCTTAAATAATTATGAACGCTGGTATGAAGAAGATCCGGAAACTTCAACCTTTATTTCATCACTCCCGATTGTTATTGCTGCGAATGATTCTCGTTATGAATATGATTTAAACAGAAATCCTGAGAATGCTATTTATTATGAAGCATGGGGAAAACATGTTTGGAAAGAACCTTTGACATCTGAAGAAAAGAAGCATTCCTTACAAAAACACACAAATTTTTATACTGTTGTTCATGCATTAATTTCAAAACTGGAATCAAAGTTTAATTCTGTTGTTGTTTATGATATTCACTCATATAATTTCAGGAGATACGAGCACGAAACTCCACTATTTAACCTGGGAACAGAAAATCTTAATCATAAAAAATATTCAAAATACATAAATTACTGGTTAAAAGAACTAAGAAAAATATCTTTACCCGGAATTGAAACCACTGTTGAAGAAAACGGGCCATTTAAAGGAAAAGGTTATTTGCTTGAATACATCTCTAAAAATTTTGAAAACAGCCTGGTATTTGCAACCGAAATTAAAAAAGAATACTGTAACGAAGAAACGGGTGAAACGTTTCCTTTAGTAATTGATGAACTTAATGAACAATTTAAAAAAGCCATAATCAATACATCGGCTTATTTTGCAAAACAACAAACCAATTTAACTGTAAAGAAAAAAAACAGTTTATTATCATCTGAGCTTGATAAGGATCTAATTAAAATCGACAATCAACTATTTAACATTGTTAAGGATTTTGAAATTATTAGCCTTATTAATCCTATAAATATTGATCAGGCACGCAGAAAGTTCTTCAAATTAAAATATTCAGATAACCCTGATTTTATTTATAATCAGCTTGCGATTAATCCTTTTGAATTTAAACGCGAATTGTACAACATTCCTGTTGAAAGAATAAATGATATTACATTACGACTTCTATACCAGGATGTTATAGATTCATATGCTGATAAAATTGATATTATTGCTTCTATAGGAACTGATAAATTTTTGTACAATTCTTTAAGGTATTTTGGTGAGCCAGATAAAACTGATATTAAAAATGCAGAATATATTCTACATTCATCAGAATCGGTTGATGAACCAGAAGAATTAAATCTGAATTCAAATGATGTGTACCATTATTTCAGGTATATAATTGACAAATACGGTTTTCAGTGCAAACTGGAGATTTCGAAGAAAATAATATCTAAAGTATTAAATCTGAACCATAAAAAGACTTTACTTATTCGTAAAGACTCTTTCTTTTCTGAAAAATCATTGCATGCACTTGCGGAACATGAAATTGGGGTTCATATGTTAACAACTATTAATTCAAGGCTGCAGCCTCTGAAAATATTTAGGTTAGGAACTCCATTAAATACTCATGCTCAAGAGGGCTTAGCAATATTAAGTGAATATTTATCTGGTAATATTTCAATTAGCCGATTACAAATCCTGGCCTTACGTGTAAAAACGATTGAAAAAATGCTTCTTGGTAATGATTTTAAACAAACATTTAGTTATTTAATGGATACCGGCTTATTAAACGAAAATCAGGCATTTTTCATGGCTGCAAGGATATTCCGTGGTGGTGGATTTACAAAAGATCATTTATACCTTAAAGGATTTAAAGATATTCTTAAATATTATAATCAAAACAACAACATTCAAAGCCTGTTAATAGGCAAAACATCATTGAAATACAAAGAGTTAATAGAAGAAATGATTGAAAGAAAAATCTTTTTGCCACCTAAATACAAAACACGATCATTTGTAAATCCTGTTGATCCAAATCCTATTATTAAATATATTTTAGATAGTTTGACTTAGTGTTTGGTTCATTAAGAAGGCATAAAGTTATATAACAGTCAACCTGAATATAAAAAATACCTTCTTAATTATTTAACCTTTATTTAATAATTAAAACATTATCAATCTCTTACTATTTAAGATAATATTTAATTGCTTACTGTGAGATTTAATTTTTTATATCTCCACCACCGAACATTGCAAAACCTTTAATAACAATTTCTTTTCCCACATCCATTGTTGTATCAGGTCTAATATACCGTTTATCTGAAAAGCCACCTAATATAGGCACAATATCAACTTTTACATTCCAGTTTTCGGGAACAATTAAAGTAGTTCCACCAAATAAGCAAAAAACATCAATGATATTTTTTCCTGGTGCTAATTGTGCTTTTGTAAGGTCAATTTTTGATCCGCCAAAAATAGCTGTTACTCTTCCTCCTTTAAAATTATTTGAAGTAATTACTTTATCTCCACCACCAAAAATTGCAATATCATCCATAAAATCAACACTAGATTCGGTACCAGAAAATTCCCTTCTTACAGAAGTGGAACGAATAATTATAACAACACCTACAATAATTAGGAGTGTTGGCCAAAATAGTCTTCTTACTCCAAATGGAATATGCACAAAATCCGGCACCCAAAATACCAAACCAATGATTAATAAAATCCAACCAGTTGTTTTGTTATCTTTTGTTGAAATAAAAATTATACCCAGTACAATAAGTATCATTTCCCATGTAAAAACATGACGCATGATCTGGTGTGGGAAAAAATCTAATGTTTTTCCTATAAATGCAACACCAATTAAAATAAGAACGATTCCAATAATTGCTCTGCCTAAATTCCTGTTTGACTCCATTTTATTATTTTTTATTTAGTTATTTGTATTGTTTTCTTTCTTTTGATATTTTGATTTATGATAATATTTTCTTTGTTTATTTTTTTTAATTTCTTCTTCTTTCTTCAATCTCCTTTTTCGTCTAATTCTACGAATATAAAAAAATGTGAAATATCCAATGAGTAATACTGGCCATATTCTCACTAAGAATAACAAAAATCCTACCAAACCCTTCCAACCTTTGTCAATAGATTTCCACAAGCGCTGTATGAAGTTTTTTTCTTTAATTGGCTCATATTTGTAATCAAGCTTTTGAGTAATCTGCAACTGAATTGAACTATATGATACCTGTTTCTTCAAATAATTCAATCTTCCTTCGCGGGCTTCAATTTCTTCTCTTAAAATTCTAAGTTTTTCTTCTACTTCTAGAATTTCCTTAATATTTTTTGCTTTTGATAACAGTTCACGGTATCTTTTTTCAACTTCTCTTTTTGTTTTTAATCGAGCTTCAATGTCAACAAATTCTTCTGTAACATCAGTTGCTGAGATATTCTTATAAAGAAGCTTTACAGTCCCCTTTTCAAGTGTATTAATCAGCTTATCAAAATTATTTGCCGGAACTCTTATTGTTAAATTACAACTAATATTATAATCAGATTTATTCAAATTATCATTTGAGATATATCCATTTAGGGTATTTATTAACGAATCTATTTTAACTCTGTATTCATTATAAGAACTAACTTCAACACCTATATTGGCATTTTTAATGATTTTTTTATTATTTAAAAGATCTGATTCCCTCTTATCATCGTCGCC